>CAZSBA010000017.1:17197-35161 GCA_964605035.1 uncultured Proteiniphilum sp. | reverse complement strand
CTTCAGGTCTTTCTGGCTTTATCATATTAGGCTTAAACGGTTTCTCAGGTATATCATGAGGAGGAGTGCAGTTAATAAATTTATTACCACCCTTCATTTTCAAAACATGCCGATACGAAACACCAGGGTGAAAACTGAACACTTCGTCACCTAAACTTTTCTCTAAAAAACGAATCAACTCAGAAGCTTCTTCTGTAGATATATGCCCTGCCGAATGGTTTTTAAGTAATTCGCCATCAATCGACACAAGATTACATCGCATAGCCATTTCACCATCGTATATATCAATGCCCATGCTAGCAGCCTCAAGTACGCCCCTACCTTCATAAACCGCTGGCACATCATATCCCAATACCGACAGGTTGGCAATCTCACTACCAGGGGAGAACCCCTTTGGAATTGTATCCAGCAGTCCATTCCTCCCTTTGCTTGCAAGCATGTCCATGTATGGCGTATGTGCCGCCTGAATTACAGTTTTATTGCCTAACGAACCAATTGGTTCGTCTGCCATCCCATCTCCCAGAATTATTATGTACTTCATTTCTGTTGTATTTAGAACAAAAATCCTTCAACTATTTATCTCAAATCAAAACTACCTTATATTCGCTATTGAGATAATATCTGAAAATACTCCAGCTGCAGTAACGCTTGCACCTGCTCCATAGCCCTTTATTACCATAGGATACTCGTTATAACGTTCTGTAGAAATCATTATAATATTATTGCTTCCTTCCAAATCATAAAAGGGGTGACCGCTTTCAACTTCACGTAGTCCCACTTCACACTCACCTTTGTTATATGACGCTACAAAACGAAGTTTTTTTTCCTCTTTGGCAAGTTCTTTACGGCGTTCTTCAAAAGATGCATCCATTTCATGTATAGTCTTCCAAAACTCCTCAAGAGTACCATCGAAATATTTCTGTGGAATAAATAGATTTTTATTAACATCAGATTGATTTACCACTGCTCCGGCCTCACGTGACAGAATAACTAGTTTTCGAGTAACATCCAAGCCACTCAAATCAATACGGGGGTCTGGCTCTGCAAACTGTGCATCAACCGCCAATTTAATTGCCTTACTAAAAGGCACATCTTCGCTTAATGTGTTGAATATAAAGTTCAAAGTCCCCGATAGAACAGCTTCTAATTTTACTATTTTATCACCTGAGTTAATTAGAGAGTTCATTGTATTGATGATAGGTAAGCCTGCCCCTACATTTGTTTCGAAGAGAAATTTCACACCTGCCTTTCGAGCAGTATCTTTCAAATTGCTATAGTTCTCATAATCAGATGATGCTGCAATCTTGTTTGCTGTTACAACAGAGATGTTCTTAGCCATCAATTCACTATATATTTTAGCTATGTCGTTGCTGGCTGTGCAATCAACAAAGACAGAGTTGAAGATATTCATTTTCAGAATTTCGTCACGAATATAATCGGGAGAACTCTTAGCTCCTCTCTCCATCAAAACATCATAATAGCCTTCAAGAGGAATTCCTTCGCGTGTAAAAAGAGCCTTTCTACCGTTGGCTATCCCAACGATATTTATTCTCAGCTTGTTTTGATCTTTTAGAGTAGACTGCTGTAAGCGTATTTGTTCAAGTAATTTGCTTCCTACAGTGCCAATTCCTATAATAAACAGGTTTAGTTCTTGATATGGAGACAGGAAGAATGAGTCATGAATAACATTCAGAGCTTTCTTTAAATCAGATTTTGAAATTACGCATGAAATGTTTGTTTCACCAGCACCCTGTGCCAATGAAACTATACTGATACCATTTCTTCCAAGAGCACCAAAAAACTTACCTGCTATACCAGGTACATGCTTCATGTTTTGGCCCACAATTGCAATTGTTGCCAAATCGTACTCCACAATAACTTCGTTAATGCTTCCCATACCAATTTCATAGGCAAACTCTTTGTTCAGCACCTTTTGCGAAAGCTTTGCATCCTGAGCCCTGACACCAACAGATGTGCTATTCTCAGAAGAAGCCTGTGAAACAATAAACACACTAATCCCATTGTCAGCAAGTGCCGAAAAGATACGCTTATTTACACCAATAACACCTACCATTCCAAGCCCTGTTATAGTTATAAGAGCCGTGTCGTTAATAGAAGATATACCTTTTATTATTTTACCGTCTCTAGTAGGTTTAATATCTTTAATGAGCGTTCCTTTAGACTCTGGGCTGAATGTATTTCTTATATAAATTGGAATGTTTTTGTGGTATACCGGAAAAATTGTTGGGGGATATATAACTTTTGCTCCGAAGTTAGAAAGTTCGATTGCCTCTGTAAAAGATAGTTCGTCGATTACATATGCTGAGTTAATAATTTTAGGGTCAGCTGTCATAAAACCATCCACATCGGTCCATATCTCCAACATCGAAGCATTCATAGCCGCTGCAATAATTGCTGCTGTATAATCAGAACCACCCCTGCCAATATTTGTGATATCATTCTCCTCGATGCTCGAGGAAATAAACCCTGGAACTATAGCCACACTTGGAGGAGGCATTTCAGAGAATGTCTTTTTTATAAGTTCGTTAGAACGATTAAGATCAGGTATATGACTATTGAACTGTTTGTTCGTTTTAATGAATTTTGTAGAATCATATAATTGAGAACCTACAATCATTTTGCTAACAATAAGTGACGATAGTCGTTCTCCATAACTTACAATCTTATCAGAAGTCTTTTGTGACAGGTCGCCAATCAAGTAAACACCGCGTAAGATATTATGAAGCTCCTCAAAGAGCTGTTCAGATTTTATTGTAGTAACCTCTTTAGCCTCAATAGACGTTATTGTTTTCTCAATAACATTACGATGTCGGTCTACCATTTCGTCTAACACCGATTTATAGTCTGAATTGCTGTTCAATGCAAAATCTGCAGCAAGTAGTAACCTGTCAGTAATGCCGTCTAAAGCAGAAACAACAACAATAACAGGTTCATTTTCACTCTCAATTATTTTCTTGACCAATTGTAAACTATCGGGGTTACCTACAGAGGTACCTCCAAATTTCATTACTTTCATCTGATTATTACTTATACCGTCTAAAACGGCCGTTTTTAATAAAAATGTTGATTCTTAATGCTATAACCGAACGGTTAGCTTAAAAAGCAGTGTATGCTTACTGATGTGAAAATTTACATAACCCCCCAAGGGGTCATCGTCATTGAAGTAGTAAAATATGATGAATACAATCTCTGCATCTCAAGCATTTAAATGTAAATTTGTTGCAAAGTTATAGTAATAATTGATAAAGTGAAATGTTTTACGACTTTTATTTATGTTTTTGGTATTTTCTTTATCATTGTTTCAATAATCGTTTAATTTGAAGTCACTTCTCATTTTCTTTTATTCAGTTTATTAAGTTTCCAAATAGTATTGCATTTACAAAGGTGCGACTTGTTCCGTGCCATATTCCTCTAAAAAGTGGGTTATCTGCAAATTGTATAACACTACCTCTTCCTAATCCATTTGCATTAATAAATGCTGATTTGGTGAGTTGTTCAAGATTTTCTGAAGATATAAATCCATTAAGAAGAGGGTCATCACTGTAAACTGCTATACTATTTTGTGTTTTGGAAATAAAAAGAGTGCTTTCTCTTATTACTGGCAACAAATCAGAGGTTAGTCCAAATGCAATTGGATTTGTTAGATCTACCTTTGTCATAAAAACTGAAGTTGGTTGTCTTTTAGGTCTACTTCTACTAGAACTATCATTCAGAGCCACAATATTTTCTGTCGAGAAACTATTGTTTATTGCCCATCGAGATGCTCCATTGACTGTAATTAATGTTCCTCCGGCTTTAATCCAGCTTTTAAGTTCTTCTAGCTGTGCTTCATTAAGAAAATCGTAACTACCACTCACAAATACAATTCTGTTGAATTCATTGAGAGGCACACGTCTCAGATTTTCTGAATTAACCCTCGTAAGTGGATATTGTAGTTGCTGATCAAACAAGTGCCATACTTCCCCTGCCTCAGTAGAAGAAACATCTGCTCCGGTAACAATTAAAACCTTTGGTCTTTCAATATTCTTAAATGAGTTGCTGCCTAAATCAACCCCTTTAGAATTGACACCTGTATTAACTGGTATAATCTCAACACTATTTTGAGATGAGAGTTCTTTAAGTGATTCATACAGTTCATCAGAACTAATATTTTGAGTCCTAACAGGGATTAGTAAACTGCCATATGAGAAATTCAACTCATCTTGTTGGTGATTTAGTGAGAATAGTTTTGTAGCTGTTTTTACCTTTATATCCTTCTCCAAAAGGTGTAATAAAAATTGCTGACTTGCAGAATTACGAAAGTCAACCAGATATGCGTAATTCGATTGTTGGAGTCTATTATTGGCTACTTCCGGAATTGATTCAATTCTCTTTCCACGATTCACAGAGTTAGTTACACCATAAGAGAGTCCGGTTGAATACGCAAGAGAGAAACCTGCACCATATCCTAATTTGCTTTCATCAACAAAATCAGTTTTATCATCAAATATTATTCCAACAAGTGCACTGTTGGGTTGTCCGGCCGGGATAATATACGACTTACCACCGTAATAGGTAATACTATCTATCACTATGTCATTTTTATTCTCGTAAACCTCTAATCTGTGAGCAAGAAGCAGGTCGAGAAACTCATATAAACGATATGTATCGTATTTATCTCCAATGATATACGACCTACTTTTGTCAACTCCAGGTGACGGTTTAGTGAAAAAATCATACTGTAAATCAAATAGGGCAGTCTTGTTTCCATGAGCAGCATCAACTGTTGCTATTGTAGTAACTAGTTGATTACGAATGGTAAAAGGGAGTGTGATTAATCCATTATCAGACTCCTGTACCAAGCCACGTGAAGATCCTTGTTCAAACAGAATACCTACACCACCATTAAAATCAGGATAAGTGGAGCCAAAGTTGGGGTTTTTATTATCGTATGACTCTTTAGTGTAGTAAAAGGAACCAATTTCATTAAGGGCATTTGCAAAATATTCGGCAAAGAGCCGGTTAAGCTTATAATTAGATTGCGGAACAAGGTGACTTTCATTACCATCCGGGTCTGTTGGTTCAAAAAAGAATGTGCTATTAGTTCCCATCTCATGATGATCTGCCTGTACGTGTGGCAACCAGTCTTGATACAACGAAACCCTCGCCCTGCTTTCGGGATGAACTATATTTACCCAATCTCTATTAAGGTCAAACCAATAATGATTGCCACGTCCTCTTGGCCATCCTTCGCTGTGTTCTCTGTCGTATTGAGAAGTATTATGTCTATTGAAACTAACATTCGAATTCACCCACGATGCAAATCTTTCTTGTCCATCAGGGTTACGTACCGGATCAATAAAAATTATACTCTCATCTAATTGTTTAACAACACTTTCATCAATTGCTGCTGTATAGTAAAATGCTGAAAAGAGCGCTGCCTCCGAAGCTGAAATCTCGTTGCCATGTACCGTATTTCCAAGAAATATTATTAGTGGACTATTTACTTTTAATCCTTTTCTTACGTCCTGTCGCAGTGCTTTAATACTATTTAAATTGCGAAGATTTTCTGGAGATGATATAGCCAATACGTATATCGGCCTACTTTCATGACTTTTACCTATCTCAATCAATTCTGTCCTATCGGATAGTTCATCAAGCTTTTTATAATATTCATTTATTTTGCTATGCTCTGTAATTCTGCTTCCTATAGCATATCCTAAAAACTCTTCAGGAGTAGGTATTCTTGAATCGAAACTAACATCTCCAGAGAAATAATATTTTAAATCATCTGCTTTTATGTCTACAAAGATTAGCACTACAGAAGTTATTAAAAGTGATAAAATACGTTTCATATGAGTAATTTATTCTTTATTATTTGATATACAACACCCCTAAACATATACAAGTATATGTTTTAAGTAGTTGAATATTAAGAGTATATAATTAGGTTAGTTTAAAAGGTCATTTAAAGTATTATGCAAATCCTCACCTTTAAGATTTTTTGCAACAATGACACCATTTTCATCAATCAGGAAGTTAGATGGAATAGCTCTTACTCCATAAAGTTTTGCCGGTTCACTATCCCATAACAGTAGATCCGAAACATTCGTCCAAACCAGTCCATCCTTCTCTATAGCAGCCAACCAACTATCTCTACTGCTATCAAGCGATATTGCAAAGATGTCAAATCCTTTATCCTTATATTCTTCATAAGCTTTTACAATATTGGGGTTTTCCCTTCTGCACGGTCCACACCACGAAGCCCAGAAGTCAAGTAACAAATATTTACTCTTACCTATATGATTAGAAAACTCCACTGCATTACCTTCGGTGTCATCTGCCACAAAATTGGGAGCCTCATTTCCAACTGCCACACCCTCAAGAGTCGGTATTAACTCTTCCAGAACTTCAACATACGGTGTATTCAATAATGATGAATCCAGAAGATCTATATTAGATCTTATCTCTTCTGGGGAGAGACGATATGAATAGTCACGATATAGAGCATATGCCGATACCAGCGACGATGGATGTTGCCTAATAAAAGAGTCAATTTCTACATTTCTTTCACTCTTATATTCTACAAAAAGATTATGCAGGTCAGAACCCTCGACCTTTGTGTTTCTGTAATAATTAGCAGAGTCAAGCCGCACAGAAGCCGGATTTTCATCCAAAAACAAAAGAAATGAGTTTCTAGTAGTATCTAACGATAGTCCATATATCTCAGGTAACTCAACATTTGTAGAGAAACTGAATTCACCATCAACTATCTCCGACGAGTCGATAACGTAAAACGACTTATTACGAAACTTCTGCAAATACACTGTTCCAGTCTCAACACCTTCTACATTACCCGAAACCAGTACGTTCTTATCCTCCTTTTGAGTACAAGAAATTGCAATTATTGCAACTATCAGTAAGAATAAATTTTTCTTCATATTTTTCTATTTTAGTTTTATTTTCTTATAAATTATCATTGTTATTTATTTCATTTAGTGGGATTGGGAAAAGATAATATTTACTATTCGGAACTAAATCAGATCCATCAGGAAACCTTGTAATCCAATGACCTCTAACCGTTACAGTTTTACCCTCATCATCCACAAATGTATGTGTCGATTCTTTACGATCTGGTGCAGTTTGCAGACGTAGGATATCGTATAAACGAAAACCTTCACCCCATAGTTCACGCCTGCGTTCCAGCAAAATCTCATCTAATATACTCACATTATTAAAATCAGATGCAGTGAGCTCAGGTAAATTTCTATTTACACGCAATTCATTAAGAGTTTGTACCGCATCTTCAGTATTATTCAATCTAGCCTGCGCTTCAGCTTCAATCAGAATCATTTCCGATGAGCGCATTAATACAATATGTCCATCATGATTGGGGTACTTATTTCTGAATTTCTTATACCTATAATGTGCATATAAAGCTTCTGCCGGCTGCGTTGCAACTTCAAAAAGAGATTTTCTTATATCCCCATCTTCAAAAAGATCTACAAAGTTAGGATCAGGAATTATACTATTGTAACCATAATATAGATTAGTTCCATTAGCATCTGTGGTGTAAGGTGTTGTTTCTATATATGCTAAATATGATGCGCCACCTTTATTTTGAGTCTGTGTTTGCGGATGTCCCCAAATCCATTCTCTATTACTCACATCATTAAATCCTTCTCCATATTGATCTGGAGACATAATCTCATAACCCTCACGAGCTTTGGCTGAGTATTCTGCAGCTAGCTCCCAGTTTTCAAGCGTTAAATATGCACGTGCAAAGAGTCCATAAATAACATTTATATTCGGACGATTTTTTACTGAACGTTCAAAACCATTCAGTAAGCTCTCACCCTCTTTAAGATCGTCTATAATAAGTTCATAAATCGCACTGACAGTAGATAAAGGGTTAGGAACAGTGCCTGGATTAGTGGGAGTGGTATACACCGGCACTGCTAGAGCATTTGGGTCTTTTGAGTACGTAAATTGATACTGGCGCACCAGATTTAAGTAATTGTATGCACGCAATGCATAGGCCTGACCTTTTAGGTGTTTTAATCTCTGGCTGCTATTTGCATCTATTTCGATATTTGCAATGATATTATTTGCATGATCAATAGAGGTGTATTGTAAAGTCCAAAAAAACAGAGCACGTCTGGTTGTATTATCAAACGGATCACGGTATGGGTATGAATCACGATATCCATATCGCCCATCACGGGCAAAAGCATCTTCTCCCATCACCTCATGTGTAAGAAAAATAGTAGGCAAACCAGGATTGTCCTGTGATGTGCTGTTTTCCATTAAAAAACGCATTGCACCATTAACAAATGCATCGATGTTATTCTCCGATGAAAAAACCTCAGAAGTCGAAATCTGAGTAGGCGGAGTAGTTTCGAAGAAAGTATCATTGCAAGAAACTAATAGTGTCAGTGCAATTAGTGTAAATATTTTTTTTAGCTTCATAATTATTTCATTTTAAAATTAGAATGATACATTAATACCCACAGAGTACGACTTCTGTGCAGGGTATCGGTAATAAGTAGATCCTGTTACTGTCTGCTCGGGGTCCAATCCTTTATGTCCAAAGAATGTTAGAATATTATCACCTGTTATATGCAGTTTCACATCACTTAAATTCCAGTTAGATATTAATTGAGATGGTAATGAATATGAAAAAACAATATTTTTTAGCCTTGCATACGTTGCATCATATAAAAACCTTGTAGAAGGTATAGTGTTCCATGGATCGGATACATACGAAAGACGAGGGAAGTTTGTGTCACGGTTTTCAGGAGTCCAACGTGATAAGGCCTCATCCGACCAGTTTCTACCGGGAGCATAACCCAAATGCATTATCATAGGCTGATCTCCGTCAAAGATCTTACCACCTACACTGAAGGAGAATAGAAATGATAGCTCAAAGTTCTTATAAGATAGGTAGTTGTTCAACCCTCCATAGAAATCAGGAAGTGAACTTCCCTGGAAGTAATGCGTTGCCTCTGTCTGATTCTCAGTAGTAGTTTTGCCACTTATATTACCATTTTCATCAACAATATCCTTGTACCATGTAGCGTTTCCATTTTCAGGATTCACACCTGCCCACTCTTTAATATAAAAATCAAATATAGAGCCACCTTCAACCATCTTTTTAGTATTTCCATACTGGCCAATAGATCCTGTAAGTATCTCCTCTTGTGGCAACTTGGTTATTTTGTTTGTGTAATGACCGAAATTAAGACTTACATCCCAACTAAAATTCCTATTTCTAATAGGAGTCCCGGTTATTTGCCCATCAATTCCTCTGTTGCTTAACGAGCCAATATTTGCATTTATGCCACTATAACCTGTTGAAGGAGAAAGGGGCCTCTCAAAGAGCAAATCTTTCGATTGTCTGTTGTATACATCAATCTGAGCAATCAGCCTGTTCTCAAAAAGAGATATGTCAGCACCAATATTGAAGTTTAGATTTGTCTCCCACTTAAGTTCAGGAGTCGGCAAATCCGATGGTAGGAGCCCAAGCATATCAAGGCTATTATAAATTGTATAAAAACCTCCATAGGCGTAGTTACCAACGTTATCGTTGCCTTGAGCACCATAGCTAAAACGAAGGTTTAGATTGTCAATATCTCTTACATCTTTTAAGAAATTCTCTTTTTTAAGGTTCCAGGAAGCACCCACCGACCAAAAATTACCCCATCTCGACTCTTTGCTAAATCTTGAAGAACCATCTCGTCTGTAACTAGCAGAGAAATGATATCGATCAAGATAATTATAATCTACTTTACTTAACCAGCTTGCCAATCTGTAATTATCTGAAGTACCCACAAATGTGCCAATTGTAGATCCGGCAGAGGGTTCGGTCTTTCCTAAAACCTGAAAGCCTGTTCGTGTACCTGATAATGATGAGATGTTGTTTACGTAAATCTCTGGTCCGGCAAGTAGATTAAAAGAGTGTTTATTGGCAAGGTTAAGAGAATAATCTACAAAACTGTTAACAGTATAGTTGAGTGTTCTGCTTGAGCCTCTGCTAGCCGATCCTGCACCCTCTGATATAACGCCGGTGCTATAGTAAGAATGAGAATAAGAGTGAGAATTCCATGATCTGTAATCAGCACTTGCAGTAGTTCTAAGTAGCAATCCCTGTAAAAAAGTTATAATCATATTTGTACTCAGTAAAACTGCTTCAGTTTTACTGCCTGAGATTGCATGCTCAGCGCTGCCAAGGATATTTGCACCACTCACAGCTGTAGTTGGTCTCCAAATGCCATAATCCCATTTTTTATTACCTTCTGCATCCAGAACGTAGCTCCCATCAGGGTTTCGCTCATAAACCGGATAAATATTTGATATCAATCTTTGGAAATTTGCAAAATTACCTGTGTTACTATCACTCTGTGTAGGAGATTTTTGATAGCTCGATGATAATGATGCGTTTGCACCTGCTTCAAACCAATTATTCACTTTTGACTGAATGTTTGTGCGAAGATTTATTCTTTCAAACTCAGATGTTCTTATCCATCCCTCCTCATTCAGATATCCTCCCGAAACGAAGTATCTTGTATTTTCACTACCTCCGCTAATGCTCAAGTCATACTGCTGGCGTAAACCAGTGCGTGATATGGCCTTACTCCAATCGTCGTTCCAAAGAGGTGTTGCACCAGATATTAAATTACCATCAGTACCCACGGGAACCGGATACTGCGGTCCGTAAATATTTACTTTAAGTGCTCCATCAACTAGATAGCTGCTAGCATATTCAGCAGCTTCAGCCGCCGTTTTACCCTGATCCATCTGAGTGTTTCTAATTGCTTCCCACTGTAGTTCATAATAATCATCTGCCGAGAGATATGAATAATCTTTTACGGCACGACTTGTGAATCCAATACTTGAAGAAAAGTTGACTACAGGCTTGGAGTTGAGGCTACCCGACTTAGTTGTTATTACAATTACTCCATTAGCTCCTCTTGAACCATAGAGTGCACTTGCCGAAGCATCTTTTAGTATTGAAATCGACTGGATATCTTTTCCACTAATTTGATTTGGGTTTGCTCCCGGCACTCCATCAACAACAAAGAGAGGTGAAGTAGAAGCATTAACAGATCCTATTCCACGTATATAAAGAGAAGCATCACTACCAGGTTGACCGGCAGCAGAAACCGACTGCAAACCAGGTACAACACCTTGTAGCGCTTTGCCTACAGAGGTTATCTCAAGTTTATCCAACTCCTTGCTACCTACAACTGCTACAGATCCGGTGTAACTCGACTTTTTAGCTGTTCCATAGCCTACAACCACCACTTCGTCCAAAAAGTTAATATCCTCTGTTAAAGTAATATTTACATGCTCATCAGCTTCATATACATCAATCTCTTCTGATCTGAATCCAAGAAAAGAAATAGTAAGGGTTAGTGGCAGTGCCTGATCTGTATTAATACTAAAATTACCATCAATATCGGTAGTTGTGCCTGATGAGGTTGATTTAATAAAAACAGTTACACCCGGAATGGGCTCATTGGTTCTGTCAACAACCGTTCCGCTTATAACCTCTTGAGCATAAGCCTTGAAATTAAATAAAAGGAGAATTAATAAAACGTAAACAGCCCTTTTTAAATACAAGAACAGTTGGTTGTTCTTGAAAAAAAACAATATATTTGTCATATTCTATTTTATTTAGATATAGGCACTCCCGTATCCTTCTGCAATTGGTTAATGGGAGTGCTTATACTTTTTTGTTAATTATTTGCCAGTTGTTCATACTCCGCTCTTAAAAATCCAAATTCACGGTTATATATTTGTCCCTCAGATGATACCCATTCAATAAACTTATCTGCTTCTTTATTTTCACTTTCAGAGATAAAACCAATATTTTCTATAGGTATAAGAGGTATTTTTTCGTTTTCCAGAAGTGTAATTGTTTTATCCACATCAGCTTCATTTAGCAGTTCTCTATGCTCCTTTTTTATGTCCAAAGGAATTAAGGCAATACCATCTTTGATGTTACGAGTCTTAATATCAAATATATAGCTAAGATTGTTGAAAGTGATTCCTTCATTATCTTTTTGAATTGCGTTAATAAGAAATATATCGTCTCCAGAAATTTTTCTACCTCTTAAATCTGCTTTTAAATATCCAAAATGAGATGCAAATGCCTCTGCAAATGAGTCAGAATTATTACCCGAATAGATCGTTATGTCATATTTAGACTCTTTTGTTGAATCCCAAATCTCCTCTAGTTCTCCGTTTTCGAAGAAAAGCTCTTTTATAGCCTTACTATTTAATCTCTTTTTGCTTAGTTCTTTTAAATATGGATTTTCGGCATTAGTAATTGGCAATAGTGCAAACCTACCCGCGTTAGTGAGATTATTCACTTTGCTGAAAGTTTTATCACTGTGTAAATAACTCACTAAGCTTAAGTCGGCCTTTTCTCCTTTAGTTTTACTTTTTAGAAAAACTATTTCAACATCCGGGTTCAATTTTTCATATTCATATGCCCATTTCTCTAATAATGGAATAGCAAACCTGTTGCTTTCAATGGTTATAACCTCTTTTCTATCTGTAGTCTTAATTGATTCTGCGCTAACTTTTGTAATTGTGCCTGCAGTTATCAAAAGAAAAACTGTAAACCGAATTAACCTAAAACTTTTCATTGTGATTTTCTTTATTAATTTATACAAAAAAACTCTCCCGATTCTGTATCGGGAGAGTTTTTATCAATTTATTCAATTACTGATGTTTTTATACTTTTCCGATACAACAATTTCTTATGGTCATACACATGTCCATTGCACAGCAACACATTTTTGTTGTTGTTTTTTGCTTAGGAAATATATCTTGTGATAATACTTTCACTGTAATATAATTTTAACTTTTATAGGATATGTTTACTTCTGTTATGGCAGCAAAGATAAATTATATTTTTTCAGACAAACAAAAAAATGTAAGAAAAAATTGCGTTTTGATTTCAAAATACCACAAACGTGGTATGCTTTACTTAGAGTTTGAAGGCAAACTTGTTGCTTTTATGTTTTTTAAATGTCACTATTAAACGGTTATATGTAGTGTTTGTTTTTATTTAATTTTGTTTG
The DNA here is from genome assembly GCA_964605035.1 of uncultured Proteiniphilum sp. GTDB lineage: Bacteria > Bacteroidota > Bacteroidia > Bacteroidales > Dysgonomonadaceae > Proteiniphilum. The sequence continues at coordinate 22,070 of CAZSBA010000017.1, read as the reverse complement.
AGATTTTAAAGGACAAATTTAATTCATCTTCACCATTCTTTTCTTTGAATATTTAGTCTGAATAGCGTAAGTTTGTATAGCTGTTTTTAAATGTAGATAGTTGTAACACCTCTCAATTTATTAATAAATAATTATATATGATTTTTAATATTTATCAAACCAAATACAAAGGTTTATTCAGTTTCAAGGTCTATTTTTTGCTAGTATTTATTTTGTTATCATCAATGTCTTGTTCTCAGGAGGAGAAATATTTTGATAATCCCGTTATTCGGGGAGATCTTGCCGATCCAACAGTTATAAGAGTGGATGATACGTATTATGTTACTACAACATCATCAGAGTGGGCTCCATTTTATCCTATATTTACTTCAAAAGATTTAATAAATTGGGAACAGAAAGGACATATTTTCGATGAAAAACCAGAATGGACCTCACACTCATTTTGGGCACCCGAATTGTATTATAGAAATAATACAATGTTCTGCTACTATACAGCAAGAAGAAGTTCAGATAATGTATCCTTTATTGGTGTAGCTACTTCTGAAGGCACCTCGCTCAACTTTATTGACCATGGTCCCATTGTTGAGTTAGGAACTGAAGCAATCGATGCATTTATTTATGAAGATAATGGCGAGTTATATATAACCTGGAAGGCATACGGATTAGATGATCGACCAATTGAGATACTTGGCAGCAGATTATCAGATGATGGGTTGAAGCTGATTGGTGAGCCTTTTTCTCTATTAAGAGATGATGAACATATTGGTATGGAAGGTCAATATCATTTTAAGAAAGGTGATTATTATTATATTATTTACTCTGCGATGAGTTGTTGCGGTCCCTCCAGTGATTACGACGTAAGGGTTGCCAGATCAAAGAACTTCAAAGGTCCCTATGAATTCTACAACGAGAATCCCATTCTTTCGGGTGGAGGAGCCGAATACCAGTCTTGTGGTCACGGTACTGTTGTAGATACACCAGATGGAAGAATGTTTTATCTAAGTCATGGATACCAGTCGGGTGATGAGTTTTATCTTGGAAGACAGGTTATACTTCATGAACTGGTTATGAACAACGATGATTGGGTAGAATTTAAGACTGGTAAATTTGCTGTAAACAGGCAAACTGTACCTTTTGCCGGCACCGAACAGAATAGTGTTTCAAATTTCAGAGATGAGTTTTTAGATAATAAGATGAAAGTAGACTGGACATGGAACTATCCATTTTCTGAAGCTGATTTTTCTGTAGGAAATGGAGAGCTATCTTTATCCGGAAATTTAATGGAAGGTAATAGTAATGGAACTGTGCTATGTCTTCGCCCCCAAACAGTAAATTATAGCTATCAAACCACGATTAAGAATACGAATGCCAGTTTTAAAGGTTTAACAATGTATGGCGATGATAGAAATATGGTTGCAATAGGTATAAAAGATAATATTATTGAGGTTAAGATGGTTAGAGATGGTTCAGAAACCATTCTTTATACAACCGATTTTGAAAATGAATATCCCTATTTTAAGATAGAAGTAGAGAGAGGTCGATTTTTATCTTTATACTTTAGTTCAGATGGTGAAAACTGGAACCCTGCAAATGATAATGCACTTGATGCTTCCTACCTTGTGAGATGGGATAGAGTAGCACGACCTGGAATGATTCATATAGGAAATAGCGATGAGCCTGCTATTTTTAAATATTTCGAGATTATACATCTTTAAAAACTGCTTCCGAATCAAGAAATAACTAATTTTGCGGTTTAAAATCTTATCAAAAATAACTCCTGTTTTGGGATAGAAATCAAAAAAATAAAACAAAAATTTATGTATTTAAAAACCATTGGCAAGCTAACTACGCTTTGCCTAGTATTAGGGCTAGCATTCGCACTTTTTTCATGCGACAGCAAACGACCTGAAAAAGAATTTATCACTTTTGAAGAGATGCAGGATCCTACAGTCGATACACTATCTGATTGGTCAAATGTGCCTGCAGGATTACAATCCTCATTTATTACTATCGATACAAAAATGCCCAAATCAGTTGCACCAAGTGTTCCTGTTCTCAAAAACTCTAAAGTTATCGGTTGGAAAGGAGAAACTGTTTCGGCTCAACTCCTGTTATGGTCTGCAGAAAAGGTTGATCAGGTAGAACTCGAATTCGAGAGCTTTAGTTCCGAAGGCTCTACACTGCCAGCATCAATTGCTCAGGCAAGGTTTGTTCGTTATGTTATGACAGACGAATTTGCCAATGGTTGTGGTCACCGTAAGCCCGAAAATTTTGCAGCTTCATTGGCTCCTGATATGTTAGACAACTTAGATAATTTTAATATCGAAGCAAAAACAGTCAGACCTGTTTGGCTTACATTTTCACTACCGGCTGATGCAACTGCAGGAGTTTATAAAGGGACCTTAAAACTCTATGCTGATAGGACTTTTGCAGAAGAGTTTGAAATTGAAATTGAAGTGGTGGATCAGCTGCTTCCCGATCCTTCAGAATGGGCATATCATCTCGATCTGTGGCAACACCCATCATCTGTTGCAAGAGTACATAACCTTGAAATGTGGAGTGATGAACACTTCGAGAAGATGAAACCTATAATGAAGATGCTTGCAGATGCTGGACAGAAAGTTATTACTGCAACATTAAATATCGACCCATGGAATGTGCAAACATTCTATCCATACTCAGATATGATTGTTTGGACTAAGAATGAAGATCAAACATGGAGTTTCGATTACACTGTTTTCGATAGATGGGTTGAGTTTATGATGGACATGGGAGTTGATGAAATGATCAACTGCTACTCGCTTCTTACCTGGAATAACAAGCTGCACTACAACGATATGGATAAAGGCGAACTAGTTACACTTGAGCTTCCAGCTCAGTCTCCCGAATATACAGAGATATGGACAGTTTTCCTTAAAGACTTTACTCGTCATCTAAAAGATAAAGGGTGGTTAGAAATAACTAATATTGCTATGGATGAACGCTCACCTGCCGATATGCAAGCTGCTATGAAGGTTTTAGATGAGGCAGCTCCCGATCTGGGCATATCTCTAGCTGACAATCATAAAAGCTATAAAGAGTATCCTAATATTAAAGATATAAGCGTAGGTGCAGGCAGTGTTGTTGAGCTTGAAGATATTGCTTCAAGAAGAGAAAAAGGATTGATCACTACATGGTATATTTGTTGTGCCGACCCATTTGCTAATACATTCACATTCTCTGAACCAGCAGAAGCAGTATATGCGGCATGGCGTACTGTGGCAGGTAATTTCGACGGAATGTTGCGTTGGTCATACAATTCATGGGTCGAAAATCCACTAACCGATTCACGCTTTAGAACATGGCCAGCAGGCGACACCTATATAGTGTACCCCGATGCTCGCAGTTCGATAAGATTTGAAAGACTTGTTGAAGGTATTCAAGATGCAGAAAAGATCAGAGTGTTACGCAAGCAATACAGTGACGAAAACAGCACAGAGTCGCTTGCTAAGCTCAACCAACTTGAAGAGGCAATTAAATATTTTGATACACTTGAGCCTTCAGACGATTGGAGCGAAAGACTTAATGAAGCTAAGCAATTACTAAATATGTAGGTGTAAAAATAAAGATTCAAAAAAACCCGATATTTTTTATCGGGCTTTTTTTTGGTTTGTATTTAACAATTTCAAAAATATGTATACTGCATAATATAAATAGTTAGTTTTTAGCCAACCCATGCTTTGAGATTACCAATCCTTAGTCCTGATTTTACTCTTATTTCGTTCTTTATTTCTCCTTTTATAATAGAGCAATAAAGGGAGAAGGTAAGGAGAAGTTAAGAGCTATGTAAGGCCGAGGAAAGGCCTTTATTTAAGTGGGTCTGCGGCAACACCCTTGAAAGTCATCACTACAGGTTTAATGAAACCATCATCATCAAATTCCATTAAGTCAATACTAGTTGCACGGTGATTATGATGAGTCTCTTCAAGTGGTCGGCGATGATAAATTATATACCAGTTATCGCTCTTTTTATTATGGAAAACAGAGTGGTGACCGGCCCCTGTAGCAACTTCAGGATCCTGTTCGAGGATAGTATTAATTCTCTCGAAAGGACCTAAAGGGTTATCAGTTATTGCATAGGCAACCTTATAGTCGGGACCTCCCCAACCACCTTCAGACCACATAAAGTAATATTTACCATCTTTTTTAAACATGAAAGGACCTTCAACATATCCTTCAGGAGTAACCTCTTTATAGAGCTCACCATCAGGAAATGGTCGGATACCTGTAAAATCGTTTTTTAGTAAAACAACATTGCAATGTCTCCATCCTCCATAATACATATAGTATGTGCTGTCGTTTTCTTTAAAAACAAACTGATCAATGGGCTGCGCTCCATTAACAATTTTGTCAATGAGAGGTTTTCCTAGTAAATCTTTATATGGCCCTTCAGGTTTGTCGCTCACAGCAACTCCAATACCACCTAGCTCATCGTTACTTTGAATGTCGTTGGCTGCAAAAAAGAAGTAGTATTTACCATCCTTTTCAATAACTCCAGGAGCCCACATAGCTTTATGCGCCCATTTCACTTCAGATGAATCTATAATATTCTCGTGCTTAGTCCAGTTTACCAAGTCTGGCGAAGAAAATGCATTAAATAGAACTTGGTTTTCATAATAATCGGAGTATGTAGGAAAGACCCAGTATGTGTCATCATAAATAATCCCCTCAGGGTCGGCATACCAGCCCTCAACAATAGGGTTTGATGAATATTGAACCTCTTTTGAGGGTTTCTGGCTTTGTAATGAATTACACGAAACCAGTAAAGCTACAGAAGCAAGTAGTAATAAGATTTTTTTCATTTTTTCATTTTTAATAATAGTGCAGATTATCT
>CAZSBA010000017.1:9373-17097 GCA_964605035.1 uncultured Proteiniphilum sp. | reverse complement strand
AGTAGTAATAAGATTTTTTTCATTTTTTCATTTTTAATAATAGTGCAGATTATCTGTTCAAAGAAACAATATTTATCTTAATTAGCCAAACTATTTGTTGGAGTAAAATTAGCTCCATCTATACTATAAGCCATTTTATAGTGGTTCCATATAAATCTCGCCATTTGCAGCTTCACTATTTTGCTGAAGCCAGATACGATATAGTTCAAAAAAGGTAGGAGCGTCTAAAAGCTCAATATTTGGTCTGTTCTTACTCAATTCATCCACTATTTCAGCATACCAGGTTCAAAATAGATAAAATTTAAAAACCTCATCTACTATATATGTTTCTCATTTTAATTGAGAATATAGGTATGTTATTCTAATTCAAAAATAGTTCAATCACTGGAATCTCAAAATCTGGTTTAATCATAGGTAAACGAAGATTCAGATCATTTTCTGTTGAGATGCTACCTTGCATATGATGTCCGTAGGGTGCTGAAATGCTAATTTCAGATGCATCGTGGAGGAACTGAGCATGTTTTATTTTACCTTTATAACCAGGTAATCTGAAGTTGGTTATAGGGTAGTCGAGAAGATGAATATATAATCTGTTTGTGGTTGGGTTGTATGTCAATATTGTGTTATCAGGTACTTCAAACTCCTCAGGAGCCTGTGTGCAACCATAAATAGAGCGACTGTTATACTTCATCCATTCACCCATTTTGGCCAATGCTTTATCGGCGCGTGAATCGAACATTCCTCTAGCTGTGGGACCAACATTAAGTAACAGGTTACCACCCTTACTTATAGATTCAATGAGTAATCCTAACAGCTGACGATTATCTTTCCATGTTAGCTCATCTCTGTAATAACCCCACGAACCGGAGAAGGTCTGGCATGTCTCCCATGGAATTCTCTTGCCATCAATTTCAGGCCAACTCTCTACTTTAAACTGTTCGGGAGTTGTAAAATCCCATCCACCCTGGTAATCTTTCAGATCGGCTCTGTCATTTATTAAAATATTAGGCTGCAATTCTCTTACCATTTTAACAAGTTCTACAGCATCCCAGTCGTCTCTTCCTTTTCCAAACTGACCCGGGAAAGAGTAGTCAAGCCACAATATATCTATAGTTCCATATTTTGTCAGAATCTCTTTTACCTGATCTTTTAGGTATTGTCTGTATATATTCATATCGCGTCCAACATTCAACTTATCATACTCCTCTTTAGATGAGGCACTTTGTGGATGTACCTGGTCAATTGTGTAATGAGGGTGATGCCAATCGATAAGCGAATAGTAGAAGCCAACTTTCAGGCCCTCTGCTTTAAAAGCATCAACCCACTCTTTTATTGCATCCTTCCCGTATGGGGTATTTGCGATATCGTAATCGGTAAAAGCTGATTCAAACATGCAGAAACCATCGTGGTGCTTTGTTGTAATCACAGCATATTTCATGCCTGCAGCCTTTGCCTTTTTTGCCCATTCTGCAGGGTTGTATAGATCGGGGTTGAATAATTCAAAATACTTTTGGTAGTTGGCATCAGAGATACGTTCGTTTTTCTTCACCCATTCATGCCGGGCAAGCTGAGAGTATATTCCCCAGTGAATAAACATTCCAAATCTAGCATCAGTCCACCACTGAAGCCTCTCATATTTAGCTTCTTCAGTTTCATTCCAAATAGAATTTTGCGAGAATGCAGATGTGCAAAGCGAATTTATCAAAACAAATAGAAGTAGATACTTTCTCATGTTTATTAGTATTGTAGATAATTAGATGATTGAGATCGTCTCAAAGTAACAAATATTATTTTATATTTGCAATTACTTTTCAGATCAATAAACGTAGTCATTTTGAAAAAATTAATTCTAAATATTTTCGATAAGTTATTGTCAGGTACATCCAAAAGAAGACTTGAAAAGTTTATTTTTGTTTTTGCAGTAACAGGCTTCTTAATACATCTACTTATAATTGCACTTGTTCAATTAGGATATTTAGGTGTTGCCAAGGACACCATAGGTCTGCAAAGTCCGATTGATGCACTATATACACCGTTTTCAATAATTCTTTTCTACGAAGTTTACTGCCTTATTTACTACTTCCCAAAATCAATGACCATATATATAGGCAAGCAGTTTGAGATAATCACTCTGATAACTATACGTGATATGTTTGATGAGATATCGAATTTAAGCTTGTCATCAGATTTGCAAATGAACAGAAACCCACTGTTTATATACAGTATGGTTACAATACTAATCTTGTTTTTCTTAATATTTGTTTTCTATAAGCAAAATCAGAAAGCTATTAGAATTAACAACAATACAGAAGGAATGTTGATTAGGTTGCCTAAAAAGAAATTGAAGTATTTGTTTGCAAAACAGGTTCTAGCTATAATTGTTGGTATTGTATTCATTATTTTAGTATCAATAAATATTTACGATTGGGCTATGAACAACAATAGCATTATCAATTTCTTGCAAAATACAAAGCCTGTTACCAAAGGATTCTTCTCTTCCTTTTTTACGTTGCTAATTTTAAGTGATGTAATGGTATTATTGTTTTCATTTGCAGTGACCGATAATTTTCCAAAGGTCATGCGTAACTCAGGGTTTGTGTTATCCACTACACTTATAAAACTATCATTTAATGTAACAGGTCTTACTAGCCATATTCTTGTTGTTATGGCAGTACTTTTTGGAACGCTAATTCTTGTGTTGTATAAACGTTATAAAACAATAGAGGTTCCTACTGATTAGAACTTGCATTAACAATAAAATAGAATAATGATTTTTTAGATTGTGCAGAAAAATGTCACAAGAAATGGTACACTCAGATCGAGTATAAAACCACTGAATAATGAAACTACCAGGAATTCTTTACCGGAAAACTTAAGTATAACAGGTAGTGTTGTATCCATTGTTGTTGCACCTCCCACAGAAATTAGAGCAAGTTTACCAAAATACTTTACAAAAAAAGGTGCAAACAGCAGAGCCATAACTTCACGTATGATATTAGACAGAAGTGCAATAGTACCCAGTTCGGCACCTTTATATTCAGTAATAAAAATACTCGATAGCGAATAGTATCCAAATCCGCTTCCAACTGCCATAATTTCGGCAATAGTGCGTTCGGGGAGCATGAAAGATATTAAGACACAACCACCAAGTGTTCCAATTATTGTAAAAAGTGGAAGAAGATAGTAAACAGGACTAATTCTTTTGAAGCTTTTAAGAGTTTTTGAATCGCTACCTATACTTATTCCCACACAAAACATTAGAGCGCATAATACGTAGAAGCTGATATTGTTATTAAATAACTCATCCGGGATTATGTCTGTTAATCCCAGTACAATACCTACAATAAAAAAGGAGACAATAATAATGCTTGTTCTCATGATCTCACTTTTTTCTGCTTTTAATATACTTCCACAACAAAAGAGACATGATAGCACTTCCTGCAACAGCTGCAAGAGTAATAATGAGAGCCTCAACTCCAATAGTTGCTATGCCCTCAATTATTTCAGGATTTTTGCCAACTTCAATACCTAGAAGTAAAAGAAGCAGACATATTAATATCATTATAGCTTTGGAGATATAGCCTGGCTCTCTTTTTCTGAATAGGTAGCCAAGTATACCTCCTATTAACATAAAAGCAATAACTTTAAACATTCAGGGATATAAAATTAAATTTACCTACCTGCTCTATGATCGAGAAACTTCTGAAGGTATTGGTCATTAAGCTCGTCGCTATCGCCATAATGAGTGCGAACCTCTTCAAGTTTCTTGTGCATCATCTCTCTTACTTCAGCATATTCAGGGTTGTCATACTGATTGGTTAACTCCTGGGGATCAGTTTCTAGATCATACAATTCCCACTCATCAATATCGTAGTAGAAATGTATAAGTTTATATCTATCTGTGGTAACACCATAATGACGTTTAACCATATGCTCGGCAGGATATTCGTAATAGGTGTAATATGCATAATCACGCCATTCATCGGTTTTGCCGGCAACTAATTTACGAAACGAGTCACCCTGCATCTCTTCTGGCGCTTCGATACCTGCATAATCTAGTAGAGTAGGAGCAAAGTCGAGGTTCTGCACCAGCTTGTCAATTACAGTGCCTTTTTTAATTTCTTTTGGGTAGCGAATTAAAAGAGGTGTTCGGAACGACTCTTCATACATAAATCGTTTATCAAACCAGCCATGTTCTCCAAGATAGAAGCCTTGGTCTGAGGTGTAAACCACAATTGTATTCTCTGCAAGTCCCGACTCTTCAAGATAATCGAGAAGTTCTCCAACACCATCATCAACAGATTTTATGGTACGTAAATAATCTTTTATGTATCTGTTATATTTCCATAGAGCAATTTCTTCGTCGGTTAGCTCATCATACTTAGCTTTAAACTCTTCATTTTTTGGCGTGTATGCAGCCAGCCAATCTTCTCTTTGTTGAGGCGTCATTCTTCTGAGCTGATTATAGAAACCAGTGCTATCACCATTAGGTGCAACAATCATTTTAAAATCATGGCCCCATCTTGCATGTCCATGAATCTCCATCTCCTGTTCTCTTGCTGCTGAACCCCTTCCTTCATAATCATCAAAGAATGTTGCAGGCGGTTCAAATGTAACGTCGTCATAAAGGGTTAGATATTCAGGAGCGGGCAACCAGTTACGGTGCGGAGCTTTTTGATGATACAAAACGGCAAAAGGTTTATCTGGATCGCGTCTGTTTTTGATCCAGTCGATAGTTTCATCAGTAATAATATCAGTGCAATAACCTTCTTTTCTTACTCTTTCTCCATCAATTAAAAAGTCAGGATTGTAATAATCACCCTGTCCAGGAAGAACCATAGAATAGTCGAACCCTTGAGGAATGCCATCGAGGTGTATCTTCCCTATCATTGCAGTCTGATAACCATTAGCTTGCATTAACTTAGGGAAGTTAGGCTGATCCCAATCAAATGGTTGAAGATTATCAACCTTTCCATTAATAAAGCTATGTTTACCTGTAAGTAATACAGCCCTACTTGGAGCACTGATAGAGTTAGTAACAGTAGACCTTGTAAACATTGCTCCTTCTTCTGCCAAGCGGTCGATATTAGGAGTCTGGTTTAATCCATGCCCATATGCACTAATAGCCTGGTAAGCATGATCGTCACTCATAATATAAATGATGTTAGGCCTCTGTTGTTCTTTGCTTTGTGTTTGACAAGATGCCAAGAGAGCCATTGATCCTACACCAAGTAAAGTGGTTGAGTTTACCAAAAAATGTCTCATAATATTTCTATTTTTCCTGTTGTTTTAATTGACATAATGCAAATTTACAATTATATGGAGAATAATTCATAATTATTTTAATTATTCCAAGCTTCAGCGTCAAATTCTAAATTATTTCGATTACTATTTTGCTGTGGTTGCGATATATCACGTCAAACTATGTTTTTTATTTTAGTTAAGAAAGGAAATCTACTGCTTCATCAAATACAGCTTTAAATGATCTGTTTAGTAAACCAGTGTCCTTTGTTTTCATTGGAAACGGATTTTCATGAGTGTAACTGAAATCAAAATCTAACAAGGAAATGTTTGAATCAGCATTTTGTTTCCCTATTGCCTCTACAACACCATTGTGAGGAATTACTTCATCTTTTAATAGTGTTATGCCTTTAATCTGATTACTAAGCTTAAAAAAAGCCTCTTCACGTTCTTTTTTAAACTTATCAGTAGAAATCATACTATTGAATGCATTGAATGCTTTGTCTCGAACCCAATTAATAGAGGTTGCATATTTTTCTTTATCAAAGTTGTTAATATAATAATCTTTAATTGTTTGAAAAGCAGGCTTATCCATAATATTTCTTGAAGTGCCATGCATTGAGTTAAATATGCTGCCTCCACAAAACATGAAAAGTTTGGTGTTAGAGAAGAGATTTTTTTGATTTGCAATGAGTGCAACCTGCGACAAAAATGCCCCAATTGAGTATGCAAATATGTCTGCTTTAGCCCCCTCCTTAAAAAGAGGGTGTTGGCCATTTATAATTATTTCAAAAAGCGAGGTAAGATCTGACCAAGTTTGTCGCCCTGACATATAAAATCTCTCGGGGTTTTGACTAAGCCTGCTACTTAAAGCCACGTTTGCAAAACTCATAGATCTATCATCATCATACTTCTCTTTTCTTTGGTTAAGCAGAGTTATCATCTTGCGTGGATTAGACCATGATGAAGGAGCTCGGTTTATATGATAAGCAATAGGGAACAGTATTACCGGCTTGCCACTATTTACACATAAATATTCTGCCCAAGTTAAATATTTGTCCCAGTTTCTTTCATTTAATCCATGTAGTAAAATTATAGCTTCTTCATAATTCTTTATTTTGGTTTTGTGAGGTATAAAAACCGGATACGAGAAAGATATATTTTCATTGATGTAATTGTCGGACGCGACTTGAGCATTAACACACTCATTTAAAATGCTTTTAAATCGATAAAATTTTATCCCAACATTAGTTTCGTTTAAATAAATGTCTGCACCCTGCTTATAGCTGTTACACAGATCAGAATATCTTTTGTTATAATTCATAAAGCCGATTTATTTTGTTCAAATAAACAGCCTATTTCAAAGGTTTGCAAATGAATGGGAAAAGTGCAATTGAAATGTGGTAAAATTGCAGATGTGGGGTGAAATAGGCTATACAGGGGTGAATAATTTTTGGTTTATCTTCAATTAAAATCTAAATTTGCAGACTCTGCATAATATCAATAAATAAAAACTGATGGGTAACAAAATCCCTGAATATTTGTACAATAAGAAGAATAATGTAGGAATAATTATTTTCACTGCACTATTTGCATTACTTTTTATCAACCTCTTTCAACCTTTTGGTTCTCGTAATTGGTATCCCAATATATCAGACACAAAATATTTAGTTTTTTCGAGTATTATCATACTTACCGGAATGCTGGTTGTTGTTATTAGCAGGATAATTCTGGTTTCCAACTCCAGAAAAAAGACACTCTTTTACTGGCATTATGCACTTTTGATACTATGTGAAATAATTGCTATGTCAATTTTTTACACTCTCTTTTCAGTTTTAATTCCAAAAGAAGGTGGAGGCAGTGAGGTTAGAGAGATATTTGAACAAAGTCTATTTAATACTGCTTTGGTGCTGCTGCTCCCATATTCAATCAGCTGGTTATATCTTGCATGGAAAGAAAAGAGCAGGTTATTAGAAAATATTGAACAGGAAAATTTACACAATAAAGCAGCTAAAGCACTAATTGCTTTTACTGATGAGAAAGGAGATCTAAAGATATCGGTTATGCTTGATAGTCTTCTTTATGTTGAATCTGCAGACAATTATGCTACAATATACTACATGAATAAATCAAGCAGGTCTCATTATATGATTCGTAATTCACTAAAATGGATAGAAGAGAATCTGACAACAGATACACCATTAGTAAGATGCCATCGCTCATATATAGTGAATTTAGATAGAGTGAAGATTCTTAAGAAGGAAAAAAATGGAATAATGTTGGAACTAGATTCAGAAAACACTCCCGACATACCGGTTTCTAAAACTTATTATCAATCATTTATGGAAAAGTTTTCGATGTACTCAATTTAATTTTTTTTTAAGAAAACAGAAACAGAGCCTTCTCTAACAGGGAAGTTAGCATGTCCATCTTCATCAATAATAATATCATTCTCTATATGGCCTAATTTATCGTACCATACT
>CAZSBA010000017.1:0-9273 GCA_964605035.1 uncultured Proteiniphilum sp. | reverse complement strand
ATACCTTCATAATATGAATACTCGCCCACAACGTAAAAGTCCTCACTAAATTCGTGTCTTACATGTTCAATAAATTCCTTTATAAACCAATCACTTATGTGTTTTATTGCATCCAATCTAATTCCATCAACACCTGTTTCGTTTATAAACCAACTTATCCATCTTTTCAACTCGTTACGCACATCGGGGTGCTTAAAATCGATGTCATTGTAAAGTAGGAAATCGAAGTTCCCAAACTGTTGTCCCACCGATTTATCATTGGGGTTGACACCCTTATTTTCACCTTCAATTACATAAATTGCATCTCTAGGATCTCTGTGGTTATAATCAGTAGCAGAAAAATGCTCCCAACTCCATTTAAAGTCTGAATACTTGTTATTTCTTCCGGGAAAGGTGAACCTTGTATAACTTTCTATCTCCAAAGGTTCAGAAATTATTTCGTTTCTGTCATCAGGGTTTACCTCTACAACTGTAAATGTTTGTAAATCATCTCCGCCAGCTTTATGGTTAATAACAACATCTGCATAAACGGCTATACCTACCTGATGCAGTGTTTCTATAACTTCATGCAGTTCGTCCTTTGTTCCATATTTAGTTCTTACAGTACCCTTTTGATCAAACTCCCCTAGATCGTACAGATCATAAACACCGTAGCCCACATCGTTTGAACCGGTCCCTTTTGTAAGTGGTGGAATCCAAACACTTGTAACTCCAATCTCTTTAAGATGCTGGGCATCACCTTTAAGCTTCTTCCAGAGACTACCATCATCCTGTAAGAACCATTCGAAGTATTGAAACATTATTCCGTTTGTATGCATAGAGCTACAGTATTAATATAAAACTTAATATATAAACATTATTTTATACCCATAAGTTCTTTTTGTTAACTGATTTTATTAAACTTAAAGTAGGTGTAAGTCGTTACTTATTACTACTTTTGCACTTGCAGCAGGTCGGTTTGTCGCTCTACCCTAAGGTAGAGAGGAAAGTCCGGGCAACGCAGAGCACCATGTTTCCTAACGGGAAGCTGTTCGTGAGGGCAGATTAGTGTAACAGAAAATAACCGCCCTGTTTTTTTAACAGGGTAAGGGTGAAAAGGTGGGGTAAGAGCCCACCGGGTACTGCGGTAACACAGTATGCCGTACACATTATGGGTTGCAAGGCCATGTATATCGGATAAGTAGGGTTGCTCGCCCGATGCCGAGGGGTAGGCCGCTTAGATAAATGACAGACACCCAATTTACTGGGAACAGAACCCGGCTTACAGACCGGCTGCTTTTTTAGACCTTCATAATATGGCAATAAACGGTAATAAAAAAGATCGAGATGATTATAAGCCCAGTAGAATTGAGCGGTTGGGCGCTAAAGTAAGGGAGTTGATATACTTCCTGACTTACGGTATATGGCGTTCCGATCCAGATACAATTTCTAATAAGAGAAATATACTATACAATGCCACAAAAACTATAATCTTAACAGTAAGGAATATACGCGAGCTGAATATCGCTGCCAGCGCAAGATCACTTACCTACAGAACCCTCCTATCAATTGTTCCGCTTCTAGCAGTTCTATTTGCAATAGCTCGAGGCTTCGGAATTGAGAATATACTTGAAAGCAGCATATTCAATTTGTTTACTTCTAGTCCCGTTGAAACTGAAGCAGGTGCTTATTCGGCTACTCCGGCAACATATTCAGATAGTTTATCAATACCTTCAGAAGAGTTCGCTCAAACTGATACGGCCTCAAACACTTTTGGACAAATTTCAGGTGCTGGTACGGGTGAAGTTGTTTTTGCAGAAGAGGCTACTGCAGAAGGAAGGTTTAAGGAGTTTCTGGACTTGATGTTTCAACTAATAAACAATTCACTTGAGGAGGCTAAAGGAGGAGGAATATTTGCCGGAATTGGTATCATATTATTGCTTTATACCATACTTCTGCTTTTTAATGATATAGAGAATAATTTCAATCAGATTTGGCAGGTTAGAAAAGGTAGGAACATTGGGCGAAAAGTTACAGATTACACAGCCATGGTGCTTTTGATGCCAATATTTTTTATCCTGGTTAATGCTTTAAATATTCTAAGTTATCCCCAAAATCAAACACTTAAAATAATATATATATTATATCCTTTTATACCTCAGTTGATGAGTATTGTGCCTTATATAGTCATCATACTACTATTCACAATCTTATTTAAGTTTATACCAAACACAAAGGTTAAGGTTAAAAATGCACTTATTGCAGGGATTATAACAGGTGTTGCATTTCAGTTGTTTCAACTACTGTTTTTAAGCGGACAGCTATGGATTACCCGCTACAATGCAATATACGGAACGTTTGCAGCCATTCCATTAATGCTTCTATGGATTCAGTTTTCGTGGTTCTTAACACTCATTGGGGCAGAGATTTCTTATGCTGCACAAAACGTGGGTAAATTCTCTTTTGAGAAAGAAACAAGACGGATTAGCCGTAGATATAAAGACTTCTTTACTATTATTATAGCTTCTGAGATTGTAAAACGTTTTGCCGATGAGAAACCTCCTCTTACGGCTGAACAAATATCAGAAAAATGCAAATCGCCTTCTCGGTTAACGAACAATATCCTCGATAAATTGTTGGAGATAGGTGTTGTTTCTGCCACTATTTCACAAGATGATGAGAGGGAGGTTGCTTTTCAGCCTGCAGTTGATATTCAGCTGATTACTGTAAACTATCTGATGTCGAAGTTAGATAAGAACGGTTCGGAAGACTTTATGATAGATACGCAAGGCACCTTTCGTAAGCACTGGAAAGCATTAGTAGACAATAGGATGTATATCTACGAAAGTGATAAAGATGTCTTACTGAAAGATTTGTAATTTTTTTTATCTTTGTACTTTATGTCAGACAAAGAACAAACCACATGAATTTTTTCAGATCAATAGAAAATGTAGGTGTATATGCATTGTTGTTGAGGAGAGTAATAACTATCCCCGACAGAATGCGGGAGTTCTTTAAAGAATTCTTTAAGGGTGTATATCAGCTAGGTGTTAATTCGATTTGGATAGTGATTATCATATCATTTTTTATTGGTGCGGTAATTGTTTTGCAGATTGCAATAAATATTGATTCACCCATGCTGCCACGATTTACAGTTGGTGTAGTCTCACGTGAGATTATTCTTCTTGAGTTTTCATCAACAATTATGTGTCTTATACTTTCAGGTAAAGTAGGGTCAAATGTGGCTTCTGAGATTGGGTCCATGCGTATTTCAGGGCAGATAGATGTGTTGGATATTATGGGGGTTAATTCTGCCAACTACCTTATTCTGCCTAAGATTGCATCTTTTGTTGCATTTATGCCAGTACTTGTAATCTTTAGTATGTTTATGGGTTTGTTTGGTGGATATATAATTTGTCTTGTATTGGGAACCCCCTCTGTTGAGACATACGTTTATGGTATTCAGGCATTCTTCAGAGAGTCGTTTGTCTGGTACTCGATAGCAAAATCGATGCTCTTCGGTTTTATTATAGCCTCCGTTGCAGGATATTTTGGATACAATGTAAAAGGAGGAGCACTTGATGTAGGTAGAGCAAGTACAGATTCGGTAGTAATAAACAGTATTTTAATTCTTATAACCGACTTGGTTTTTACACAGTTGGCCATGGGTTAAGGAATATATTAGATGATAGAAGTAAGGAGTCTTAATAAGGAGTTTGAAGGGGAGATAGTCCTTAAAGATATTGACGCAAAGTTCGAAAAAGGACTCGTCAATATGATTATAGGTAAAAGTGGATCGGGTAAAACAGTACTTCTTAAATGTATTGTAGGCTTGCTTCCCCCAAATTCGGGAGAGATAATGTATGACGGTCGCAACCTTCTTGCGTTGAAAAACAGTGAGGTTAGACGATTGCGTCGTGATATCGGTATGCTTTTTCAGGGTTCGGCATTATTTGATTCAAGAACTGTGCTTGAGAATGTAATGTTCCCACTTGATATGTTCTCCAGAAAGAATTTTAGAGAAAGAAAAAAGCGAGCCGAGTTTTGTCTCGAAAGAGTTGGTCTTGCTAATTCAGCTAAACTTTACCCCTCCGAAATTAGTGGGGGTATGATGAAAAGAGTTGCAATAGCAAGAGCCATTGCGCTGAATCCTAAGTACCTGTTTTGTGATGAGCCCAATTCGGGTCTTGATCCTAAAACAGCTCAACTTATTGATGAACTTATACATGATATCACTGAAGATTTTTTGATGACAACAATAGTTGTATCTCACGATATGAATTCTGTAATCAATATAGGCGATAAAATTGTCTTTTTGAATGAGGGTATAAAAGAATGGGAGGGATCGAAATCAGAAGTGATGGACGCTAAAAATGAAAAGTTAAATGACTTCGTTTTTGCTTCAGATCTATTTAAAAAGATTAAAGCAGCAGACGATTTAATTTCAGATGAAAAAAAGGGTGTCTGACACCCGCAATATTAATATATATATTAAAAATTGAGTATGTTAACAATTAAGAACTTGCATGCAATTATTGAAGAGCAAGAAATATTAAAAGGGATTAACCTACAGGTTAAACCGGGTGAGATACATGCAGTGATGGGACCAAATGGTTCGGGCAAAAGTACACTGGCCTCTGTTCTTGCAGGTCACCCGAAATTTGAAGTTACAAGAGGAAGTATTGAATTTAAAGGTCAAGACTTACTTGAGATGGAGCCTGAAGATCGCGCACGCGAAGGTCTATTTTTAAGCTTCCAATATCCAGTTGAGATTCCCGGTGTAAGTATGGTAAACTTCATGCGCTCAGCATTAAATGAACAAAGAAAATATAGAAATGAAGAGCCCATCTCAGCCACTGACTTCTTAAAGCTTATGCGTGATAAGAGACAAATGCTGGGAATGGACAGTCAGCTTGTTAGTCGCTCTGTAAATGAGGGATTCTCTGGTGGAGAAAAAAAGAAAAATGAAATCTTTCAGATGGCAATGATAAATCCTTTGCTGGCAATACTTGATGAAACAGATTCAGGACTTGATATCGACGCATTAAGGGTTGTTGCTGCAGGAGTAAATAAACTTCAGACAAAGGATAATGCTACTATTCTGATTACTCACTATCAAAGATTGCTTGAGTATATTAAACCAGATTTTGTACATGTGCTTAGTGCAGGAAAGATTATCAAATCAGGAGGGGCCGACCTTGCCTTAGAACTAGAAAAGAAAGGCTACGAATGGCTTATAAACCCGTAACCAGTAAATAAAAATGATAGAACAACAATATATAGATCTGTTTCAACAGTTCCGTAGCGAGATTGACTCAAACTCTGCTGACGGAATGAACAAGCATCGTGATTCCGCTTTTGCTAAGTTTAAGCAGATTGGTTTTCCAACTTCAAAACTGGAAGACTATAAACACTCTAATATAGCACGTCAGTTTGATGCCGATTTTGGATTAAATATAAAGAATTTAGAAATTCCGGTTAATCCCTATGAAACATTTAAATGTGATGTACCCAACCTACATACGTATACTTATTTTCTTATCAACGATAGATTTTATAATAAAGTTGAACAGAAAGAAAGCTTGCCAGAAAATGTTTTCGTAGGTAGTATGAGGCAGTTTGCACAAGAGCATCCCGAAATTTTTGAGAAGCACTATGCAAAGATAGCCGATAACGAAGAGAATGGATTGGTTGCTTATAACACCATGTTTGCTCAGGATGGCTTTGTTGTATATGTTCCAAAAAATGTAGAAATTGAGAATCCTCTGCAGCTAATAAATATTCTTAGTGGTGGTGTGGATCTGAATGTAAACAGAAGAATTCTGATTATAGCTGAAGAAAACGCACATGTGAAGCTGCTTGTATGCGACCATACAGTTGACGATGTAAAATTTGTGGTAACACAAGTGACAGAAATATTTGCTGATAGGAGTGCACAGGTAGATGTATATGAGTTAGAGGAAAACTCAGAAAAGGTTACACGACTGAGTAATCTATACAGTGAACAGTTTGAAGACTCTAAAGTCGTTACAAGCAGTATAACACTTCATAATGGCTATACAAGAAATAATATCCGCTTTCGTCTCTTAGGTGAGCATGCCGAAGCACATGCTGGTGGATTAGCTATATGTGATAAAGAGCAGCATATCGACAATTTTGCATTCCTTGATCATTCAAAACCTAACTGTTTGAGCGATGAACTCTTTAAGACGGTGTTGAACGATAAGGCTACAGGTGTTTTCTGTGGAAAGATATTAGTTGAAAAAGATGCACAAAAAACTTTAGCTTATCAAACAAGTAGAAACCTACTCAACTCTGATAAAGCTCAGATGTTTGCCAAGCCACAACTTGAGATTTATGCTGATGATGTAAAATGTTCGCATGGACTTACAACCGGTCATCTCGATGAAGAGGCACTTTTTTATCTTCGCTCAAGAGGTATGGATAAAGAAGAGGCCCGTTTACTGTTACTTGTAGCGTTTACTAGCGATGTGGTTGATTTAGTTCGCATTCCAACTCTGCAGGAGAGGCTCACAACTCTTATAGACAAAAGATTCCGTGGTGAGCTGATGCGTTGCGGCAACTGTAACGTTTGTAAATAATAATAACAAATCTGAATGGATATAAATAAGATGCGAGCAGACTTCCCTATACTTTCACGTGAAGTATACGGAAAGCCATTGGTATATTTTGATAATGCTGCCACATCGCAAAAACCGCAATGTGTGATAGATAAAATTGCTGAAATGTACACTACTGTGAACTCTAATGTTCACAGAGGGGTACACTATCTCAGTCAGGCAGCAACCGATGAGCATGAAGCTGCAAGGAAAACTGTTCAGAAATTTATAAACGCTGTATCACCCAATGAAATAGTTTTTACCCGTGGAGCAACAGAGTCTATAAACCTGGTTGCTTCATCATTCTGCCATAAATTCTGTAAAGAAGGAGATGAAATACTGATAACTGCCATGGAGCATCATTCAAATATAGTTCCATGGCAGCTACAGGCAGAAGAACTGGGGCTGAAAATAAAAGTTGCACCTATTAATGATGAAGGTGAGCTTCTTATAGATGAGTTAGAGAAGCTAATTAGTAATAATACTAAGCTTATAGCTGTTACCCACATCTCAAATGTGCTGGGCTCAATAAATCCGATTGATAAGATTATCGAGATTGCTCATAGTTACAATGTGCCAATACTTATTGATGCAGCACAAAGTGTTCAGCATGCTAAGGTTGATGTACAGAAACTCGATTGCGACTTCTTGGTGTTTTCTTCTCACAAGGTGTATGGGCCAACAGGAGTGGGTGTTTTGTATGGTAAGGAGAAATGGCTAAACGAACTACCCCCCTATCAAGGAGGAGGAGAAATGATTGAAAATGTCTCTTTTGAAAAGACTACTTTCAACCATTTACCGTTTAAGTTTGAAGCAGGAACTCCCGATTTTGTGGGTACTGCTGCACTTGCCGCCGCATTGAACTATGTGACTTCAATTGGATTAGATAATATCGCCAGCCACGAAGATGAACTATTGAGGTATGCAACCGAAAAGATGTCTACAATACCAGGAATGAGAATTATTGGCACAGCAAAGAATAAGAGCAGTGTAATTTCTTTTCTTATTGACAATATACATCCCTACGATATTGGAACTCTTTTAGACAAGATGGGTATTGCAGTTAGAACTGGTCATCATTGCGCCGAACCCCTTATGAAAGAGTTAGGTATAGACGGTACAGTTCGTGCTTCATTTGCATTTTATAATACCAAAGAGGAGGTTGATATATTCCTTTCTGGTTTGAAAAGAATAGTAGCCATGTTTTCATAAAAGATTATTTACATTTGAGTGAATAACTTTTAATATTCCTAAAACATACTTATATTTGTCTTCATAGATTGAAGATAAATGAAAAAGAATCTGCCAGATTTTACCAGAAACGAAGACCATACTCTCTTTATATTATTAAAAAAGAGAGATAAGGAGGCATTTTCTGCAATTTATGAAAAGTATCATCGTTATCTTTATTCCCTAGCTTTGAAGTATCTCAAAAACACCCAGATGGCAGAAGATGCCGTACAGCATGTATTTGTGAAGCTTTGGGAAAGCACTTCAGATATCCATATCGAAATAAATCTCAAGAATTATCTTTACACAATGACTAAGAACTATATTCTTAATCAGATACGCGATCATAAGGATGAGATTTCATTAAACTATATAAATGCCCAGATAGATATTCCCGGTCAGGAAGACGTGATAAAGGCAATGGAGGATAAACAGATGCGTAATTTTCTCTACAGAGGAGTTGAGCTGCTGCCACCACAGAAAAAAGAGATATGTCTGAGAAAACTCGAAACTACCGACAGTAATCAGCAAATAGCAGATAAGATGGGATTATCAGTAAATACAGTAAAGTCACATTATCAAGAGTCTATTAAGATGTTGCGATCTTATTTTGATCAGATAAAAATTAAGTAGAAAAAAATATGCAATCAAACTAATATCTTTTGCTCATTTATGTGTCAATAAAGAATAAGGGAAAATAGATGTCAGCAGATAGAAATATATTAAACAGAGTTATAGGCGAAGTCTCTACAAAAGAAGAGGCGCAAGAAGTTGTTGAATGGTTCTCCACTACAATTGAAGGGCAACAGCATCTTGCAGACTTATTGGATAAAGATGCCTACTTAATGGAAAATGATTCTTTTGCTGGCAAATCGTTTACACCTGTTCAATCTGACAAACTTTTCAGGAAAATTGATCGTGAGATAAGTAAAAATAACTTCAGGAGATCTATTCTAAGAGTTGCAGCAGTTTTTATACCTCTGTTATTAGTTTCACTTTTGGCATTGTATTTTAACTCACAAACATCAATTTTTGAAGGGGTGAAATATACCGAACTATATATACCTAATGGCGAAGATGCAAGAATATTTTTTCAAGATGGCACAGAAGTCTATTTAAACTCAGGCACCAGAATACGTTATCCCGATAGGTTTGGACTTAGACAAAGAGAAGTTTTTCTTGATGGTGAGGCTTATTTTAATGTAGCGACTAATAGTAAGCGCCCTTTTATAGTAAATGCACATAATACATCTATTAAGGTAACAGGAACGTCATTTAATGTAAATGCATACAGTGAGAGTGAAATTATTAAAGTTGTTTTAGATGAAGGTAAAACATCTTTTCAAGTCCAGAGCAACATCTATTCAATGTCCCCCGGCCAACAACTTGAATATAATAGAACAACAGGAAGAACATTACTTTATAATCTTTCAAAACCATCAAA
>CAZSBA010000016.1:26079-35296 GCA_964605035.1 uncultured Proteiniphilum sp. | reverse complement strand
AAAGACGAAGCGGAAGCTTTGAAAAAACAACTTGAAGAGGCTGGAGCAGAAGTTGAGCTTAAATAACATTTACCTAAAAAAGGTTAATTCGGTTAGGAATCTTCAACCATGAAGGTTCTTAACCTTTTCTGTCAATATATATTAGGTTCATAAACTCATTCCTATGTCTTCAAACAAAGCCAATCAAAGAATAAATTTTGCGTCGATTAAAAATCCGCTTGACTTCCCAGATTTTCTAGAAGTACAGTTACAATCATTTCAGGATTTTATCCAACTCGACACACCTCCAGAAAGCAGGAAAAAGGAAGGATTGTACAAGGTTTTCACTGAGAATTTCCCAATTACAGATACTCGTAACAATTTTGTCCTGGAATTTTTAGATTACTATGTAGATCCTCCAAGATATTCAATAGATGAATGTATAGATAGGGGACTAACATATAGTGTACCTCTAAAAGCAAAACTCTACCTCTATTGTACTGACCCCGATCACGAAGACTTTACTCCGGTAATACAAGACGTATATCTGGGTACAATTCCCTACATGACCGATAAGGGCACATTTGTGATTAATGGAGCAGAACGTGTTATTGTATCTCAGCTTCATCGCTCACCAGGCGTATTCTTTGGTCAGAGCTTGCACGCTAATGGCACAGTACTATATTCTGCACGCGTAATACCTTTCAGAGGATCCTGGATTGAATTTGCTACTGACATTAACAGTGTCATGTACGCATACATCGACCGTAAAAAGAAACTTCCTGTTACTACACTACTTCGTGCCATAGGTTTCGAGAATGATAAAGATATTCTTGAAATATTTGATTTGGCAGAAGAAGTAAAAGCAAATAAAACAAATCTCAAGAAAGTATTAGGTCGCAAATTAGCAGCCAGAGTACTTAAATCCTGGATGGAGGATTTTGTAGATGAAGATACTGGTGAAGTAACTTCTATTGAAAGAAATGAAGTTATTATTGAACGCGAGACTATACTAGAACAGGAACATATTGATGAAATTCTAGAATCGGGTATTGCATCTATTCTCCTACACAAGGAGACAGATAACACTATCGATTACTCAATAATATACAACACTTTGCAGAAAGATCCGAGTAACTCGGAAATTGATGCAATTCGTCATATATACCGTTTATTACGTAGTGCAGAACCAGCTGATGATTCAAGTGCACGTGATGTAATAAATAATCTATTTTTCTCTGAGAAAAGATATGATTTAGGAGATGTAGGACGTTATAGAATTAACAAAAAATTAAATCTTGAAATTGAAGATGATATTCGAGTATTAACTAAAGAGGATATCATTGAAATTATTAAATATTTAATAGAGCTAATAAACTCCAAAACGGTAGTCGATGATATTGACCATCTTAGTAACAGACGTGTACGTACTGTAGGAGAACAGCTTTATACTCAATTCGGAATTGGGTTAACTCGTATGGCACGTATAATCCGAGAAAGGATGAACGTTAGAGACAACGAGGTATTTACTCCTATAGATCTAATAAACGCTAAGACAATTTCTTCCGTTATAAACACATTTTTCGGAACAAATGCGTTGTCGCAATTTATGGATCAAACAAACCCACTTGCCGAAATTACTCATAAACGTCGTTTATCTGCATTAGGACCAGGTGGACTTTCACGTGAACGTGCGGGATTTGAAGTTCGTGACGTACACTTCACTCATTATGGCCGTTTATGTCCAATTGAAACTCCAGAGGGACCTAACATTGGATTAATTTCTTCACTTTGTGTGTATGCAAAAATAAATGATCTTGGTTTTATTGAAACCCCATATCGTAAAGCAGAAAAAGGAGTAGTAAATATCAAAAATGAAGAGGTTATATATCTTGCAGCAGAAGAAGAAGAAGATAAGATTATTGCACAAGGTAATGCTCCTTTAGATGAAAAAGGAAACTTTATTAATCCACGTGTAAAATCAAGAAGAGATGCAGATTATCCTGTAGTTGCACCCGAAGAAGTTGAACTTATGGATGTATCTCCTATGCAAATTGCTTCTATTGCAGCTTCACTAATCCCATTCCTTGAGCATGATGATGCAAACCGTGCATTGATGGGTTCAAATATGATGAGACAGGCAGTGCCTCTTATCAGAGCTGAATCACCTATTGTAGGTACAGGAATTGAAGGTCAAGTTATACTCGACTCTCGCTCACAAATTGTTGCAGAAGGAACAGGTGTTATATCTTATGTAGATGCAACAACAGTAAAAATTAGATACGAAAGAAGCGAAGAAGAAGAGTTCACAAGCTTTGATGACTCTGAGAAAACATATATTATACCTAAGTTCCGTAAAACAAATCAGAATACAACTGTAGACCTCAGACCAATTTGTAAAGTTGGGCAGAAAGTTACAAAAGGCGAAATTCTCACAGAAGGTTATGCAACTGAGAATGGAGAATTAGCTCTTGGTAAAAATCTTAAAGTGGCATTTATGCCATGGAAAGGATATAACTTTGAGGATGCTATAGTATTAAGTGAAAGATTGGTTAGCGATGACGTGTTTACATCCATTCACGTTGAGGAATTTTCTTTAGAAGTTCGTGAGACTAAACGTGGAATGGAAGAGTTGACTTCTGATATACCTAACGTAAGCGAAGAAGCTACTAAAGATCTTGATGAAAAAGGTATTGTTAGAGTAGGTGCTCGTATTAAACCTGGAGATATTTTAATTGGAAAAATTACTCCAAAAGGAGAATCAGACCCTTCACCAGAAGAGAAACTGTTACGTGCAATTTTCGGTGATAAGGCAGGTGATGTAAAAGATGCTTCTCTTAAAGCTTCCCCATCATTAAATGGAGTAGTTATACATACAAATCTATTCTCAAAAGCGTCTAAAAAAGGAAAAACAAAGCTTTCAAACAAAGCAATTCTTCCTAAACTCGATGAAGAGTATGAAGCTAAACTTGAAGAGTTAAGAAAAATTCTTATTGATAAACTTCTTAACCTTACTAATGGTAAAACTTCTGCAGGTGTAAAAGACTACACAAATATAGATATAGTTCCGAAAGGAGCTAAATTTACTCAAAAAATACTATCTGAAATTGATTACCAATCGGTTCAATTAAACAAATGGACTACGGATACGCATAAGAATAATCTTATTCGTACAACTGTTATAAATTATCTGCGTCGTTTTAAAGAAATTGATGCTGAACTTAAGCGCAAACGTTTTGATCTTACTATTGGTGATGAATTACCTTCGGGAATCATGCAAAGTGCCAAAGTGTATGTTGCTAAAAAGCGGAAAATACAAGTAGGTGATAAGATGGCCGGACGACACGGTAATAAGGGTATTGTTTCTAAGATTGTACGTCAAGAAGACATGCCTTTCTTAGCAGATGGTACACCGGTAGATATAGTTTTAAACCCACTTGGTGTTCCTTCACGTATGAACCTTGGACAGATTTTTGAAACTGTTCTTGGATGGGCAGGTAAGCAAATGGATATTAAATTTGCTACTCCTATTTTCGACGGAGCACAGCTAGAAGATTTAGATGTATGGACCGAAAAAGCAGGTGTTCCTTCATATGGAAAATCATATCTGTATGATGGAGGTACCGGTGAACGTTTCGACCAACCTGCAACAGTAGGTATTATTTACATGCTTAAGCTTGGACATATGGTGGAAGACAAAATGCATGCTCGCTCAATTGGGCCATACTCACTTATTACACAACAACCTTTGGGTGGTAAAGCTCAATTTGGTGGTCAGCGATTTGGTGAGATGGAGGTTTGGGCACTCGAGGCATTTGGAGCCGCTCATATTCTGCAAGAGATTCTTACTGTTAAGTCTGATGATGTGGTAGGTCGCTCTAAAGCTTATGAATCAATTGTTAAGGGAGAGGCAATGCCTCAACCGGGAATACCGGAATCTCTAAACGTTCTTATACATGAGCTCCAGGGATTAGGACTTAACCTCTCTCTCGATTAATTACAATATCTATCATAACTCTTTATAAAGTTAATTATGGCATATAGAAAAGAGAATAAAATAAAGAGTAACTTTTCAAAAATTACGATCAGTCTGGCTTCACCAGAACAAGTTCTTGAGAACTCTTTTGGCGAAGTATTAAAGCCTGAGACTATAAACTACCGAACATATAAACCGGAACGCGATGGTCTATTTTGCGAACGTATTTTCGGACCGGTAAAAGACTACGAATGTCATTGTGGTAAATACAAACGTATTCGCTATAAAGGCATCGTATGCGACCGTTGTGGTGTGGAAGTTACAGAAAAAAAAGTGCGTCGTGAGCGTACCGGACATATCCACTTAGTGGTACCGGTTGCACACATATGGTATTTCAGATCATTACCTAATAAAATAGGATATCTTCTTGGAATCCCTACTAAAAAGCTAGACACTATCATATACTACGAAAGATATGTAGTTATTCAAGCTGGTGTTCTTGAAGACAAAGTAGCAGAAAAAGATCTTCTTACAGAAGATGAATATTTAGAACTACTTGATACTCTTCCAAAAGATAACCAAATGCTGGAAGACTCCGATCCTAATAAATTTATTGCGAGGATGGGAGCAGAGGCACTTTTAGATTTACTCGAAAGAATTAATCTCGATAAACTTGCTAACCACTTACGTCATAAAGCAGACACAGAGACTTCTCAACAACGTAAGAATGAAGCATTAAAACAACTTCAAGTTGTTGAAGCTTTCCGTGGCTCTAAGAGTATAAACAAACCAGAGTGGATGATTCTGAAGGTAATCCCTGTGATTCCTCCAGATCTAAGACCGCTTGTACCTCTTGATGGTGGACGTTTTGCAACTTCAGACCTTAACGATCTTTATCGTCGAGTTATTATACGTAACAACCGACTGAAAAGACTTATTGATATTAAGGCACCTGATGTTATTCTTAGAAATGAGAAACGTATGCTACAAGAATCGGTAGATTCACTTTTTGATAATTCACGTAAATCAAGTGCAATTAAAACAGAATCGAACCGACCACTTAAATCATTATCCGACAGCTTAAAAGGTAAACAAGGACGTTTCCGTCAAAATCTACTTGGTAAGCGTGTTGACTATTCAGCACGTTCGGTAATTGTTGTTGGTCCTGAGCTTAAAATGCATGAGTGTGGTATACCAAAAGATATGGCTGCCGAACTTTACAAACCCTTCATTATTAGAAAACTTATTGAAAGAGGAATTGTAAAAACGGTAAAATCGGCTAAAAAGATTGTTGATAGAAAAGAGCCGGTTGTATATGATATCCTAGAATATGTAATGAAAGGTCACCCAGTTCTGCTGAACCGTGCTCCTACCCTGCACCGTTTAGGTATCCAGGCATTCCAGCCAAAACTTATTGAAGGTAAAGCAATTCAGCTGCACCCACTCGCTTGTACTGCGTTCAACGCTGACTTCGACGGTGACCAGATGGCTGTTCACCTTCCACTTGGAAACGAAGCAATTCTAGAAGCTCAGCTTTTAATGCTTGCTTCACACAACATTCTTAACCCTGCAAACGGAGCACCTATTACTGTTCCTTCACAGGACATGGTACTTGGACTATACTACATCACAAAAATTCGTCCCGGAGCTAAAGGTGAAGGTATGACTTTCTATGGTGAGGAAGAAGCGATTATTGCTTATAATGAAGGTGCTGTAGACTCTCATGCTTTGGTTAAAGTTGTAGTAGATGATATAGACGAGGAGGGTAACCCAATTCGTAAAATGCACGAAACAACGGTAGGACGTGTAATTACCAACGAAGCAATTCCAAAAGAAGTAGGTTATATAAACGAGCTACTATCTAAAAAATCGCTCCGTGATATTATCGGTAAAGTAATTAAAACTTGTGGAGTAGCCCGTACCGCTCAATATCTTGATGATATTAAAGATTTAGGATATAAGATGGCCTTCAAAGGTGGTCTATCTTTTAATCTCGAAGATGTAATTATCCCTAAAGAAAAGGATGAACTAATCCAAGAAGGATATAACGAAGTTGAGCAGATAATGGATAACTATAATATGGGATTCATTACATACAACGAGCGTTATAATCAGATTATCGATACTTGGACGCACATCAACTCCAAATTGTCAAATATTCTCATGAAGCAGCTGTCTGAAGACGATCAAGGATTCAACTCTGTTTATATGATGCTCGATTCTGGAGCTCGTGGTTCTCGTGAGCAAATTCGCCAGTTATCTGGTATGCGTGGTCTGATGGCCAAACCACAAAAGAGTGGTGCCGAAGGTGCACAGATTATAGAGAACCCAATTCTTGCCAACTTTAAAGAAGGTTTATCAGTACTTGAGTACTTTATCTCTACTCACGGTGCTCGTAAAGGTTTGGCCGATACTGCTCTTAAAACTGCCGACGCAGGTTATCTAACACGTCGTTTAGTTGACGTATCTCAAGATGTTATTGTAAATGAAGTAGACTGTGGTACACTACGTGGACTAACGGCTACTGCAATTAAAAATAACGAAGAGGTTATTGCTTCACTATACGAAAGAATACTTGGTCGTGTTTCTGTTCACGATGTTCAACATCCTAATACTGGAGAGATCCTTGTTAATTCTGGAGAAGAAATCACAGAAGATATTGCAGAAAAAATTGATAAATCACCAATCGAACGTGTCGAAATCAGATCAGTGCTTACCTGCGAATCATCTCAAGGTGTTTGCGCTAAATGTTATGGTAGAAACCTAGCATCTGGGCACTTAGTTCAAAAGGGTGAAGCTGTTGGTGTTATTGCCGCTCAATCAATTGGAGAGCCAGGAACACAGCTTACATTACGTACGTTCCACGTTGGAGGTATTGCTTCAAACATTGCAACCGAAAGTAGGGTTATTGCTAAATATGATGGTATCGTCGAATTTGATGAACTCCGTTTTGTAGATGCAACAGACGCTGAAGACAAAGCATATAAAGTTGTAGTAAGCCGTCTATGTGAAATGCGTATAATAGATCCAAACACTAAGATTGTACTTGTATCACATAATGTTCCTTACGGATCGAAGTTGTACTTCAACCAAAAGGACAAAGTGAACAAAGGCGATTTGATTTATGATTGGGATCCATTTAATGCCGTTATTGTATCGGAAGCTACTGGTAAGATACGTTTTGAGAATCTAACCGAGAACATGACTTACAAAGTAGAATCGGACGAACAAACTGGTTTGAAAGAGAAAGTTATTATTGAATCTCGCGATAAAACAAAAGCACCTTCTGCTCACATAGTAGACGAAAACGACGATATACTAAGAACTTATACACTACCACTTGGATCTCACATAGTGAAAAACGAAGGTGATAGTATTAAGGCAGGAGATACTCTTGTTAAGATTCCACGTGCAGTAGGTAAATCGGGTGACATCACAGGAGGTCTTCCAAGGGTAACCGAACTATTTGAAGCACGTAATCCTTCGAACCCTGCAGTAGTTACTGAGATAGACGGAGAGGTATCGTTTGGTAAAATTAAACGTGGAAACCAAGAAATTTCTGTTACAACCAAATCAGGTGAAACTAAGAAATACATGGTTCCTCTTTCTAAACAGATACTTGTTCAGGAAAACGACTA
Source organism: uncultured Proteiniphilum sp. (assembly GCA_964605035.1). Classification (GTDB taxonomy): domain Bacteria; phylum Bacteroidota; class Bacteroidia; order Bacteroidales; family Dysgonomonadaceae; genus Proteiniphilum. The sequence continues at coordinate 27,703 of CAZSBA010000016.1, read as the reverse complement.
TATCCGTGCTGGTATGGCACTTTCCGAAGGAGCTATTACTCCAGCTGATATTTTAGCTATTAAAGGACCTACGGCTGTTCAGGAATATATTGTGAACGAAGTTCAGGATGTATACCGACTACAAGGTGTTAAGATTAATGATAAGCACTTCGAAGTTATTGTACGTCAGATGATGCGTAAAGTAGAAGTTGTTGATCCGGGTGATACTAGATTCCTCGAACAACAACTTGCTGATAAGCATGAAATGATGGAAGAGAACGACCGCACTTGGGGCAAAAAAGTAATTGTTGATGCAGGTGACTCACAAATATTTGAGCCAGGCCAAATCGTAACAGTACGCAAGTTACGTGACGAGAATAGTTCACTTAAACGACGCGACCTTAAACTGGTAGACGCACGTGATGCAGTACCAGCTACAGCAAACCAGGTACTACAAGGTATTACCCGTGCTGCGCTTCAGACAACCAGCTTTATGTCTGCTGCATCGTTCCAGGAAACTACAAAAGTTCTTAATGATGCTGCAATTCATGGAAAGAGCGACTTGCTAGAGGGTCTCAAGGAGAACGTTATAGTAGGTCATCTAATTCCAGCAGGAACAGGTCAGAGAGAGTTCGACAAACTTATTGTTGGTTCGCGCGAAGATTTTGAAAAGTTAAACGCAAATAAACGTAATAATCTTTTTCAGGAGGTAGTTGAATAATAACTCAACTTACTTTTAGAAAAGGTAAACATATTAAACCCCGTACAGAAATTATTCTGGTACGGGGTTTTTATTTTAATTAAGTAGATAACGTTTGAACAGGTATTTACGAACAGGCATATCGTATAATTTCATAGCAGCAAAAGCTAATAAAATATTTCCAAAAAGGAGTAATATAGCTTTTATACGTATTGGTTTAAATATACGTGACATCAATAGCCCTGCAGAGAAAGCATAAAGAAGCCTCAAAAATCCCCCAATAAAGTTATTGCCGGCAAGAGTCCATCCTACACCTAAATTTCCAGAACCTGAGAAATTCCCAATAGCAAAGGTGGCTAACCCTATTCCCGAAACGACGACAACAAATTTAAGTGCTTTTGTTGATAACCTACGTAAGATTAATGCATAAAGAATGTTCCCGATATACTCAAAGAATAGCGACCAGCTAGGACCGTTTAATGGGAACATCTCACCATTTCCTCTTACTTCGGCTCCACTACCTGGAATAGTCGGTATCAAAAAAAATGACAGTACAAATGCGAGTATAATAAATGGGAAATGCACTTTCGTTCCGTTCCACATCTCACCACCCTGAATCAAGTAAGTAATTAATCCCAATACGGCTCCCATTAAAACCATAGGTTGCAAACGAATCAATCGGCGTTTAAAGAAATTCTTTACTTTCATTTTAGGCCATCTATTATCGTATACATAGCCAATCACAAATCCAGAAAGGACAAAGAAAAAATCAACAGCTAAATAACCATGATTAAATTTTTGATCAATTGGACTTGTTGCAAATGCTTCAAAAATATGATACCAAATCACCATAATTGCAGCCACACCACGCAGTCCGTTCAAAATGTGATATTGTGGTTTTGTTTCTGTCAGTGAAGAAGAAGAATTCTTAGACATCTATTATAT
>CAZSBA010000016.1:15848-25979 GCA_964605035.1 uncultured Proteiniphilum sp. | reverse complement strand
ATTGTGGTTTTGTTTCTGTCAGTGAAGAAGAAGAATTCTTAGACATCTATTATATATTTAATATTATTATTGTCCTTTAGATTTCTTCAAGTAGTCATACGTAGCACTCTGAGCACGCACATGTTTAGCATCCTCTGGAGTTAAATCTCTCTTGAAAATATTGTTTAAATTTTCATCTAACCAAACCGCACTTCTATTATCTGCAAGCTGAATCATAAGTATATCTATAATTTCTCTCTTCAACAACTCATTGTATATTGGGAAAGCCACCTCTATACGGCGGTGCAAATTTCTCTGCATCCAGTCGGCCGAAGTTAGATATATATCCTCCTTACCTTCATTAAAGAAATACCAAACACGCGAATGCTCTAAATATGCACCCACGATACGTGTTATTTTAATATTTTTGCTGTAAGGCATATTAGGTATTAGACAACAAATACCACGTATTATCAAATCAATTTTTACACCTGCCTCGCTAGCACGATATAGGGCGTTAATCATTCCCTTGTCTTCCAAGCTATTCATTTTAAGAATAATACGACCAACACCACCATTTTGAACATGCTCTATCTCACGATCAATCATTTTGTGAATCTCAGTAAGCATATTAAACTGTGTAACAAGAAGATGCTTGAAATCATTCATGTGAGGTTTCCCTTCAAGAACTTTAAAAACCTCATCAATATCGTTTATAATCTCTCGGTTTGATGTAAGTAGCCCCTTATCAGAATATATCCTAGCAGTTTTCTCATTAAAGTTTCCTGTACCCAAATATGCATATCCCTTCAAAGGAGCCTCTGGGTCGTTGCTCCGTTTGCGCACATACGCTAATTTTGCATGAACCTTCAAACCAGGTAGGCTATAAATAATTTTCACTCCTGCTTGTTGCATTAACTCAGATGACAGATAGTTGTTTTCTTCATCAAAACGTGCTTTAAGCTCAACAAAAACTGTAACCTTTTTTCCGTTCTTCGCAGCACTAATCAAACTATTAATAACTGCCGAGTTCTCAGCAACTCTATACTGAGTTACTTTTATCTCGAGCACTTTAGGGTCGAATGCAGCTTGAAGTAAAAATCTAAGCAGATAATCAAACGACTGATATGGAAAATGCAGCAAAACATCTTGTTTTCTTAACACTCGAAGTATAGAGCTGTTCGATTCAAGTTCAGGTGCTCTCAGTGGCTGAGGTAATTGCTGCTTTAAAGATTCTCCAACAGGGTTGGGTAATCCTGCCAAGTCTGCCAAGTTCAGATAGCGCCAGGATGGCAATAATTCCTCCTCCTCTATCTCATATGCTTCGCAAAGATATTTCAAAAAATAATCGGGCATATCCCTATCATACTGGAATCGGGTTACTGCTCCAATTTTTCTTTTTCTAACCTTCTTCAATATCTCCTCTGCAATATCTTTCTTATCCTCCTCTTCCAGTGAGAAATCGGCATCACGAGAAATCTTAATACTAAAGCAATCTACAATTTCATAACCCGGAAACACACTACTCATATTTGCCTTTATCACATCATCAATAAACATGATATAATGATTCCCCTCGTACTTAGGTAATTCTATAAACCTCGGTATTTTAGTGTAGGGTATTTTCATTATTGCATAAGTGTAGTTAGAAGGAGCATCTTCAATCTTTTTCTTTTTTTTCAAAAGACTAATAGTCTGATAAATACGTCCATCTTGAATAAAAGAATGAATATCATCCTTTTGAATAATCATTGGCTGTAAATATGGAAACACCTCTTCGTTAAAATATTTCTCAACATATGCTTTGTGAAATGACTCAACATTATCGGTTTGATAGAGAATAATTTGATGCTTTCTCAGCTCCGGCAGAATCATATTATTAAAAATATTATAGTATTCGTTCTCCTGAGCAGTAACTTCATTATTTATTTGCACAATTGTTTTTAGTGCCTCCTCAACCGATTCATCAACATTAATACTTTCGAGAATAGAGCTGTGATATCCTGAAACCCTTATCTTATAAAATTCTTCGAGATTAGAGGAGTATATAGATAGAAATTTAATTCGCTCATATACCGGAAGTCGTTCATCTTTTGCCTCCAGCAGTACACGATAATTAAAAGAGAGCCAGCTAATATCTCTTTTAAAATATGAGTATTTTTGTTTTCCCATTGTATTTAGTTTACTTATATATATCTATCTTCAAAAATACAAAGTTTATTCGATTAAATCCTCTCAGGTAACAGATTAGATTACTAAAAATACTTTTTTACATCCTAAATAAACCTAACAACCTTCTTACTTAGCTCTTACCTGGTTCTTATATTGCTCTTTTAAACTCCTATTATAATAGAACGAAACAATGGGGAGATAATAATTATTATTGGATAAAATAGAGTCTAAGTATTATCTTTGTGTAGATCAAAATTATTGAAATGAAGAAAATTGGACTCCTCTCGGACACTCATGGATATTGGGATGAAAAATATGAAACCTATTTTGAAGAGTGCGATGAGATATGGCATGCCGGAGATATTGGGTCGATGGAAATAGCCAATAAATTTGAAGTGCTAAAACCACTTAGAGCTGTTTATGGTAATATAGATGATTATAAAACACGTATTGCATTTCCTGAAACTTTAAGATTTAAGGTTGAGAATGTAGATGTGCTAATTACACATATTGGTGGATATCCAGGAAGATACGATTCATCTATACGTTCGATGCTTAGTGCTAATCCGCCCAAACTATTTATAGCAGGACACTCTCATATACTTAAGGTGATGTACGATGAAAAGCTTAAGACTCTACACATAAACCCCGGAGCTGCTGGAATATATGGGTTTCATAAAGTAAGAACTCTAATACGTTTTGTTCTTGATTGTGGTAATATAAAAGACCTTGAAGTAATTGAGTTAGGACAGAGAGGTTAATTTTAAAACTATACCACCTAAACCAATAAGAATAAAAATTGATCCAACTACACGATTTAGAATAACCAATCCTTTTCGCCTAAATTTTTTCCTAAGGCGCGACACGAGTGTTGTGAGCATAAACCACCACAATAGTGATGCAGCAGAAAATGATATTAAAGCAATTATTAGTGTGGTTGTTCCATCTAAAATTGGATTGAATGAAAAGCGAGTATAAAGACCTACCAAAGCTAATATTATTGTTGCATTAGAGAACGTAAGCAAGAATGTAGAAATAAAATCTTTTAGATAACGTGACTCGGCTGGAAAATTATCCGGTTGCCATCCTTTTAAAGGATTTGATCGAAACACACCTATACCAAAAAGTATAAGTATTATGCTTCCAAAAAGAAGCAGTTCCGATTCATAAACATCCAGAAAGCTAGACACAAAGCTCAACCCCAACAATGTAATAGTTGCATAGGTAATATCTGAAAGCATTGCGCCAAGACCCGACGCTAAACCATGCCACCTTCCTCGATTTAATGTTCGCTGAATAGTGAGTAAATTGATAGGTCCCATGGGTGACGACACAAGTAGTCCTATAACAAATCCTTTAGCAATTGTTTCTAGCATTTAATATACAAAGATAAGAACATGTTTGTGCTCTACTCTTTTTGATTACCAAATAATTTAAATAAACTGAGAATATTTATGGTTATACTTCAATTCAAACAAGTTTGTGTTCTTCATATCGACTTAACGAAAAAGTTAGTAACTTTGTAGTTCACTAAAGTTAGACTATTTCTCGCTATGGCATAATTCAAGCAAGCTTGTCTTCTGCTCATTTAGCTTAACGAAATAGTTCATATAAATCGGTCTAAAAACAGAGATATGATTTCATTTTTCAGAACCCCCTCACAAAGTATAATTGCAGTAGAATCAACTTCTACATTCACATCAGACACACTTCGCAAACTCACTTGGTTGTTTGGCGAAGCAGAACTGTTAGATTCAGAAACAATAGATAAATCATTTATTGGACCCCGCAGAGAATTAATAACTCCGTGGAGTACATGCGCTGTAGAGATAACCCAAAATATGGGTATCGAGGGAATCAATCGGATTGAGGAGTATACTCCACAATTGGATGCTACATATTTCGATTTTGACCCGATGTTGCAACGTAAATACACGCAACTCGATCAGAAAATATTTACAATTAAGGGAAGTCCCGAACCGATAGTTTATATAGATAACATTTCTGCCTATAACGATTCTGAGGGTCTTGCCATGAGTCAGGATGAGATAGAATACCTAGAGTCTGTTAGCAAGAAAATGGGCAGGAATCTCACAGACAGTGAAGTGTTTGGCTTCTCGCAAGTAAACTCTGAACATTGCCGACATAAGATTTTTAATGGTAAATTTATTATAGATGGTGAGGAAAGGGAAATGTCGTTGTTTCAAATGATAAAGAAAACCTCTTCAGTCAATCCAAATACATTAATTTCGGCTTATAAAGACAACGTGGCTTTTATACAAGGACCAACAGTTGAGCAGTTTGTTCCTGCAAGTGGTGATAAACCCGACTTCTTTATAACCAAAGAGATAGAGAGTGTACTTTCCCTTAAAGCTGAAACACATAACTTCCCAACTACAGTAGAGCCATTTAATGGTGCGTCAACTGGTACTGGTGGTGAAATTCGCGACCGTCTAGCAGGTGGGAAGGGTTCTATCCCAATTGCAGGAACGGCAGTTTATATGACCTCTTATCCTCGTTTAGAAGAAGGGCGTCCATGGGAGCAGCATATTGCTCCACGTAATTGGTTATATCAGACACCAGAACAGATACTTCTGAAAGCTTCAAATGGCGCTTCTGACTTTGGAAATAAGTTTGGACAGCCACTAATTTGTGGTTCGGTGCTAACTCTAGAGCATGCTGAGAATGACAAGAAGTTTGGTTTTGACAAGGTAATTATGCTTGCAGGTGGTATTGGATATGCCAATAAACGCGATGCTTTGAAAGGTGAACCTAAGAGTGGCGAGAAAATTGTAGTTATGGGTGGCGACAACTACCGTATTGGAATGGGTGGAGGTGCAGTTTCATCAGTTAACACAGGTCAGTTTTCCGAAGGTATAGAGCTTAACGCAATTCAGAGAGCAAATCCAGAAATGCAAAAACGTGTTTCTAACGTTATTCGCACATTAGCCGAATCAGAAGAAAATCCAATAGTATCTATACACGATCATGGAGCAGGAGGTCACCTCAACTGCTTGTCGGAGATAGTTGAAGATACGGGTGGAATTATAAATATTGACAAGTTGCCTGTTGGAGACAAAACTTTGTCTGCAAAAGAAATAGTGGGCAATGAAAGCCAAGAACGTATGGGTCTTTTGGTAGATGCAAAAGATATCGAAAGAATTGAACGCATAGCATCGCGCGAACAAGCACCTCTTTATGTTGTTGGAGAAACAACCGGCGATATGAGGCTCACTTTCAGCCAGCCCGACGGCACCAAGCCAATTGATATGGAGCTGGATGATTTCTTCGGAAAAACTCCAGAAACAGTGATGGAAGATAATACTGTAAATGAGGAGTACACTGCTCCTGACTACGATGCCGAAAATATTGAATCGTACATTAACAATATACTTAAGCTAGAGTCTGTTGCATCTAAGGATTGGTTGACCAATAAAGTGGACCGCTCTGTAACCGGAAGAATTGCTCGTCAGCAAACACAAGGTGAAATACAGTTGCCACTAAGCGACTCTGGGGCCATAGCATTAGATTACAGAGGATTTGCAGGAATGGCAACCTCTATAGGACATGCTCCTCAAGTGGCAATGATAGACTCGGCTGCCGGTTCTGTTATGGCGGTTGCCGAAGCTCTTACAAATATTGTTTTTGCACCTCTTACAAACGGACTTCAGAGTGTATCTTTGAGTGCCAATTGGATGTGGCCATGCCGCAACCCGGGAGAGGATGCTCGTCTTTACAAAGCAGTGGAGGCTTGTTCTGATTTTTCATGCGACTTGGGAATTAATATACCTACTGGAAAAGATTCGCTTTCGATGACTCAAAAGTATAGTGATGACAAAGTATACTCACCTGGCACAGTTATTATTTCTGCAGCAGCAGAGGTGAAAAACATCAGAAAGATTGTATCGCCCGTGTTAGCTTATATAAAAGGCACTTATCTTTACTATATAGACTTCTCTTTAGATACATTTAAGCTAGGTGGTTCTGCCTTTGCACAAACATTGGGCAAGATAGGAGATGAAGCACCAACTGTAACTGATGCTGAGTACTTCAAAAATGCATTTGCAGCTGTACAGGAACTTGTGAATAGAGGATTGATACTTGCTGGTCACGATATCTCTGAAGGAGGAATGGTTACAACCCTACTAGAGATGTGTTTTGCAAATCCTCAGGGAGGTCTTGACGTTAGATTAGATAAAATTCATCATTCGGACATAATAAAGATTCTCTTCTCTGAAAACCCAGGTGTAGTAATTCAGGTTAAACATCACAGACTTGTTGAAAAGATATTACAAGACTATGGATTGGGGTTTGCTATTGTGGCAAGACCTATCGAGGATAGAAAACTAATTATCTCCAAAGGAGATTTTAATCGCGAGTTTAATATCGATGATCTACGTGATGTATGGTTTAGAACATCTTACTTATTAGACAAAAAACAAAGTGGAGAAGAGCATGCCACTCTTAGATACAACAATTATAAAAATCAACCACTTCAATTTGAAATAAAAGAAGGCTTCACTGGCAAGATGGAGGAGATGGGACTTAGTCCCGACAGAAAAGAAAAGAGTGGTCTAACCGCTGCCATTATCCGTGAGAAAGGGACCAATGGTGAGCGAGAAATGGCATACTCCCTTTACCTAGCAGGATTTGACGTTAAGGATGTACATATGACCGACTTAACATCTGGAAGAGAAACTCTTGAAGATGTTCAGTTTGCAGTATTTTGCGGAGGATTCTCAAACTCAGATGTTTTGGGTTCTGCCAAAGGATGGGCAGGTGGTTTTAAGTACAACGAAAAGGCTAAGTCTGCACTAAGAAACTTCTTCGCTAGAAAAGATACTATGAGCTTAGGTGTTTGCAACGGTTGCCAGTTATTAATGGAGCTGGGCTTGATCTTCCCTGAACTGGGAGATAAACATCCTCGCATGTTGCACAACTCTTCAAATAAGTTTGAGTCTACATTCGTTAGTCTTGAAATTCCAAAGAATGAGTCGGTTATGTTTAAATCACTTGAAGGAAGTAAACTTGGAATTTGGGTAGCACATGGTGAAGGACGTTTTGATCTACCTGAGGAAGAGTCGAAATATAATATAGCAGCCAAATATTTATATGATGAGTACCCTGGCAACCCCAACGGATCAGATTATTCTGCAGCAGCAGTATGCTCAAAAGATGGTCGCCACTTAGCCATGATGCCTCACCTAGAGCGCACAATTTTCCCTTGGCAAAATGCCTTCTATCCTTTCGCATACAGAAAACATGAAGTTACTCCGTGGATGGAAGCCTTTGTGAATGCAAGGGAGTGGCTAAAAGAGCAGTAGCGAGTTTTGCTACTGCTTTGCAGGATTGCCCACTTTACCCATAAACAGGATACAGCCTGTGGAGTTTTCACGTATTTGAAACACAAACGGACGATTTAAAACAACATCTCTATATAGTGGAGCTGTTGTACCATTCACTACAGTAACGGCACCAGCTTCCGCCCCTTTCTCGTTCACTTCAATGAATGTGTGCTGTTTCACATTAGAAACGTACATATCCAAATCCTCAAAAGCTCCCGAGTAGTCACCTTCTCTCGAGAAAGTCTTCTCCATGCCCATCTTAGTAAGCACATCGTTTAAAGAATTGTTATAGGCAATTTTGAATTTGGGCATAAAAAGATTAATTGCTCCACGATCCCATTCACCCATTGATGTCTGGTAACCTGGAGTGGCCAATTCCGCCACCATTTCATCCAGTGAAACACCTTCTTGCGGTAAAAACAATCGCATACTAAAGGCATTATTTCCAAAAGGAAGCGACACACCGGTAAACACTTCGTTTTCTACTTGCCTTAAGTGATTTCGCTGATTCATAATCGGAACTGTAGTCTTACTATTATCTTCAAGTGTAAACTCTAATAGTCTTGTATTACTCTCTTTAAATTCATAATCCTGCATCCACTGCCCTTTAAAATATAGCGCATTCATCAAATAAATTAGATCAGATTCGTTAGTCTCTTCAATCACGTTATTTATCAAATTATTGGTATTATCAGAACACCATTGGTTCATTTCATTTTTTGTGGTTGGAAAAGAGAAATCCACACCTTTAATCTCAGCATTGTGCCATTTTTCTATCGACTCTTTAAAATCACTTTTCAAAATAGCATCCTTCTTGTACCATATTGAATTTGCTATGGCCAACTTTGTTAAAGGGTCAATCTCTAACAACGCATCTCCCACTTTTTTGAAATAACCATTAAGTATATCGCTATCCTCATTATCGAATCCCATTACAGTTTCAATTTCAGTTCGGGTATCCCCCTTAGCACCGTTCCAAAGCATCGCCAGTGCATTATTCAAGCTGTAAGGAGAAATCATAAAGTTTGTTTTGGTATCATCACCTGCATGTTCTTGCATCATTAGTGCAAAAAACTTTGCCCCTAAGTCGGCACTCAACTCAGCAATTCGTTGTTCGGCTATGGTCAGATCAATTTTCTCGGGAGAGTCAATCGTGTCATCACCCCCATTGTTTACTATATCACTACTATCACATGACCAAAAGAATAAAGTGCAACAAAAAATAATAAGGTTTAAATAAATTGAAGCTTTCATTGTAGTATTTATTTTAAAAATTGTTTACTTATAAATTTGAGGAATTATTTTTAAATCACGGTTATAGGATTCACCTGTGATAGGGAATCCCAAAGAATTATCTATTAAATTAAACACTCCGCTATGATAATATCCATCAAAAAAACCAGAATAACCATAATTACAAAGTAGATAATTTTCATATGTAAATCTGTTTTCTTCATTAACCACAATCCATTCTGATGGGTTAAAAGGATTCGAAGGCGTGGTTCCAGGTAAATATCTAAGGAGTTTCATTCATTAACTTTAGAGCAATCAATTCTTCACTTGTAAGTAAAGGGGTTGCCATCTCTTTTTTTGCTAATTCCTCTAAATCAACATTCTCTTCAATCTTAGAACACCCCCCTAGAACAATAGATATAAGGGTGACGCACACTAACATTTTTTAAGGTAAAGATCTATTTGCATAATTTTCAGATATTTAAAGGTTTATAGTTTCAAAAGTACAGTTATATAACTGATAAAAAAATAATACCGACATCTTTTGTGTTATTGTTTGTTAATTTGGGAGTTTTCTGCCTAACATATTATCAAGATCCAAAAAACATCTATCTTACTATATACTATTATGTATATAGTATTATAATAATACATTTTAACATTAACTCAATTAGGTTGCTATTTACTAGTCATAGCTTCACATTTATGAAATTACAATAAAAAGTGTACTTTTGTATAATTGAGCTTTGATTAATTAATTAAATAGAGGGAATTCTGGAACAAGATAGAAATGAAAAATATAATACAGCCTATTTTTACACATGAATTAAAAGTACGTGACTATGAGTGCGACACACAGGGGCATGTTAATAATGCCAATTATCAGCACTATTTTGAAGTTGCACGTCATGAGTTTCTTGAGAAAGTGGGTCTCAATTTTCATGAACTTCATCTTCAGGGTGTTGACGCAGTTGTTGCAAGTGTACAAATAAGATATAAAATACCATTATTAGGTATGGATAAATTTAAATGTACAATATCAAAAATCGAGAAAGTGAGTGTGAAATATGTTTTTCATCAAGAAATAATCAGAATAGAAGACAATGCACTTTGCGCAAAAGCCAAAATTGAAGTTGTTAATCTGGTAAATGGTAAATTATCAGAGCCTGTTATTTTTAATGAAGCATTTGCAGATTATATCTGACCACATCTTCGTGTTACTTTTTTACTTTTATTTCATGGACCGTGTTTCATGAATCTATATTAAAATCTTAATAAATTGTCTAATAAATCGTTATACCAGATTGCTCTCACCTGTATTAAAGGTGTAGGAGTAACACACGCTCGTAATTTAATGGAGATAATGGGAGATGAGGAGTCAATATTCAAAGGAGATGTTGCT
>CAZSBA010000016.1:0-15748 GCA_964605035.1 uncultured Proteiniphilum sp. | reverse complement strand
ACTGTTGCAGTATTAGCACATGGATTGGACAGAATTTATCCTCATCTACATAGACAAACAGCTATTGAGATGATGGAAAATGGGGCTTTATTAACTGAATTTAAAAGTAACACTAATCCTGATAAACATAATTTTGTAAGACGCAATCGTATTGTGGCAGGGATGTCTGATGCTGTAATTGTGGTTGAATCTCCATTAAAAGGTGGATCTCTAATTACTGCCGATATCGCAAACTCATACTATAGAGATGTTTTTGCCATACCAGGTCGTATTAAAGATAAAATGTCTTCGGGTTGCAACAAACTAATATCGGATAATAAAGCTGTATTACTAGAGAACACCAACCATTTTATTTCGTCGATGGGTTGGGAAGATGATACTACCGAGGTTAAGAAGCCCAAGCAAAAAGAGCTTTTTCCGGTATTGAACGATGAAGAGGAGAAGATAGTAAATGCACTACAACAAAATAATACAATGCATGTAAATGCACTTTCTATTGAACTAAATATTTCTGTAACGAAACTTTTTATGACATTACTAGAATTAGAAATGAAGAATATTATTGAAGCACTTCCAGGTGGAATCTACCAATTGATATAATTTTTTTTCATATCTTTGAAAGTAATTTTTTTCAAATAAATTATATAAAGGGGGATTGTAAAAATGGCTGAAGAAAAACAAAACGCAAAAGAAAACAAAGCTAACGAAAAGAGCAGTGAGAAATTGAAAGCACTTCGTGCTGCTATGGACAAAATTGAAAAGACCTATGGCAAGGGATCTATTATGAAAATGGGCGATGAGAAAGTGGAAGATATACCAGTAATCTCATCTGGCTCAATAGGGCTTAATTTGGCATTAGGTGTAGGCGGCTACCCCCGAGGTCGTGTTATTGAAATATACGGTCCTGAATCGTCAGGTAAAACCACTTTGGCAATTCATGCAATAGCTGAAGCACAGAAAGTAGGAGGTGTAGCAGCGTTTATTGATGCTGAAAACGCATTTGATCGCTTTTATGCTGAAAAGCTAGGAGTTAATACCGATGAGTTGCTAATATCACAACCAAGCAGTGGAGAAGAAGCACTAGAGATTGCTGAACAACTTATTCGTTCGGCAGCAGTTGATATTGTTGTAATCGACTCAGTAGCAGCTCTTACTCCCAAAAAAGAACTCGAGGGAGAAATGGGTGATTCAAATGTTGGTCTGCAAGCAAGATTGATGTCTCAAGCGCTTAGAAAGCTAACTTCAACTATCAATAAAACCAATACAACATGTATATTCATCAATCAGCTTCGTGAAAAAATTGGGGTGATGTTTGGTAACCCCGAAACTACAACTGGAGGTAATGCACTTAAGTTTTATTCATCCGTACGACTTGATATCAGAGGTAACGGAACTCCAATTAAAGATGGAGAAACTCAAATAGGTAGGCCTACTCGTGTTAGGGTGGTTAAAAATAAAGTTGCGCCACCATTCCGTAAAGCTGAGTTTGATATTATGTATGGCGAAGGCATATCTCGAACTGGAGAAATAATTGATATGGGCTCCGACCTTGGAATAATAAAGAAGAGCGGTTCGTGGTATAGTTATAAAGACACTAAATTAGGTCAGGGAAGGGATGCTGCAAAGCTAGCTGTAAAAGACAACCCTGAGTTGTATGAAGAATTAGAAAAACTTATTTACGAAGCATTAAAAGAGAAATAAATAAAATTATTTAAAAACGAGGTTGCAATTAAGCAATCTCGTTTTTTTATTAAAAGATAATTATACCGAAATGCAAAAGTACAGAAGTTTAACAAAAGCAGAAATCGATATCCTTGTTGCAAATGGATGTATTTGCAATGATTGGCAATTAGTTTCAGTAAAAGAGGGCTTCGACCCTCATTATATAAGAAATACACAGTTCTCAGGGATAATAGAGCTTGGAGTATTCCAAAAAGAATTTACACTTGCCGGTGGTTTATCAAAACATTCATCAATTTCTAATGCAGTGATTCACAACTGTACTATTGGCGATAATGTAGTAATAGAAAACATTCAGAACTATATAGCAAATTATAAGATTGGGGATAATTGTTTTATACAGAATGTAGATGTAATATTAGTGGAGGGTAAAACATCGTTTGGCAACGGCGTGGAAGTTAATGTTTTAAATGAAACTGGAGGACGTGAGGTACTTATAAATGACAAGCTTACTGCACATTTTGCATATATATATTCATTATACCGCCATAGACCAAAACTGATTGAAAAGATGAAAGACATCACTCTTTTCTATTGCAATAAACATGCATCTGACAGAGGTGAAATTGGCAACAACTGTATGATACTTAATGTAGGATATATAAAAAATGTACGTATAGGGTCTTACTGTAATATCACAGGAGCAATGAAACTTAAGAATGGAAGTATAAATAGTAACAAATATGCTCCAGTATTCATAGGTCGCAATGTAATAGCTAAGGACTTTATTATTTCTTCAGGATCCACAGTAGGAGGAGGTTCTTTTATAACCCGTTGCTTCATTGGTCAAGCATGTTATATTGATCATGGATATTCTGCCTCAGACTCACTGTTTTTCAGCAATTGTCATGGTGAAAATGGTGAGGCATGTGCACTATTTGCTGGGCCCTACACCGTAACTCATCATAAATCAACACTTCTCATTGCGGGTATGTTTTCTTTTATGAATGCAGGATCGGGGTCAAACCAGAGCAATCATATGTATAAGCTTGGCCCAATTCATCAAGGAATTATTGAAAGAGGAGCAAAAACTACAAGTAACTCATACATTCTGTGGCCAGCCAAAGTGGGGGCTTTTTCACTTATACTTGGACGACACTCACAGCATGCCGACACCTCAAATCTCCCTTTCTCGTATCTTATTGAGAAAGACAACAGCACATATATTGCTCCGGGTGTAAACCTTCGTAGTGTTGGCACAATAAGAGATGCAAAAAAATGGCCTGAGAGGGATATGAGAAAAGACCCAAATAGATTAGATTGTATAAACTTTAACCTACTTAGTCCTTATACAATACAAAAAGTATTTGCTGGTATAGATATTCTTAAAAATCTACAGGCTACTGCTGGTGAAACTTCTGAAATCTATACATTTCAGAGTTGTATAATTACAAACCATTCTCTAAAAAGAGGTTTGAATTTATATGATATTATTATTCATAAGTTTCTAGGTAATTCAATAATTAAAAGACTCGAAAATACAAATTTCAAAAGTAACGAAGAAATCAGGAATAGACTAAAAGTTGAGGGTGTCCCTGGATTAGGAGAGTGGGTAGATCTTTCGGGACTAATAGCTCCTAAATCGGAAATCGATAATTTACTAGTAGAGATTGAATCAGGCACAATAACTACGCTAAAAGAAATAAATAGTGTTTTCAATAAACTACATAAAGATTATTATGATAATGAATGGACATGGGCATGGGATAAGATACAATCGTTTTACCATTTAAAGGCTGACGAAATTACCGCAACTGACATTATCAACATAGTAGAAAAATGGAAAGAATCGGTTATAGGTCTTGATGAACTAATTTATCAAGATGCAAAAAAAGAGTTCTCTTTATCTTTCAAAACAGGCTTTGGTGCCGATGGTAACATAAAAGACAGAGCAATGGATTTTGAGTACGTAAGGGGAGCATTCGACAATAATCAATTTGTTAAAACCACACTTAAACACATCGAAGAAAAGAAGAAATTGGGGAATGAACTCATAGAGAGAATTAGAAGTGTAAAATAATTTGTACTTTTGATTTAAAAGAACAAGCAATATGACTGAAAGAACAATTGAGCTTATAAATAAGTTTAACCCCGAACCGGTTGATATACCAATTAATAAGTGTGAACTAGAAGAAGCTGTGGAAGCTATTTACACTTCAATGTTTCCGGTTTGTGAGTGTGATGGTCCCACTGATGTGAGCAAGGAGCTGTTTGAAGCTCTAGAAAAACTGCACAAAAATATTACCAAAAGAACTAATGAAATTACAGCAAACAGAGTTGTAGAAAGTTTTATGGAGAATTTACCTAAAATACGACATAGGTTGTTTAAAGATGCACACTGCTACGTAGCTTCTGATCCTGCAGCTAAATCAATTGAAGAGGTAATACTCACCTACCCTGGTTTTTTTGCATTAAGCATTCATAGACTTGCTCATCTTCTGCATAAACTGGGTAAGCCACTCATTGCAAGATATTTTTCGGAGTATGCCCACTCAAAGGTAGGTATTGATATTCACCCTGCTGCCAAAATAGGTAAAAACCTTTTCATGGACCATGGAACAGGAATTGTTATTGGAGAAACATGTGAAATTGGTGATAATGTTAAGATTTATCAGGGAGTAACCTTGGGTGCACTTTATGTAGAGAAGAAACTATCTGAAGTAAAGAGACATCCAACTGTTGAGGACAACGTTGTTATTTACGCTAATGCTACCATACTGGGAGGAAAAACAGTTGTTGGACACGACTCCACAATTGGAGGTGGAGCTTGGCTCACAAAGAGTGTTATACCATACTCTAGGGTATACAACTCAGTAGATGTAAAGATTCGTACAGCTAAAGATTTCAACAGTCCCTACGATTACGTTATATAATAAATGACTTACAACCACTCATAAAACACTGTATTACAACATACTAATTAAATCAACTGGAGCAGTCCAACTGCGGTTTCTACGGTATCTACATTTTTGATTAAAAGTGAACGTTTTTTACCTACTTCTCGTAGTTTGCAATTACGTGGATTAGATTGTGCATAATTTAATAATCTATCAAATGCAGGAGACATATAATAGGGGGATTCTGTATCTGAGATAAGATTTAGCGACATTTGTCCGTTTTTAAGCACTACTTTTTCAATTCCAAGAGGTTTTGCTAATCGCCTCAATCTTACAATTCTTATCAACTCTTTACCTTGATGGGGAATCTTACCAAAACGATCTTCTATACGTTTAGTGAAATCTATGATTTCAGTTTCAGTCTCCATTTCATCAAGTTCGCGATAAATGGCCACCCTTTCTGCATCGTTTGGTATATACATTACCGGAAACATAAGTTCCAGGTCGCTCTCTACATGAACTTCATCTACAAAATCATCAGATTCGCTTTTTGATGCCATATCATCTTTATATAGATCTGAAAACTCATCCTTCCTTAGCTCCTGCACGGCTTCTGTAAGAATCTTTCTGTATGTTTCGTATCCCAAATCTGCAATAAATCCGCTCTGCTCTGCTCCTAATAAATTACCAGCTCCACGTATATCTAAATCTTGCATCGCAATATTAAGTCCACTACCTAGCTCAGCAAAATTTTCTATTGCCTGCAGTCTCCTTCTTGAATCGGTGCTAAGTGTATAAAGAGGTGGGGCCAATAGATAACAAAAAGCTTTTCTGTTACTTCTACCCACCCTTCCACGCAACTGATGTAAATCGCTTAAACCAAAATTCTGAGCGTCAATTACTATAATAGTATTAACATTAGGCATATCTATCCCCGACTCAATTATTGTTGTTGCAATAAGTACGTCTTGCTCATGATTCATAAAATCGGTTATCACACCTTCTAATTTCTTTGCATCCATCTGCCCGTGCCCAACTGCAATCTTAATACCAGGTATTTCTCTCAACAACAGCGCCTCCAACTCGTAAATATTCTGAATTCTATTATTGACTATAAAAACCTGCCCGTTTCTGCTTAATTCAAAATTTATAGCATCACGAATTATTTCCATATCAAAGGTATTAACTTCGGTCTGTATTGGATAACGGTTAGGAGGAGGGGTGTTTATAATAGACAAATCGCGAGAACCCATAAGCGAGAACTGTAAGGTGCGTGGAATAGGTGTTGCGGTCATAGTTAGTGTATCAACATTTATCTTCATCTGCTTCAATTTTTCTTTTGTAGATACACCAAACTTTTGTTCTTCATCTATTATAAGTAATCCCAAATCTTTAAACTTTACATCTTTGCTTACTAAACGATGTGTGCCAATAAGAATATCTATTTTACCTTCTTGTAAATCTTCGAGTATCTTTTTTTGCTCTTTTGAAGATCTTACTCTACTTAAATAATCAACTCTTACCGGAAAGTTATCAAGTCTTCCACTAAATGTATGATAATGTTGTGTAGCCAACACTGTAGTAGGTACTAGTACAGCTGTTTGCTTTCCATCGGTGGCTGCTTTAAATGCAGCCCTTACTGCTATTTCTGTTTTTCCAAAGCCTACGTCACCACAAACAAGTCTGTCCATTGGCTGTTCACTCTGCATATCAGATTTAATATCGCGTGTAGCCTTTACCTGATCTGGTGTATCCTCGTACATGAAAGAAGCCTCTAACTCAGTTTGAAGATAGGTGTCGTTTGTATATGCAAATCCTTTCTCTTGCTGCCTCTCAGCATAGAGTTTGATAAGATCGCGAGCAATATCTTTTATCTTAGATTTGGTTTTTGCTTTTACGCGCTCCCAGGCACCAGATCCTAACTTGTTTAACTTTGGCGACTCTCCTTCTTTGCCTTTGTACTTAGAAACTTTGTGTAGAGCGTGAATAGATACAAATACTGAATCATTGTTATGATAAGTAAGTTTAATTACTTCCTGAACTTTTTCTCCAATAGGCAATCTGACAAGCCCTGCAAACTTCCCAATTCCATGATCCATATGCACCACGTAATCTCCTGTCTGGAGCTGATTTATCTCCTTAAGCGTAAGTGCTACCTTACCAGAACGTGCTCTATCAGACTTGAGGCTGTACTTGTGAAACCTGTCAAAAATCTGATGATCGGTGAAACAGCATATTTTTAATGCTGCGTCAGAAAACCCTTCATGTAATGTCTTATTAACAGGTATAAAAGGGATAGGATCGTTTCTATCTTCAAAGATGTGAAACAGTCGTTTCTGTTGCTTTTCACTATCGCTAAGAATATAAATAGTGTAACCTTCGTCGATAAATTGATGAAGGGAGTCAGATAGCAGATCAAAATTTTTATGATAAAGTGGTTGTGGTGAAGTCTTAAAATTGACCGCTGCATCGGGTGTATCCTGAAACTTAGTATCAAAACGAAGCTGAGTAAATTTGCTCAAGGCTACTACAAATTCTTCTCTAGACAATAAATCTGCCTTTGTAAACTCTACATGTTCTCGGTTAATATCTATATGGAGTTCATCTTCATTTAAAGACTCAATACGGCTCAGCACCCATCGCATATCTTCTACTCCAACAATTGAATTGACTGGTAGAGAAGAGAAGAGGGATGAATTTCTTGAACTGGTTTTAGCTAGCTCAGGTACAATTCTAATATCATTAAACTTCTCTATTGAGAGTTGTGTCTCCATATCGAAGTTTCGAATTGACTCAACTTCATCTCCAAAGAAATCTATACGATAAGGGAATTCGGCAGAATATGAAAATAGGTCGAGAATACTACCACGTTGTGCGTATTGACCAGGTTCGTAGACATAATCTACATACTGAAACCCATAGTTATCGAGCACCTCACTTACAAATGAAGAATCTAATTGTTCACCCACAGAAACTGTTAATGTGTGTTCTTTTAGATGTTCGCTCGATACTGTCTTTTCTGCCAATGCATCGGGGTAACTAACAATTATAAGTGAACTATTCTTTTCTTGAAGACGACTTAATACGGTGGTCCTTAAAACCTCATTTGCTGCATCTAACTGACCATATTTTGCTGCTCTTTTGTATGCGGAAGGAAAAAATAGTACATCTTGAGTTCCAATAATCTGGGTTATATCATGATAAAAATAACCCGCTGATTCGGCATCATTTAAAATATACAGATAGGTTTGTGGACTCTTTTTTAATAGTGATGTTGCCAGTATTGAACGTGAAGAACCATGCAAACCCTTTACTGATAAAACATCTACTTTTTTTAGTAAGGAGCCTACTGCTGATATATCGGGGTTTTTATCAACCCTCTCTTGAAATTCTTTAATCTCTATTACTTTAACCATTTATTTGAATATACAAAGTTAGCCTATTTTTTTATTATCTTTGTTCCATTGTCATTAGAAATATATTATTATGCAAATAGAAGCAAAATTCACACCCGATTATATATTTGAAAGTAGTTGGGAGGTTTGCAATAAAGTTGGTGGAATTTACACCGTACTATCTACACGAGCTAATTCATTACAGAAAATACATAAGGATCAGATGTTCTTTGTAGGGCCTGACATATGGGTAGAAAAGGAAAGCCCCTGGTTTAAAGAGGATAAGGATTTATATTCAGACTGGATTGATTATGCTTATCAAACTAAACAGTTGCAAATTAGAGCAGGAAGATGGGACATACCTGGAGAACCAATAGTGTTTCTGATTAAGTTTGAGCAATTCATGGATCGTCAGAATGAATTATATGCCAAGATGTGGCAGGATTTTGAAGTAGATTCTATGGACTCTTACGGCGATTATCATGAATCTACAATGTTTGCATATGCAACAGGATTACTAATTGAGAGTTTTTATCGTTATAATCATTTAGAATCATACAATGTAATAGCCCATTACAACGAATGGATGATGGGGGCCGGAGCACTTTACATAAAGAAATATGTGCCTAAGATTGCAACAATGTTTACCACACATGCAACCACTGTTGGACGGTCAATTGCTGGAAATAATTTACCTCTATACAGCAATCTGCATGAATATAATGGAGATCAAATGGCACGTCAATTAAATGTTTCTGCTAAACACTCTATAGAAAAGGTTGTGGCAAAAAACGTAGATTGCTTTACTACAGTGAGCGATATTACAGCTGACGAAAGTGCTCAACTGCTTCAAAAACGCCCTGAGGTAGTAACACCAAATGGATTTGAAAAAGATTTTATACCTAAAGGATTAAAATATAAACGAGCTCATAATAAAGCACGAAAAGCATTATTAAATATTGCTGAGAAGACAATAGGTCACTCAATACAAAGCGATGCATTGATAGTAGGTATTAGTGGAAGATACGAGTATAAGAACAAAGGAATTGATGTTTTTATAGATTCAATGAAGCGCCTTCAGACACTAACTGAGCTTACAAGAGATGTAATAGCCTTTATTATGGTTCCCGCTTGGATTAATGGTCCAAGGAAAGATTTACAGCAACAGCTTTCAATCAACAACGCTATCGATAATGAAGCAATACAAGATAACAATTATGCTGAAGCATATCCGTTTGTAACACATCATTTAGTTGAACCTGAGCATGACAGAGTAGTAAATCATATAAGGCATTCTGGAATTCAAAATCAACCAAAAGATAGGGTAAAGATTATATTTGTTCCTTCTTATCTAAATGGAGATGATGGCATATTCAATATGGACTATTATGATCTTTTGATTGGACTCGATATGTCTGTTTTTCCATCATATTACGAGCCATGGGGTTATACTCCTCATGAAAGTGTTGCTTTCGCTATTCCTACCATTACCACTTCACTTTCGGGCTTTGGTGCATGGGCACGCAAAGAAGGGGATTACAAGTCGGGGTTGGATGATGGAATAGAAGTTGTATATAGAAATGATAATAATTACAATGAGGTTGTAGAAGAGTTGGCATCATTAATATTCGACTTCTCATTAAAAAGCGCCGAACAGGTAGCAATGTTAAAAGAAAAGGCAGCAGAGTTGTCTGACAAGGCAGATTGGGCACATTTCATAAAGAATTATAGAGAAGCATATGGCAAAGCTTTGCATAACTCATTTGTTAGATTATCTAAACCCCATAAACTTAAGTCAGATTAAAACGTTATATTTGTCGCGTTTATTGTTTTATTGTTTAGAGAGTTATCTACTACAATCAAAATAAACATAATTTAAACCAATAGTAATGATAATTAAATCGAGTTATTCAAATAACCCAGTTTGGAGAGATATAAACGTACACGCTGTACTACCGACCGAACTTCAACCACTAGAAGAAATTTCACATAATCTTTGGTGGGTATGGAACGAAGAGGTTAAAGCAATTTTAGAGAAATTAGATCCAGATGAATGGGAGCAGGGTGAAAAGAACCCTGTAGTAATGTTACAAAATCTCAAATCAGACGTAAGAGATAATATAATAAAAGACCCTGAACTGATGACTCGTATACAAAATGTATACGAAAAGTTCAAAAACTACATGAGTGAACCTTACGACAAAGATCGTCCAAGTATTGCATACTTTAGTATGGAATATGGATTATCGCACGTTTTAAAGATATACTCCGGTGGTCTTGGTGTGTTAGCGGGCGACTACCTAAAAGAAGCTAGTGATAGCAGGGTAGATATGACTGCGGTAGGTTTTCTTTACCGCTATGGATACTTCACTCAATCTCTTGCTGTCGACGGTCAGCAGATAGCTAATTATGAAGCTCAAAACTTTGGCAACCTTCCGATAACACAAGTAAAGAATGACGATGGCTCCCCAATGATTCTTGAGGTTCCATTTCACGACAGGTCTATTTACTCAAATATATGGAAAGTAGCTGTTGGTCGCATCAATCTTTATTTGATGGATACCGATATTGAACAGAATAGTGAGTATGACCGCTCCATTACGCACCAATTATATGGAGGTGACTGGGAAAACAGGATGAAGCAAGAGTATATGCTTGGTATCGGGGGGATACTATTGCTTAAAAAACTAGGTATTAAAAAAGATGTCTATCATATGAATGAGGGACATGCTGCATTTATTAATGTACAACGTCTGCTAGATTATGTAAATGAAGAAAAACTGTCATTTAATGTAGCGCTTGAGTTAGTGCGTTCATCATCACTTTACACTGTTCACACACCTGTTCCCGCAGGTCATGACTATTTTGATGAAACGCTAATGACAAAATATCTGACTCCCATTGTTGAGAAACTAGGCTTACCGTGGCAACAGTTTATGGATATGGGGCGTGCAAATCCAAGTACAAACGAGAAGTTCTCAATGAGTGTATTTGCATTAAATACAGCACAAGAGGCTAACGGTGTAAGCAAGTTACATGGTACAGTTTCACAAAAAATGTTTCAACCGGTATGGAAAGGTTATTTTGCTGAAGAGCTACATGTTAGTTATGTAACAAATGGAATTCACCTTCCCACATGGGCAACATCATCTGTAAAAGATTTGTATGAAAAGCATTTCGGTGAAAACTTCTTTAATGATCAATCCAATCCCGATCTATGGAACAATATCTACAATGTGAGCGACGATGAATTATGGGCACTTCGCTCTCATCTTAAACAAAAACTTGTAGACTATATTCATGTTGAGTTTAAAGAGGGTTGGCTTAAAAATCAAGCTGATCCTTCGAGAATAATGAATATGCTTGAGGAGGTAAACCCTAACGCTCTATTAATAGGTTTTTCAAGAAGATTTGCTACTTACAAACGTGCACATCTTCTATTTGCCGACCTAGACCGATTATCAAAGATTGTAAATAATCCAAAATACCCTGTTCAGTTTATATTTGCCGGGAAAGCGCACCCTGCTGACGGTGGAGGACAAGGACTTATTAAACAGATTGTAGAAATTTCTCGTCGTCCCGAGTTCCTTGGAAAAATTATTTTTCTTGAGAATTACGATATGCGTCTTGCTAAACGTTTAGTCTCTGGAGTAGATATTTGGTTAAACACTCCAACACGTGCACAAGAAGCTTCTGGCACATCAGGAGAGAAAGCTGAAATGAATGGTGTATTAAACTTCTCAGTATTAGATGGCTGGTGGTACGAAGGGTATGAAGAAGGCGCCGGATGGGCGTTAACTGACAAGAGAACATACGACAACCAAGAGTATCAAGATGAACTTGATGCTACTACCATATATTCTATGCTGGAAAATGAAATAATACCTCTGTACTATGCTCGAAATAGTAATGGCTACTCTCATGAGTGGATTCAATATATCAAAAAATCGATGGCTGTTATTGCACCAATGTGTACTACCAAGAGAATGATGGACGACTATTTTGATCGCTTCTATAATAAACTAGCTAAGCGCTCAAAATTATTGCATGCAAATGATTATACAAAAGCGAAGGAAATTGTAGAATGGAAGGAATTAACTGCTGCAAATTGGAACTCATTTGAAGTTATTAAATTAGATTTCAATTCTAATCATGACATCAATATAAGCAATGGGAATAACAATGTTTATGCTACTGTTGTTATTGATAGAAAAGATTTAACATGCGATTTGGCAGTTGAGTGTGTTGTTGTTGATCATGACAATATGAATACAACCCCACAGTTTGTAGAATCATACGAATTTGATCTTGTAAAAACAGAAGGCACTCTACAATATTTTGAAACAAGTAAACGTTTAAACGATCCTGGAACTCACCAATATGGACTGAGAGTATATCCTAAGAATACAGATCTTCCACACAGAATGGACTTTGCCTATATGAGGTGGATTTAAACAAATAACATATCTTAAAAAAACAACGTCTCCCAAAAGGAGACGTTGTTGCATTTATAAGATATTACTATATGATTTAATGAAGATTGTGCTTCTATTATAAGTCAAGGTAAAGATCAAATAGCATCTAATAATCTACTCTTATGCGGAGAATTACCAAAACGCTTTGTATATAAATTTACTAGATGCGATACACTCTTAAAGTCATACATCTTAGCTATATCTGTTATACTTATATCAGAATTAAGTACTAAGGATTGTATTTCTTCCATTTTCCTATCTAGCATCCACTGATAAGGAGTCTGACCAAAACTTTTCTTAAAGTGACGTGTGAATGTTCTAACACAGTCATATTTGCAAAGTGCAGCCAACTCAGTTACGTTTTTAGTTGCCATATAGTTTTTAAGCACCTTATCCTCAAATGTTTTTGACTTTGTAGAGTGAGGAATGAGCTTCACAAGTACCATCTCATGATCTGATGAAGACTTTACTTTACTTGTCATTCCATCAGAAAATGTAAATGTACAAGACTTCACATCTGTAAGGAGGTATTTCCGAATATTATCCTTATTATCCTTATTATCCTTATTATCCATATTTATATTATTTGTTTCCATACTTACCTTTTTTAAATTTTCCAGTAAATATATCTGATCCAATAGTAATACGAACATTATATTCGCCAGCACCTAAACCAGACAGGCTTACGACTTCAAAGCCCATATCATAAATTTCAAAGGTTGAATGTTTTGCACCCTTTTCACCATAAATCTCAACCCAGACGGGTCCTCTGTAGTTTTGAACTGATATTTGAAGTACATTTTTAGATGAATACGCATCAACTATGGGTTCAATGGCCACTGATTGCATGCTAAATGTTCTTTGACTTGCAATTCTTGTAGTTCCTCCCTGTCTTCCTAGTTCAATTTTATCTTCCCAGTCATCCTGAACTTTATTGTTGTTGTTTAGATTTGCTGGTATAACAAGTGCACTGCACACAACAAATAATAATGTAATTAATCCTACCTTTTTCATACTTCACATAAATTTAGCTTGTTAGAGAATACAGACACAAAGTAACCCACTAATGACATAAAAAACAATACCTTATTAATAATTTAACGGTACAATAGCACTTATACTCCTGTTTTTCTGATCTTTAACATTGTCCTTTTTAACGCTAATTAATCTCCAAAAACTGATACATCCATGTTATTTTCACACATTTTCTTCTTTAATTGCGATTTTCTGACACGAATACTTTCAATTGTGGTATTCATAAAAGTTGCCAATTCTCTGTTATCGGCATCGCATGATAATAACATAAGCATTAATTTTTCTTTATCATTTAGGATGCCGTTATCATCATTAAGCTTAGTGTACAAATAGAAAGTATTTGCATCGGGAGTAAGAGTCTTGTTTATATCACGCAGGTCAGTATCGGCGTTTTTCAGAATCTCCTGCATATCTTTGTAAACTTTAGGCTGACTCGACACATAACGTTGTGTAAGCTTTTCAAACTCATCTTGAAGAAAAGTGAGTCTGTCTGAGATATTACTATACAACTGCAGTAGCCATTTACGCTTATCTGCTTCCTCTTCCATTATTTCCGCCTGCAATTCTTGTTGATGTAATCTGTTCTCTGCAACTAGTAGCTCCATTTTAGTATTCCTACGAACTCTGTAAACATTCGTCAAGATTACTATGAGAATAATAATCAGTGTTAAGGCAGCTATTATTATTTTCATACTCTGTTGATGGGCTAGTAATACCCTATTTTCAGACTCTGTAAGATCATATTTCTTTTCAATCTCAGTAATCTGTGTATCAAGTCTGTCTTGAACAGAATTTTTATATAACTCTGCTGCTTGTTTTCTGTAATTATTTGCAACTAAATAATTCCCTTGCTTTTCTGCAATATCAGCTACATTTTGATAATAAAGATGATTCAGCCTATAATTACTATCCTCTATCATATCAATCGAAGTCTGAGCATAAAACATAGCACTATCAAGCTGCCCTAATCCTGAATATCTATCAGATATATTAAAATACAATCGTGATATATCAATAACTTCTTTTTGTCTGTGAAATATTTTCAATTGCTCTTTCTCTCTTTCCAATGCCTGCTCGGGTTCTCCTATTGCTTCATAATATATCGACTGTGTATTTAAAATGTAATAATCTTTTTCCGGTAGATAATTATAAAAAGAAGACAAGGAGTCAAGGTAAAGTTTACTCTTATCTAAATTTTTGTGCTGCATCTCATTCCAGAAAAAAGCCAAATATGTATCGAAAACATGAGTAGAATCATCCTCCTCGTTGGCATAATTAAGAGCTGTTTGAAAATATTGAGATGCACTAGAGTAATTTCTATTATTATAGTGAACATTACCCAGGAAGTAATTTATCAAATAACCTAGTGATGGATCGGATTCCGGCATAGACTTTAACAACCTATCTGCCTCCCTAAGTGGTTCATATACGGTACTGTCTTTTACACCCATGCGAGTACGAACAATACCTTGATATGCAAGTGCACGTATATAGTTACTATTCTGCGGATCGTGTCCTTTGTAGTAAATTGCTACACTATTAATTGTAGAATCGTTTGAAAAATTAACGTATGTCTTATCATCAGAGATAACTTTCAACAAATTATAATATGCCCTATTTGAACGACTCAAATCATAATAATCCATAAGTTGTAAACTGTCTGATACAGCGTATGGAATACTGTCAATCATGCTATCCCACGATCTGAGTTTATCAAACAGCATTTTATCATTAGCCTTCTCGCAAGAGCTATTCATCGAAAGAATGACTATTAAGACAAAAAATAAATATAATCTTTGCATTAAATGTTGAACTTATATGTCTTTTGCAAATATACTATATTTTGAGTAGCAAGTCTCTTTTTTATAGTCTAACATGAAGTACAAGTAAATTAGAATTTATACTAATCTCTCATTAACTATTTGAGTATAATATACAACTAAACGAGATAAAGGTAATGACTTATTCCATGGCTCAGTAAAAAAAATAGTTCTCGGATTGATATAAATCAATTTTCGAAAAAGATTGTGTCTTTGAATAAAATCATGATGTGATGGATAAACAATATACCAATAAGCATTTTCGAAAAAATGGGATACATTTATATAAAATCAAAAGCCACCAAGATATTCGTAAAATTTAGAAGGTAATTAATTGATGATATTATTTTAATTGAAGCTAAATGTTTACCCCTATGTTTACCCCTAAGAAAAAAGCACATATAGGGAACTCCTGTATGTGCTTAACAATCAAAGTGACCCCGGAG
>CAZSBA010000015.1:0-37992 GCA_964605035.1 uncultured Proteiniphilum sp. | reverse complement strand
TAATGCCGGAGTCAATATTTACGTATATCTGTTTGCGGCAACACTTAATACAAAGCGACTTGAACTCTCTAAAGGTTCATCAATGAATATGCAAGGGGTGAGTTATAAAAACTTCCTAGTCATGGTTCCCCTACTGGTTATACCCATTACTTTAATTAAAGTGTTTGAGCTATTTTCTGCTATTAATATAGCTCTAATCATCATATCATTATTTGGCATAGTAGGTATACTTTTTCGTGAACAGCTACTGAGAGTAATAGAAAAACAGTTCTTGCGTAGAAAATATGCCCTCTGCAAAGGATTCCGCAAAAAAGAATGAGTAACAGTTAAAAATCAAAAATATGCAAGACTATTCAAACAGTTCAAAAAAATATACCAACAGGCCTTTTCCTATAATTACTGCTGCTAATTTAAAAAAAACATATGGAGGAGTAACTGTTCTCAACATCCCTTCGATACATATACGCCATGGTGAAAGCTTCGGTCTGGTGGGAAATAACGGTGCCGGCAAGACAACCTTCTTTAGGTTAATTCTCGATCTGATAGAGGCTACGACGGGTGAAGTGCAAGTAGATGGTAATACAGTGGCACATAGGGATGATTGGAAATCGAAGGTGGGATCGTTTCTTGACGAAAGTTTTCTGATTGATTTCCTCACTCCTGAAGAGTATTTTGATTTTACAGCCAAATTATACAATAAATCGGAAGGGGATATATCCACTTTTCTTGAATCGATGAAAGATTTCTTTAACGGAGAGATTTTGGGTTCGGGTAAACTAATACGAGATCTCTCTAAGGGTAACCAGAAAAAAACAGGTATTGCCGCCGCTCTAATCAGTCATCCGAAAATATTGATCCTCGATGAACCTTTTACTGCACTAGATCCCACCTCGCAGATACGGCTAAAAAAGATGCTTAACGAATTGAAGACCCTTGGAAATATGACTATGCTTATCTCTAGCCACGACCTGAATCACGTGACAGAGGTGTGCGACCGTATAGTGGTGCTTGAGAAGGGATTGATAGTAAAAGATATCCTAACTAGTGAAAATACTCTCAAAGAACTAGAATCGTATTTTGCTGTATGAACTTGTCATAATCAAACTAGTTTATTTCTTGAAGACATACAATTTATTTTTTGCTTTGCTGGGGTTTTTATAAAAGTTGTATCTTTGCCGTTCTGAATAAAAATTAATTACTAGACATAACGATACAAAAAGTGGAAGAAATAAAGGAACATAAAAATATAAATCCGGTTGCTGACTGGTTTATTCGTCTCACAAAAGGGATGCTTGTAGGTATTGGATTTATATTACCCGGTCTTTCGGGAGGGGTGCTGGCAGTTATATTTGGTTTATATGATAGAATAATTAAATTTCTTGCCAACTTACGTGAAAACTTTCTAAAGAATGTACTCTTTTTCATTCCTGTTGCCATAGGTGCTGCAATTGGTATAGTACTGTTTGCTGTTGTTGTGGAGAAAGCATTTGGTAAATACGCTGCACAGTTTGTATGTCTATTTGTAGGTTTTGTAGCTGGAACTTTTCCATCACTATATAAAACAGCAGGAAAAAAGGGTAGAAAATCATCTGATTTATGGATACTGATAATATCTACTTTAGCTATATTTACACTTATGGTTGTAGGTGGCAAGCAACTTACAGAGGTTACTCCTAATTTCTTGATATGGCTTGGATCGGGCTTACTGATGGGACTAGGATTAATAGTACCAGGCATGAGTCCCTCAAATTTCCTTATCTATTTTGGCTTATATGATAAGATGGCAATAGGTATTAAGGATTTTGACTTTGGAGTAATTATACCTCTTATTATTGGGTTTATAATTTGTGTTATACTTTTTGCTAAAGTTGCTGCATGGATGTTCCGTAAATATTATTCAGGAATGTACCACTTTATTCTGGGTATGGTTGTAGGTTCATCACTAGCAATATTTCCAACTGTTGTGTTCCCTGCGTTTACTCCTGAAGGTTTAGATGCTGCCGGGCTAGGTTTTGGTTCCTCGCTGTTGTTTTGCTTAGTGCTATTTATAGTAGGAGCAATAGCGTCGTATCTGTTTAGTAAAGTTGAGGAGAGGTTTCCAAGAGAGGAGTTAATTTAATTTTCTTCTGGCATTTTTATTCTTGGATTTCGATTTCTCAACTCGATGATAATTGCGTCAATATCAGACTCTTTGACCCTCAGTATTTCAAAACCCCTTACCAGATCTATTCGAAGCTGATTCTTTTTATGCTTCTTCAATCCTACTATATCGCCAATTGCAATTCTCTTGTTTTTGGTAAATAATTTGATCAAGAAACGAACTTCCAGGAAATTGAGTTCTGTAATTACATATTCTTTTATTGTTGTTGATAGAGAAAATATAAGAGCAGAAACGATGTAGAGTATATTTGTCCATACTCTTTCAGAATTAATGTATCCATATATTACAAAGCCAATTAGTACTAATATAAATACTCCCCAATAAATATTGGCTGGACCATTATCTGCTTTATACTTTTTTTCGTCCACTTCTGTTTTTTAATTTATGACTCCCCTATCTTTTCAATTCAAAGATACTATTTTTTATGATAAAGCTGTTAATTAAGATAAATAATAGCATAATATACAAAAGAGTATATTTTATCGATGAATGAATCATATTTTTCTACTAAAAGGCAAAATTAATCTTTCAAGACTAAGTAATTTTGTTATTAAACGCACATTACCAATAAGATATATTTTTTTATGATTAAACTATTGTGTAAATTTAGACGTCTTACCAATAGACATTTTTATTTATTCACTTTAGAAAAATTCAAATTATGAAAAGGTTTACAATTTTGGCTATAATTGGCCTATTAACATTGAGCTTCTCGGTATCTGCCCAAAACAGAGTTGATAGAAGAAGTTGGACAGCCAAAGATAGGGCTGAGTATATGGCAAAGGAATTAAAGCTTTCTGCCGAAGAAAAGGCAAAAGTGGAAGCATTATTTGTAAAAAATGATGAGGTAAGAGCAAAACAAGTGGCTGAGAACAGAGAAAAGAGAGGCGAGTTGCAAAATGATAGAGAAGCTCGCAGAAAAGAGATGCAAGAAATGAGAGCTAAAGCAGTTGCAGAGAATGATGCTCAGCTAGAAGCTATTATTGGAAAAGAGAAGCTTGAAGAATGGAAAGAGCTTCGTACAAAAAGACAGGATAGCATTCGTGAAGTAAATCGCAGGGGAAGACGAACCCCATAAAGAGCATACGTGTGTTAGATTAATTATTATTTTTTGAGCGATAGCTGATTGGGGCAGTCGCTCATTTTTTGTACTACATTTAGTAGTATTTAGCTATTAGGTTTTTAAACTCTAGTGTCTCCTTATATCTAGACAGCCAGCTATTTAAACTATCAAGTAGTACGGGAGAATCTATCCTCACTACCCAAGACTCAATCTGTGTGAAACTGATATCGGTAGCTATATCTATTTCGGGGAGTTCTTGAGAAAGTCGTTTAGCCACTTTTTCGTCACATACCGTATATTCAATTTCACCCGAAGCAACCATCATTACCAGTTGTTCTGCTTCATATGTTTGATCTTCTATTACATATATGGTGTCACCTATCTCATTCGAAAGATTATTGAGTCTGAATATTGAGGGTGATCCATCGGCAACGTGAATCGTTTTTTTTGCAAGTTCGAGGTGTTGTCTTAATGGTTCTACACTATCGTTATATTGTGTCTTACGCTGTACTAATACAAGCTTGTTTAATATCAAGGGTTCTGTAAAATTAAAGTTTCCTTTAAGTTCACTGTTTACAGGTATATTTCTGGCAACTAAATCATATTTACCTTCATTTAGGCCATTTAGGTTATCATCTAGGTTATTTTCTAGAAATATGTTTATTTGAATACCCCACTCTCTCATTAATGCATTTATCATCTCATGTTGAAAGCCTTGAATCGTATCGCCGGAGACGAAATATCCAATTGTGTTATAATCTGTTACCACATTCATTTCACCTCTTTCAACTATCTCGTTGTAATCGTATAAATATTTGAATTCTGCCTTGCTTGTAATTGAGTTTCTCAGAATGATCATAGCTATCACTACTATAATCAGCAATATAATATAAAAATAAAGTTGATTTTTTGAAATCATTTAAATCAATTAAGAAGATTGATAGAGAGACCCAATTTCAACCCAAATGGATTTACCGGATATCCCGGTATTGAGAAATACTCTTGCGACTTTATTACTTTTGATGCAACATTGTAAAACATTACAAAAAAGCGAGTCTGCTTTAAATGCATATTTAAATATACTGTTGATATAGGATAATCGCCTATTTCTCTTTCACGTTGGTTGTAAAACTGCAACAAAGCGGGTTCGTATCCCTGTACATAATATTTAGTATGATAATGAGCATCTACACCAAATTGCAATGTAAGCTCATCTACAATTTTTGCTTTTAAATACATATTAGAATATATGCTCAACTCGGGAAGTGGAATTGCCATTTGATTGCTCGACTTTTGATAAACGACCTGATTATCCCAATGAAAAACGCCCAAGTTTATATTCTGCTCTAAACGTGCTGTAAGAACCTGAATATTATCGCTCTCTTGCGCAATATTTCGATCTTCATTATAATATATATAGTTCTGTAAATTCTCTACACCAGCACTTAAAACAGTATTGGTAAACGGTACTAACAATCTACCACCTAAATATACTCTTCGGATATCTCCAAAATCGTTATTCCAACTGAAATATTTTGAGTGATAATTATTTTGCAGATATTTGGGTCTTAAGTTCTTGATGTATGCTTCTGCGGAGAGAGCAGTGCGCCTTCCGGCAATATCAAAACCTGTTTCAACATTACCAATAGCCCTAAACTCACCAAGGTTTACGCCAAGTACTCCTAAATCGGCACGAACATTAAACAATAGGTTGTCTCCTTGTTGTTTACTTAATACACCACCAAGTGTTACAGCACTCTCTTTGTGACTTTTAAAAGTAAAATCTTCTAAGTCTTGAATTGAGTAATCTCTCAAATCATACTCAAGAAAAGCAGTAAGACCAAATTTAACCCAATCCTTAAAGCCTTCACGAAGACCTAGGGAAACGGTATTCTTAAAAGAACTAAAATGAATGCTATCGTCAACTGCTTCGTTATAAAATCTGTTTGCATAAAACTGGTCTATCCTCTGCATTTGAACACCATTAACATTTACAAAAGCTGTATCGTGTGACAAGAATCTGCGATATTGCTGAGTGTATTGTGTTGAGAAACCCAGACTTGCTATTGGAACGAATTCCCCTTGTCCTTGATGAAGTGAGTCGCTTGGCAAATCAATATAACCAAGATTATATCTTCCGGAAAGAAAAAATCTGTTGTTCTTAACTGTATTCCAAGTATCTGTGAACTTCACAGGTATGTCTCTGGTAGTGAAGTTTTGCTGTATAGCATCAGGATCGGTTATAAAAGTTTCATCTGTAATTCCACCATTTTCGAAATTACTTATCTTGCCTATATTCATATATGCATGTCCTTCAATCCTATCGCTAATATAATTACCAAAAAGAGCGAAGTTGTTGTGCTTAACAGCCTGTGAACTATAAAAGCCTTTAGCACTTAACAGATCTACATCGAATCCAACATTCAGGCTTTCGCCAAAATTAGATGTTAACATTGCACCAAACCTCTCTTCTCTCATCTGCTTGTTACCACTTCTTTGATAATCTAATCGGGAGTATGGCACTCGTGTATTTATGAAATGCTGCATCTCAACTGTTTTTAAATAGTTAGAGTAACTATCATTAAATACAAAATGATCGAATTCAGAACGATCGAAGAATATTTTGGAAAAGGCAGGAGAGCCAAGCGGAGCAAGAAATCCCATAGCAACCGATTGTCCGTCTGGGAGCGTGGTATGTTGGTAATTATAGAGTAAAGTATCAGGTGTTGTAAAAAATCTTTCGTTAGTTCGTTGGTCAATAGTCCAGGTACTCATTTGTGCCAATACTTTGAGAGAATCTGCTTCTGCACCATGATCGTGGAGTAGATGATTAAGTTGTAAACTTTGGTCAACCTCTGCTTGTGGCCTGAATAATGAATCGGGGTTGGTTGATATTTGTGATGAATCAGGCATAATAATATGAGCCTGAGGATAGGCAAATACTATACAGACTGCCCACGTAAGTAGAGATATAAGTAGTTTTTCTTTCATCGGATGCAAACTTACATAAAAAAACGTCAAGCTCAGAGAGTCAGCTCTTTTTTTCTATTCATTTTAGATAAATTTTAGTAAGCTTCAACGGTTTTTAAATAGTAACATCGCATTTGAGTTTTTTATAAACAGTGATTTTAAAATAAAACAGACGTTCTAGATGTAGTTTTAAATAATTCTATTATCTTTGCGATATAAAAATAGTAAAAATGAAAGTAAACAGGTTTCATCATCATCATTTTCATACTTGCAGTCAGGCGAGTTGAGATAGATATGTGCAATCCTGTAGTAAATATTTATACACCCGTCTGAATCAAATCAGTCGGGTTTTTTGTTTTATATATACTAAAAGAAGTAAAATGGAAAAGATAAAAATAGCAATTCAAAAGAGCGGACGTTTAAGTGAAAAGTCAATTGACCTACTTACAGAATGTGGTATACGAATATCAAACGGCACACGTAAATTAAAAACAGAAGCCAAAAACTTCCCAATGGAAATACTTTTTTTACGTGATGATGATATTCCACAGTATGTTGAACAGGGAGTTGCTGATATTGGCATCCTTGGTCAAAACGAGGTGTGGGAAAAAGATAAGAATGTAAACATTATTGAGGAGCTGGGGTTTAGTGGCTGTCGCCTATCACTTGCTATTCCTAAGGATGAGAAATACGATGGACTCAATTATTTTAACAAAAGAAGAATTGCTACTAGTTACCCAAAAATCTTAAGTAAATTTTTCACACAAAAAGGTATAGATGTGGAGATTGAAGAATTGGGGGGTAGTGTTGAGATTGCAACAGGAATTGGACTTGCAGATGCAATATTTGACATCGTAAGTACTGGCAGCACACTTATAATGAATGGCTTAAAAGAAGTTGAAACAGTTGTAAAAAGTCAGGCTGTTTTAATTAGTAATAAGAATTTATCTGAAAACAAGAAATTGTTGCTTGATGAGTTGCTCTTTCGGATAAAGGCCTATAAAAATGGACAAGGCAAGAAATATGTTTTGTTAAATGCGCCCAACGAAATTATTCCTGATATTATTAAATTATTACCTGGTATGCGCTCTCCAAGTATACTTCCTTTGGCCGATGAGGGTTGGAGCAGTGTGCACTCTGTTATTAATGACGACGATTTCTGGGAAATTATAGATGAGCTGAAGCGTAAGGGTGCAGAAGGTATTCTTGTTATACCTATTGAAAAAATGATACTTTAGAGTCAAGTAAATACTATTTACTGGTTGATATTATTTCTTTAAGTTGAGAATAAAAAATTGATGAACTAACAATATATGAAAACAACATCTAATCCCTCGAGGTCTAAATGGGAAAAACTTGCTACAAGACCGATGATTAAGCAACAAAAGCTTATGAAAACGGTTGAAAAAGTATTTTATGATATACATAGAAAAGGAGATAAGGCAGTACTTAACTACAGCCGAACATTTGATTTCCCCAATCAAAGCTCTTTTATCGTTAGTGAAGAAACAATTGAGAAATCTGCTGAACTGGTTTCAGAAAGATTGAAACAAGCAATAGAAATTGCGGGCAAAAATATTGAAACATTTCACAGATCTCAACAGGAAGAGATAATAAAAGTAGAGACTAGCTCCGGAGTGATGTGCTGGCGAGAGTCTCGTGCAATAGAACGAGTAGGTATCTATATACCCGGTGGTTCTGCCCCACTCTTCTCAACGGTACTAATGCTTGCAATTCCTGCTAAGATAGCCGGATGCAAAGAGATAGTGTTATGCACACCTCCCGACAATGAGGGTAATATCGACCCTGCTATTCTTTATTCTGCCAAGTATGCAGGTATTACAAAAATATTTGCTTTAGGAGGCATACAGGCTATCGGAGCGATGACTTTCGGAACAGATTCGATTCCTAAAGTAGATAAGATATTCGGCCCGGGAAATCAGTATGTTATGGCAGCAAAACGATCTGCACAATATTATGGTGTTGCAATAGATATGCCTGCAGGTCCCAGCGAGGTGTTGGTTATTGCAGATGAAACAGCTAATCCAAGTTTTGTAGCTGCCGATTTACTGTCACAAGCAGAGCATGGTCCCGATAGTCAGGTTATACTTTTATCTACATCTAAAAAGGTTATTAAGGCTGTTAACAAAGAAATTGAAACACAACTAGCGGCTTTACCCCGTCAGGATATTGCTGAACAGGCATTGAAAAATAGTAAATCAATATTTTTTAAAGAGATTGATGAGTGTATAGAATTTAGCAACTTCTATGCACCTGAACACCTCATACTTGCTATAGATAACTCCACATTAGTGAGTCGCGATGTTACAAGTGCAGGCTCAGTTTTTTTAGGTAACTGGAGCTGTGAAAGTGCAGGGGATTATGCTAGCGGACCTAATCACACTCTTCCTACAAGTGGATTTGCAAAAAGTTACAGTGGTGTATCTCTAGACAGTTTTGTAAAGAAGATTACATTTCAACAGATCGATGAACAGGGTATTTTATCAATAGGTGGAGCAGTGGAAGCCATGGCTGAGGCAGAACAGCTATTTGCACACAAAAATGCAATGACCCTTCGAGTTGGTGCAGTTACAGGAAAGCAATTACAGCAAACAAATTCAATAGATACAAATGACTAAATTTGATTTGAAATCAATGGTGCGTCCTAATATTTGGGAGTTGACACCCTACTCAAGCGCTCGAGATGAGTTTACAGGTAAAGAGGGTATCTTTTTAGATGCAAACGAAAATCCTTTTGGTAGCAGAAATCGTTATCCCGATCCGCATCAAAGAAAGTTAAAGATGGAATTATCTAATAGAAATAATATTGCTGTTGATAATATATTCATTGGTAATGGCAGTGATGAAGTGATTGATTTGGTGTATCGAATATTTTGTGAGCCTTCGAAGGATAGTGTTATTATTTGTCCTCCCACATATGGTATGTATGAGGTATCGGCAAACATCAACAACGTGAATATCATAAATATAGCACTTAATGATGAATTTGAGCTTGACACTGAACTGATTCTTTCTAAATCTGCTAAATGTATTTTTATTTGCTCTCCAAATAATCCCACAGGAAATAATTTAAAGAATATTGAAAAGATACTAGATCAGTTTAATGGAATTGTGGTGGTGGATGAAGCATATATCGATTTTAGTGACTCACAGGGGTTTTTAAATGCAATTTACAAGTATCCCAATCTTATTGTGATGCAAACATTTAGTAAAGCATGGGCATTGGCAAAGGCTCGTGTTGGTATTGCTTACTCTAACAAAGAAATAATTGCTTTAATGGATAAAACCAAACCTCCTTATAATGTAAGTGGCTTTAACCAACAAGAAGCTCTAAATGCTCTTACAAAACCTGAAAAGTTTGAAGAAAGAGTAGATGTTATTCTAGAGCAACGCAAATTACTGGAAAAAGAACTGTCACAACTTGCATTTGTTGAGCATATATTTCCTTCAAATGCTAACTTCCTTTTAGTGAAAATGAGCAATGCGGGTGGAATTTACAAATATTTGGTTTCTAATAATGTAATTGTAAGAAATAGAGACACTGTGGTGCCTGGATGCATACGTATTACAGTTGGTTCTCCACATGAGAATAAAATATTAATTGATGCACTTAAAAACTATAAAAGTTATTAAGAGCAAGTAAGATATAAATAATCAATGAAAAAAGCACTTTTTATAGATCGCGACGGAACACTTATTATTGAACCTGAAGACGAACAGATAGATAGTCTTGAAAAGCTTGAGTTTTATCCGGGTGTTTTTCAATATCTTTCGCGTATTGCTAATGAGCTTGAGTATGAATTGGTGATGGTCACAAATCAGGATGGATTAGGAACTTCATCTTTTCCTGAAGAAACATTTCTTCCTGCTCACAATAAGATATTAAAAGCCTTCCAGAATGAGGGTGTTATATTTAGTGAGATATTAATAGATAAATCATTTCCTCAAGATAATTTGCCGACTCGTAAGCCAGGAACAGCTATGTTGACACATTATCTGAAAGGTGATTATGATATAACTGAATCTTTTGTTATTGGAGACAGATTAACTGATGTTCAACTAGCTGAAAACCTAGGTTGTAAGTCTATATTATTAAGCATGAATTTAGATTCTAAAGCAACCTTGACTACTACCAGCTGGGGAGATATTTATCGTTTTTTGAAGTCCGAGCCACGTAGAGCTAAGGTTATCAGAAATACTTCAGAAACTCAAATTGAGGTTGAACTGAACTTAGATGGTAATGGCAGAGGCGACATCTCAACTGGTTTAGGATTCTTCGATCACATGCTTGATCAGATTGCACGACATGGTAATATAGATCTTACCATCAAAGTAGCAGGTGATCTACACATTGATGAGCATCACACTATTGAGGATGTAGGAATTACTCTTGGAGAAGCCTTTCTGAGAGTTTTGGGAAAGAAAAAAGGTATTGAACGTTATGGTTTCTTGCTGCCTATGGATGAATCTCTTGCTCAAGTTGCATTAGATTTCGGAGGCCGCCCCTGGCTAGTATGGAATGTAAGTTTTAAACGTGAATTTATAGGAGATATGCCTACTGATATGTTTATGCATTTCTTCAAATCTTTTAGTGATAATGCTAAGTGCAATCTCAATATTGAGGCAGATGGAGACAATGAACATCACAAAATAGAGTCTATCTTCAAGGCATTTGCAAGAGCTCTAAAAATGGCCGTTAAACGCGGTGAAGATGGCGGTATACCTAGCACGAAGGGTACTTTCTAAACAACAATTTAAAATGGTTGCAATAATCGACTATAATGCCGGCAATATTACTTCGGTAAAAAATGCACTTGATCGCCTAGGTTATAATTCAATTATTACTAGCCGACATGATGAAATAATGAATGCTGATAAGGTTATATTTCCTGGTGTTGGACAGGCCAGCACTGCAATTAGATACCTAGCAGACAAAGGATTGGATAAAACTATTAAATCTTTAACTCAACCTACTTTGGGTATTTGCTTGGGACTACAACTTATGTGTAGACACTCTCAGGAGGGAGATGTAGAGTGCTTGGGAATTTTTGATACGGATGTGAAATTATTTCCACCAAATGATATAGTCCCTCATATGGGATGGAATAATATATCAGACTTATCATCACCTCTATTTAAGAACATCAATGAAGATGATTCACATTATTTTATACATAGTTACTTTGCTGGGATTTGTAAATATACTATAGCAACTTGTCACTACATTAATTCTTTTAGTGCAGCAATACAAAAAGATAATTATTATGCCACTCAGTTTCATCCCGAAAAATCGGGTGATGTGGGAGACAAAATTTTAAAAAACTTTCTTGAACTTTGAATATGAGAATAATTCCTGCCATTGATATAATTAACGGAAAATGTGTGAGACTTACCAAAGGTGATTACAACACACAAAAGATTTATAACGAGAACCCGCTTGAAGTTGCAAAAGAGTTTGAAGCTAGTGGCATTAAACACCTACATTTAGTGGATTTAGATGGAGCAAAATCAAACAATATTGTAAACCACAAGATACTTAATGATATTGCTTCAAAAACTAAACTGATTATTGATTTTGGAGGGGGTATAAAATCAGATAAAGATATTGAAATTGCATTTGAAAGCGGCGCCTCTCAAGTAACCGGTGGAAGTATTGCTGTACACAATAGAACTATTTTTTTAGACTGGCTCGCAAAGTACGGCAGTGAAAAAATAATTCTGGGAGCTGATAGCAATAACCGTATGATAGCAACTAATGGATGGCAACAAAAGTCTGATATGGATGTCATTAATTTTATCACTCAATACGAGAACAAAGGTATTTCGTATGTTATTTGCACTGACATCTCTAAAGATGGGATGCTGCAGGGACCTTCAATTGACTTATATAAGGAAATTCTATCTAAATCTAACATAAATCTGATTGCTAGCGGAGGAGTAACTTCAATTGATGACATAGAGCTTGTTAAGCAGATTGGCTGTGAAGGTGCTATTATTGGTAAGGCTATTTATGAAGGCAGAATTAGCTTAAAAGAGTTAGAGCGATTTATTATAAAAGTTGGTAGTTGAGTTTTGTAATATTGAGTATTATTCACTGAAGATAATATTTGATATAACTAGATAATTTAGAAATAGTAATTGAAGAATGTAATTAAAATGCTAAAAAAAAGAATAATTCCCTGCCTCGATATAAAAGATGGCAGAACGGTGAAAGGTATAAACTTTATAGGTTTGCGTGATGCAGGCGACCCTGTGGAGTTGGCCAAAAGGTATGTAAGTGAAGGAGCGGATGAGTTAGTTTTCTTGGATATAACAGCTACTGTTGAGAATCGTAAGACCTTAACAGAACTTGTAAATCGTGTAGCAAAAGAGATTAATATCCCCTTCACTGTTGGGGGAGGTATTAAATCAGTTGATGATGCACGATTAATAATAAAAGCCGGAGCAGATAAGATAAGTATAAACTCCTCAGCAGTTGAGCGTCCTGAACTCATTACAGAAATTGCTGAGCAGTTCGGTAGCCAATGTGTTGTACTTGCTATTGACACCAAGCTTGAAGAGAATGGAGAATGGATTGTATACACTCATGGTGGTAGAACGTCAACACATCTCAATACAGTAGAATGGGCAATTAAAGGTGAAAAACTTGGTGCAGGAGAAGTGTTGCTAACTTCTATGAACAACGATGGAATGAAATCAGGTTTTGCAATTGATATAACTAATCAAGTAAGTAAAGCACTGAACATTCCTATAATCGCATCTGGAGGAGCTGGAAATATGAATCATTTTGCAGATGTTTTCAAAAAAACAAAAGCAAGTGCAGCCCTTGGAGCATCGGTATTCCATTTTGGAGAGATAGCGATTCCTACATTAAAAGAATATTTAAAAGAACAAAATATCGCAATAAGATGAATTTAGATTTCGAAAAGACCGACGGATTAATACCTGTGATAGTGCAGCATGCCAATACAATGCAGGTACTCATGCTGGGATACATGAATAAAGAGGCTGTAGATAAAACTTTTGCAGAGGGTAGAGTAACGTTTTTTAGTCGCACGAAAAACAGACTTTGGACAAAAGGGGAAGAATCAGGAAACTTTCTAATAGTGGATGAGATACTGCAAGATTGCGATAACGACACATTATTGATAAAAGCATTTCCCAAAGGCCCCACTTGTCACACAGGTTCTACCTCTTGCTTTAAGGAAGAGACATCTAAAGGTTTTTTATACAAACTAGAAAACATAATTGAACAGCGTATTTCAGATAACGAAGAATCATCTTATACTGCCAAACTTTTTGCACGAGGTGTAAACAAAGTAGCACAAAAGGTAGGTGAAGAAGCTGTTGAACTGGTTATAGAATCTAAAGATAACGACGTAGACTTATTTAAGAACGAAGCAGCAGATCTTCTATATCACTTATTAATTTTACTGAAGACTAAAGACCTTAAGTTGGAAGACATAGAAGAGATCTTAAAAGGACGTCATAAGTAACTCATCTACTTTCTGAAGTAGTAAATAAAAAGTAAAGGGTGATTCCACAATGTGGAATCACCCTTTAACAAATAGAAATATTTTCTATTGCTCTAGTTCCATTACAACAGAACAGGTTAGATGCAATTAAGCTTCTGCTTCTACCTCTGCAAATGGTTGTACCGATACATACGAGCGGTTATTTCTTCTCTTACGAAATACCACTACGCCATCTTTCAATGCGAATAATGTATGATCTTTTCCTAGGCCTACATTTTCTCCTGGATGGTGAGCTGTTCCACGTTGACGAACTATAATATTACCAGCTCTAACTGATTCACCACCAAACATTTTAACGCCCAATCGTTTACTATGCGATTCACGGCCGTTCTTCGAGCTTCCAACTCCTTTTTTATGTGCCATTTTCTTCTAATTTTAACTGATTAAGCAATAATTTCCTTAACTCTTACTTCTGAAAATTGTTGACGGTGACCGTTTAATTTTCTGTA
Source organism: uncultured Proteiniphilum sp. (assembly GCA_964605035.1). Taxonomy (GTDB): domain Bacteria; phylum Bacteroidota; class Bacteroidia; order Bacteroidales; family Dysgonomonadaceae; genus Proteiniphilum. Next base: position 23,793 of record CAZSBA010000015.1, on the reverse strand, counting down.
CCCTTTTCTTCTTTTCTTTTTGAAGACTAATACTTTGTCACCTTTTAGATGTGAAAGTATTTCAACAACGACTTTTGCTCCTTCAACAACTGGTGTGCCGATTGTTACCGTACCATCATTGTCTACAAGCATTACTTTCTCAAATTCCACTTCACTACCTTGTTCGGCATTTATTCGGTGGACGAATAATTTTTGGTCCTGTTCTACTTTAAACTGTTGACCTTGAATATCTACAATTACGTACATATATATAATAACTTGACGTTACTTACCTGAGGCGAGACGCTTTGTGCGAATACTTAAAGAGCCTATTGGCAAAATGAGGTGCAAAATTAGGCAATAAATATGTAAATCGCAAATGATTAAGGCCTATTTATTCAAATTAAGAATCTAAATTTATATAGCAATTACTAATATTATCAATTATATCAGATGCTATAAAAGAGCGAGGGTGAATGCAATGTGAGGTTAAATCTGTTGTCATTCCATGAATAAAAACACCTACCTTAGCAGCATCTATAGGTTTGTATCCTTGGGCAAGTAAACTTGTAATCATTCCAGTAAGGACATCGCCACTCCCTGCAGTTGCAAGTGCTGGAGTGCCAGAACTATTCACAAAAACACATTTTGCATCAATTATTAATGAATGTGCACCTTTTACAACTATTATTAAATCATACTTCTGTGCTAGTTCAACTGTTTTCTTAATCTTTTCAAAATCATCACTCCATTCGCCTATAAGTCTCATAAGCTCCTTTGGATGAGGTGTTAGAATTGTTTTTGGAGATAAAAGTGACAACCAATCTTTACGTTTTGATAATATATTTATTCCGTCTGCATCAATAACCATTGGCACTTTATAACACTGCAAAAATTGATGAAAAGCGGATATCGTATCTTCATGTTGTCCCATGCCCATCCCAAGACCTATTGAATCAGGATCAATATTAAAAACAATATCTTCTATATAATCATTACCTTTATCTTCAATAACCATTGCCTCAGCAAATTGAGATTGAATAACCTGTAATCCACATTTTGGAACGTAAGCAGTTATCAGTCCGCATCCAGTTTTTAAAGCAGCTTTAGATGCAAGACACATTGAACCGATTTTTCCAAGACTACCTCCAATAACTAGTGCATGCCCCTCGGTTCCTTTGTGGGCAAATTTCACTAACGGCTTTAATAAGGTCTTAATGATTTTCTTTTCTGTATAGTACAAATCAGACTCAATCTCAGAAATAGCTTGTTCGTTTAATCCAATATCAACTACTGTTACGTTGCCGACAAACATATAGTTATCAGGAAGATAGAACGCAATTTTAGGTGTATGAAATGTAATAGTTTCTTTTGCTCTTACTGCAAAATCTGTCTTTCTATCTAAAAACAAACCACTTGGAACATCAATACTTATTACACTTTTATTAATTTTAGAAGAAGTAAATTCAGAATTACCACTAATTACAAGACTGAATTTGTTGATTTCTTTAATAACCTCTGCTGCAATACCGCTTACTTCTCTCGATAAACCTATTCCGAAAATTCCATCAATTACAATATCGAACTTTTCTAAAGAAGGAATATCTTTTTTATTCTGTATCTTCTTATAGGATATTTTTTCTGCCTTAATTCTTCGAATGTTATGCGCACAATCATCCGAGTAGCTATCATTATACTCAACTATAAAAACTTCGATATTATATCCCAGCTTATGCAATATACGTGCAATAACAAGACCATCTCCCCCGTTATTACCTGTTCCTGAAAAAATTACTATTGAAGAAAGTTTGTTTGAGTGTGCTTTGGTAAACCAATTACAGAATGCTGTGGCTGCACTTCTCATCAGTTCAAGAGAGGAAATACCCTCCCTCCTGATTGTCTCAGTATCTACTATACGAATTTGTTCTGAGGAAAGAATTTTCATGTAGAATAATTTGTTGTCATAATCGGCTATAAATATTTCTATGGATAAAACGACTAATCGAACTCACATTCGCCTTATTAATAAGGTTTTAAAATCAACTGGTGCGCAGAATGAGACTCGAACTCACACGCCGTTGCCGGCACTACCCCCTCAAAGTAGCGTGTATACCAATTTCACCACCTGCGCTTATTGTGCCCGGAACAGGGGTCGAACCTGCACGTTGTTGCCAACACTAGTCCCTGAAACTAGCGCGTCTGCCAATTCCGCCATCCGGGCAAGTACCTGTTCTATATCAGCAAGTCGCATCTTGCCGGGCATTTCAATATTTACTACATATCAACTTCTTGATTTGCGGATGCAAAGATAATTTTTTTTTCATAGTCAACCCAATATTTATTTGTTTTTATTAAAAAAAAGAAGAAAGCCATCCGTCACGGACAGCTTTCTTAAACACAATGAAAGTTATAATAGAATTAATGAAATTTCTTTACAATATATCTTTGCTTTTTTCTTTCTCAGACAAAGAAGCTGGCACATAAGGCGTATATGAACTATTATAGCTTCTTATTCTTTTTCTTGCAACTGAGGGTGGCTCGTTATTTCTATATTCACTTAACACATCGCTCACCTCAATCGACTTACCAGCAGGAACAGCAATCTCTACCGTTACACTCTGATTGCGAAACCCTTGTGATTTTGGCACTAACAAGAACTCTGGTAATAATAAAACAGAATCATTCTGAACTATATTATAACTGAATTCTTCAATATCATCTTTTGCTTCTCGCAATGTTCTACCACATGTTGCTGATATCAGTCTAACATGAAAAAGGGAGTCGTTGCTTTGTCTTATATGCATATTTATATTTCTAAAAAGGAGTGAGTCGCCATAAATATTTGAAAATGGAAGTTCATCAAATTCATTGTCAATTCCAAAGCCTGATTTAAATTTAAAATCTGCATAATCCTCTTTATAAGGCTCCATTTCTACATACAATTTATTTGAAGAGGGATTTGATATTGATATTGCTTGTTCACTTGATCCTTCAACATTAAATTTATCAACAACCTTTGCTACAAGAATAACAGATAAAACAGCTCCAGTAAACCATAAAACGGATGCTACAATACCAATAACTGGACGAGATTTAGCCTTTATTACACGTCTAACAATCCAAGTAACTAATGCTACCACAGGCACTAAAACAATCAGTACTAGCGATGTTACAAGAAGTGTTGTCTCATAACCTTGATCAATAAATAATGACTTAAGTGGGATAAGTTGTGCTCCTGCAAAGAACAGCCCTGCAAAGACAGCCAACATAGCTAAAGCAAAGATTCCAACGAAAGTGAAGAATACGACCTTTAAAAGTATCACGATTAAGTTAAAACAACCAGATCTATCAGATTTATTAGAGCTTCTTTCTCTAACTGGGTCAGAAACAGGTGGCTCCGGGGGCATATTCTCAGCATCAATTTGAATGGAATCGATTGTTTGAGCTTCAACTTCATCATTTAGAGTGCTGTAGCTTGTATTATTTTCTTCAGTGCGACTTTTTGTATTTGCTAAGTTATCATTTACTCTATCGCGAATAGATTTAATATACTCATCTTCACCCATCATCTCAAGCTTCTGTTTAACACTCTTTGCCTCTGGAATGATTACCATTAATACAATGTATAGTAGTACTACACTACCATTTATATTCCAATTAAAACCAGTATCACCAAAGAAATGAGAAAGTGGGAAGAATGATATAATTCCAAATACATTAATAAAGAGAGGCAATAAGAATATCAATCTGGGTATCCATGATTCTATCTTGAAATAGGCAGCAATTCCGCCACATACTCCACCTATATAACGGTCAGTAGGGTTTCTGTATAGTTTTTTGGTTACGTTCGTTTCAAGATCTTTTTCTTTCAGTACTATCCAAAGAACAATATAAACCCAGAAAAGAAAACCAAAGAATAATAAAAAAATCAACCTTATCCAAACCGGATCAGTTTTAAAGTAATGAGCTACACCACTACAAACACCTCCAATAATTTTATCGTTGTAATTTCTGTAAAGCGACTTTGATTCGTCTTTCGTGACCTTTGTAGTACTTTCTGAAGAGTAGTCTTTACCATTATTCTCGAATGTTTCGGAGTCATTTTTCACACTTTCTTCATACTCTGTATCAAAATCCTCTGGTCTTCCAATGTTGTTAATTATGGCTTCAACATCCTCGTCGGTGATACAATTTATACCTAACTTGAGACGATTTCCGAATAACTCTGCAATACGGTTTTCAATATCATTAACAATTTCATCACCTCCCTCTTCACGCGAGAAGTATTTCTTAAGGCTCACAATATATTTATTCAATATTTCGTAAGCAGTCTCTTCAATTGCAATTACCTGTCCCTGAAAATTAATATTGATTACTTTTTTCATTTTTATATTATTTGGAAGTATCTGATTTAGTCAAAAAATCCACACCAGTCGCCAATTCATTCCATGTATTTGCCAGAAGTTCATAAAACTCCCTTCCCTTTTCTGTTAATCTAAAATATTTGCGAGGAGGTCCCGATGTACTCTCAACCCATTGGTATGTAAGTACACCTGCATTTTTAAGTCGATTAAGGAGAGGATAAAGTGTTCCTTCCAGTAGAGTTAAACCGGCACTTCTCATTTCTTCGATAATATCTCCCGGATATGCTTCTCCTCTTTTTATTATGGAAAGAATACAATACTCCAGTACTCCTTTTCGCATTTGGCTCTGTGTATTCTCTATATTCATATATTTAAACTATTTATAAAACAGTTACTACTATTTCACAATGCAAATATACATTAAGCATGGTATTATGCAATACAAAGTACCATCAGAAATGATATATTTATCATTATTTAACTAGCATGTGTATGCAAAGACACCTGTTTACTATTGATTAACTATTCTACATATTAATAACCTTATTTTGATGAGTTCATAAAAAATAGTTGTGTTCAAAATCATTATTTTTATGTAAGTTTGTAATAGTAAATATCAGAATATGTCGTTAAAAGGGAAACATATAGTTCTAGGCATTACCGGCAGTATAGCAGCATATAAGTCGGCTATACTTACAAGGCTTTTAGTAAAAAAAGGAGCCGAGGTGCAAATAATAATTACTTCTGCAGGAAAAGAGTTCATAACACCTGTAACACTATCTGCTCTATCTGGAAAACCAGTTATTAGTGAATTCTTTGCCACCGGAGACGGCACTTGGCACAGTCATGTAGATCTAGGTCTTTGGGCAGACCTTATGCTAATTGCTCCTGCAACAGCATCAACATTAGCCAAGATGGTAAGCGGAGTAGCAAACAACATGCTAATCACTTCTTACCTCTCGATGAAAGCACCTGTATTTGTTGCTCCTGCTATGGATTTGGATATGTTTAAACATGCAACCACACAACGCAATATTGAACAATTGAAATTTGATGGAGTAAATATTATTGATCCCGGAGTAGGAGAACTTGCCAGTCACCTCGAAGGAAAAGGCCGCATGGAAGAACCAGAAAATATTGTAGCAATTATCGAAGAGTTCTTTAATTCAGAACAAGACCTACTTAAAAAGAAAATACTGATAACTGCCGGACCCACTTACGAAAGGATAGATCCCGTTAGATTTATAGGCAATTACTCGTCAGGAAAAATGGGCTTCGCTCTTGCCGAAGAATGTGCAGAAAGAGGTGCTGAAGTTTTCCTTGTCACAGGACCTACAGCACTAACAAACTCACATCCAAACATTAAAAGAATTGATGTAGAGTCAGCAAACGAAATGTATCAAATTTCAACAGATATATTCCCCAAAATTGATGTTGCAATATTATCGGCTGCTGTTGCCGATTATCGACCATCGCAACAGGAAGAATATAAAATAAAACGTAACAACAGAGAGGATATCACCATCACACTAACTCCCAACCCCGATATCGCAGCATCATTGGGAAAAATGAAAAATGACAATCAAATAATAGTTGGATTTGCTCTTGAGACTAATGATGAAGAAAACAATGCACTTAAGAAGATTGAAAAAAAGAATTTCGATTTTATTGTACTAAATAGTTTAAACGATGCCGGTGCAGGCTTTGGTGTTGACACAAACAAGGTAACAATATTATCAAAAGAGGGAGTTAAAACAACTTTTGAGCTTAAGTCAAAGATAGAGGTTTCAAAAGATATTATTAACACCACTTTATTTAAAAATATTACCAAAGCCGAAACAAAAAATCCTACTAAATCGGGATAATATAAAGCAATCAACTGACAAATCCACAAGCAATGAGACTATTGAAACTACCACTTCTGATTTTAACAATATATTTATCTTCAACCTTACTTACCTATACCCAGACCTATATTTATCCTGTCACTGTACCCCCTGCTCTAAGTGGCGGGTTTGGTGAATTAAGAAGCAATCATTTTCACTCAGGAATAGATTTCAAAACTCAACAAGTAGTTAATAAACCAATTGTATCAATTGAAGACGGTTATGTCTCCAGAATAAGTGTGTCACCTGGAGGTTACGGACTTGCACTCTATGTAACACACCCTTCCACAGGACACACAAGTGTTTATGCCCACCTCAATAGCTTCTCAAAAGCAATAGCCGATTGGGTTAAAGAAAAGCAATACGAACAAGAGAGTTTTAATGTTAATCTTTACCCAGGCGAAGGCACTCTTCCGGTTAAGCGTGGTGAGCAAATAGCACTAAGCGGCAATACAGGTAGCTCAGGTGGTCCACATCTGCATTTCGAAATACGAGACACAAGAAGTGAGCATCCTTTAGATGCATTAGAATACTTATCACCAATTAGCGATACTCAGAAACCCGATCTAAGAGGTATTGCATTTTACCCTACTTCAGGAAAGGGAGTAATAAATGGCAGTAACAATCCAACACGATTAAACATAAGTAAGGATTCTAACGGTAATCCTTTAGGTCTGGGCAGAACCATAAATGCATGGGGTAGAATTGGAGTAGGTGTAAAGGCTTACGATCGTATGAATGGACAGAATAACATATATGGAGTAAAATATATCCGACTTTATTTAGACGAAATGCAAGTGTTTAGTAGTACTATCAACCGTTTCTCATTCGATAAAACACGTATGCTAAATTCCTTTATTGATTTTCAAGATTGGAAAAATCGCCGCTCTTTCTATATGAAATCGTTTATTGAACCGGGCAACACCCTACCCTTTTATAATTCATTAAATAATGGCTATATAGATATTAACGAAGAACGTGAATATAATCTTAGATACGAGCTTGAAGATCACTATGGCAATAAGCTTACTTACAACTTCAAAGTAAATGGTGTTAAGCAATCCATACTCTCTCAACCAGAGTGTGACAACTTTATGACTTGGAACCTCAACAACTCATTTATTGATATGGGATTCACTCTTTCAATACCGAGTGGGAATTTATACTCTAACATTTGTTTTAATTATAATAAATCTCACAACACCAAGTACTTCTCTGATATACATCAAATCAATAATGATCCCACCCCACTACACAACAGAGCCGAAGTATGGATTAAGCTCAACACAGACACTTTACAAAACAGAAAAAACTATGGGATTGTAAGAATAAACAACAATGGTTCAGAAAGTTGGGTTGGAGGTGAATACAAGCAAGGCGGAATATCACTAACTATAAGAGAGTTGGGCGATAAGTATGCGGTATCAGCCGATAAAGTTGCTCCCACAATCACACCACTTACTCCTGAGAATTGGGTAAGCCAAAGAAGAATACGTATCAGACTTACAGATAATTTAAGTGGTATATCATCATTTAAGGGAGAAATTAATGGAGAGTTTGTACTGTTTACTCATGACTCAAAGTCTACCATCTACACATATAATTTTGATGATAATCGACTAACAAAAGGAGAAAAACAAATATTTATTTTCACAGTCACTGATGGTGCTGGCAACACCAACAGTTATAGCTATACATTTACTTACTGATATATAATTGTGAATACCATTTTTAATGTTCACTATTTCAAATTTCAAGTGGCACAATAAAAAATCAAAAATGAGAATATGACATAGCTTAATTTATACAATATTAATCATCAACTAGCCCTAACGTCTCTTTAACCAGAGCAATTTCTCTTTCACTTCCGGTGTGTTTCCCCACCACATCCGAAAGTTTCACGCACTCTTGCCACTCCTCTTTAGCTGTCATCTTACACCTAAAAAGCTTCATCACTATATTCATACTTTTAATATTGTAACCAACATCATTTGTAAGATTAGTTCCAATTCCAAACGTAGCTCCAATACGGGTACCACAATATTCCTTTATTTTCAAAACTTTATCTACATTAAGACTATCCGAAAATACAAGATATTTTAGCTTCGAGTCAACCCTAAGCTCCTCATACCGTTTTACTACCTTATCAACAAATGTATAAGGATCGCCGCTGTCATGTCTTAAACTAGTGAACAACGACGCATGCTTCTTACTGAAATTACGAAGGAAAACATCAGTTGTATAGGTGTCCGTAAGTACCGTTCCCAAATCGCCATCATACACATTAATCCAATCCTCCATCGACATATAGTTGGCCATCTTATAACCATAAATAGAACCATGAAACTGCACCCATTCGTGAGGATGAGTGCCCGAGACATTTAAATTGTGCTTATAAGCCATATAAACATTACTTGTGCCATAAAAACTATCTCCGGCATGCATCTTTAAAAGTTCAGTTACCCTATCTTCTACATCAAAGCTAAACCTCCTTCTCATTCCAAAAAGAGAAAACGTAATACCATGATTCTTCATCCTCATAGCTTTCTCAATTGCAGCATTCTCCATATACTCATAATCTGGATGCTTGCCGGTAATCCTAAAAAAAAGCTCAGAAACTGTTGCAAGAATCGGAGTTTCCCAAAGAGTTACTCTATAAAGTAAACCAGTGGCCTTTATTTTCAGCCTGCCCCCCTCGAGACCAAGCTCAAGCTCAGACGGATCATATCTAAAACCTTTTAAAAAATCGATATAAGTAGGAGGTAAATACGGCATGTTCTTTCTCACGAATTTTTCCTCATCTTCGGTAAGTGATAACTCTGACATTTTATTTAACTCATCTCTAAGCATTGCGTCGAATCCATCAGGATAAATATCATTACTCCTATCAACAAATTCAAACTCTCCAAATGCCCTTGGGAAGAGTTTAGAATAAGCGTAACTTGTGGTAAACTTATATAAATCTGTATCTAGAACACTTCTAATTATTGCCATAATATAAACTTTTACTAATTGTAAAGATAATATCTTAATTCAAATTATTACAAAGTGTGTAGTATTATTGTTTATATACAATTACTTTAGATGATATTGTTTAGTAATCCCGAAATATCAAAATACATTATATACATAATAACAAAGGGCACTGCAAAACTGCAGTACCCTTCAAAATATTTACTATAAAAACAAGTTAAATTGCCTCTTCAATATTCCAAACAAAAGCACGAAGGCCAAGGTTTGGAGACTCATTATCAAGATTTTTCAAATACTTCAATAAGAGTGGCACCCTATCATCTTCAACCATAGAGAGAATTGCATTATTAACAGAAGGCCATGCATGAGACCCATAGTGAGGTATGCCTTCCTTACTGCCTCTTCCGTGCACTTCTCTCCATGAAGTGAAACCACGAATATTCAATGAACTCAGGTTTTCAACTATTTCATCGTAGTGTGCCTGGTCTAATATTATCATTACTGCTTTCATAAATCTCTTTTTTACTTTACTTACTAATTACTACTGTTCTTTAAAATCACTGCGCGGTGTTTCCTACGTTTGCGACGTACGCCATATCCCGCCATCATAGAATAAAGTGCAGGTATAAGTATAAGTGTAATAATTGTAGAGAAAGTCATACCACCAATAATTGCTATACCAAGTGCACGCCACATTTCAGAACCCTGTCCCGTGCCTATTGCAAGTGGAATCATACCCAAGATGGTAGTGAGGGTGGTCATCAACACCGGTCTCAACCTCGAGCGTCCACCGTGAACAACAGAAGTAATAATAGACATACCTCTCTCACGATTAAGGTTTATATAGTCGATAAGCACAATAGCGTTCTTCACAACCATACCCACAAGCATAATCAATCCCACGTATCCCATTATACCAAGCGGTTCGCCTGTTAGTGCAAGCAATAGCAGACCGCCCGTAAATGCAAACGGTACTGTAAGTATAATCATAAATGGATATGTGAGTGACTCAAACTGCGAAGCTAATACAATATATACCAATATCGATACAATAAGCAGAAGCAGTGCCAGATCGGCGAAAGCCTCCTGTTGATCTTCGAGCGTACCTGCCATTTCAATCTGCACACCACTGGGAACATCTAATTCAGCAAGAATTGTATTAACATCATTCACCACTTCACTAAGAGCCCTACCGTAGATTGTACCTGTAACAGTAACAATACGCTCACGGTCTTGTCTGTCGATCTGTGGAAGAGAAGAAGACTCAACGACTCTACCCAAATCTCGCACTCTAACACCTGCACCCATTGGGTTATATATAAGAATATTTTCAATATCTTCGATAGACTCACGATACTTCTCTTCAAAACGAACGCGAATGTTATACTCCTCACCATCTTCGCGATATCGCGACATTACCAATCCGTTAATTCTGTTACGCACAGCACTTGAAGCAGTAGACATATTTAGTCCGTTCAGCGACAACTTTTCGCGGTCGAACTGAATCTGGTATTCCATCCTATAATCCTTACGCGAAACTACAATATCCCTCAAGCCATCCACATCAGACAATTTACTGTTCAATTCTGCAGCAATTTTGTCTGTCTCTGCCAGATCATATCCATAAACCTCTACGGATACATTATTTCCACCTGCCATTCCCATATCGCCACCTCCCGGTTGCACCTGAAAGCGGTATAACTCTGGCATTTCGTCAAGATCCTTACGAATCTCATCAGAAATATCATAAATGCTTCTGTCTCTATACTTCGCCTCTGAAAGACGCATATTGAAAGTAATTATATTAGGAGCATTATCCTGCATAGCTGCCCAAGTATCGTCTTCACTGGCTGTACCAACTGAAAATGAAATAATCTCAATTTCGGGATACTTATCCTTCACTCCCTGAGTAATAGTGTGACCCACATCTCTTGCAAGCTCCATGCGTGTACCTGTTGGCATCTCAACTGTAAGTGCAATACTATTGTTATCAGACTCAGGCATGAAACCCGTTTTCAGTGTAATAGCGGAAATAGCTACACTTACAATAAAAATAGCAACTACTACTAAAAAGGTTATCATTCTTTTTCTTGCAACCCTGTTGACCAACTTACCATAAGCAATATCGATCTTATCGAGTACAGGAAGAATGTTCTTGTTATACCATCTGTCAAACCAACTATTCTTAGATTCTTTTCTTGAGCGCATCATATTTGCACTCATCATAGGAGTTAGCGTAAGAGCGATTAACGTTGACAGAGAGATAATTATTGTAACCATCCATCCCAGCTGTTTAAACATCACTCCTGCAAAACCACTTACCATTGTCATTGGAAGAAACACAGCAATAATTGTGAGTGTTGATGCAATAACAGAAAGAGAAACCTCCTCTGTACCATAAACTGCGGCTTGTTTGGGCCTACTACCCCTCTCTACGTGAGTTGTAATATTCTCTAACACAACAATAGCATCATCCACAACCATACCAATGGTGATTGAGAGTGCCGACAGTGATATAATATTAATTGTGTTACCCGTAATATATAGATAGATAAATGAGCCTATAAGCGATATTGGCACTGTAACCATAACAATAATGGTTGCGCGCCATCTGCCAAGGAACAACAGAACAATAAGACCCACAATTATCAACGCTAACAATATTGTCTGAAGTAAACTATTAATGGAAGCTTTGATATAGTCTGAAGTATCCATTACAGACTCAATTTCAATATCGGGGGGAAGCGATTCCTGCAGGCCTGGTAGTGCTGCCCTAACAGCATCAGCTATGGCAACAGTGTTGGCACCCGACTGCTTTTGCACTACAATACTTGCACTTCGACTGCCATTTGTATAGTTTTCCTGAATACGCGATTCAAGCGTATCACTCACAGTGGCAATATCCCGCAAGTAAATGGGGCTTCCCATATTGTTACCTACAACAATATCATTAAGGTCTCTACTATTTTTAAACTCACCCTCCAGACGCAACATATAGGTTTGCGAACCTATATCGAAGTTACCAGCGGGCACGTTCACGTTTTCTGCAGCAATAACCTGTGCTATTTGTTCGAGCGACATATTGTATGCCTCAAGCTGAGCAGGATTCACATTCACCTGAACCTCTCGTTGCGGAGCTCCACCAACCGAAACGGTACCTACACCCGAAATACGGTTCAAAGGATTAGCAACCTGTTCATCCAAGATTTTATAGAGTGCACCAGCGCTCTCTTCGGCAGTTGCGGATAGCACAACCACCGGAATCATGTCTGAGCTGAATTTCAGAATGATAGGATCTTCGGTGCCATCCGGAAGGAACCCAGAAATGAGCGACACCTTATCCCTCACATCATTCATCACGGCATCCATATCGGTACCAAAATCAAACTCAAGCATAATCATCGACATACCGTCTTTCGACTGCGAAGTAATCTCTTTAAGCTTCTCTGTGGTGTTTAATACATCCTCAAGCGGACGAGTCACGTTTGCTTCCACATCCTGAGCTCCAGCACCCGAATAGGAGGTCATGACCGACACAATATTTAAGTCGATATTTGGATACAGGTCGACAGGCAACTGTCTGTAAAAGAGCATACCAATCAATACCACTCCAATAAATATCAATGATGTTCCCACGGGATTTTTCACCGCGGTTTCATATATCTTCATATAATTATTCTATTTTGTCCTTATTATATCATTATTTCAAAGTGAAAAGATTTTATTCAATCACTTCAACCTCAGTACCATCTATAAGGTTACTGTTTCCATGAACAATAACTCTATCGCCCGCATTTAAACCCGAAAGGATCTCATACTTATCATTTATTCTTACTCCAAGTTGCACAAGGGTATAAATTGCCTTGCCGTTCTTTTCAACAAACACATAACGGTCGTTAGAACCAACCTGCTTCAATACGGCCATATCGCTCAACAATGGACGATCGTTTGAACCAAAATTCATTTTAACACGAGCAAACATTCCGGGACGCAACTTTTGATTGCTATTTGGCACGTTCACCTCTACAGTAAATGTATGCGATACAGGGTCAATTGTAGGATAGATAAGTGAAATTTTACCTTCAAAAATCTCTTCCCCAAGTGCATCTGCCTGCACTTCAACCGGCATTCCTACACTCACCTGACTATAAAATCTCTCCGATACATTTATTATTACTTTCACAGGATTCATACTCTCAATTGTAAGTATTGGCAGTTGCATTGCAACATCACCCGGATCATAATTGCGAGCGGTTACTACACCGCTAAGAGGACTTACCAGTCGTGTATTCTCACCTAAATTACTCATTGCTGTCTCAGCTACATCTAGCTGGGTTTTTGCTTGATCTAGTTGTTGTTTTGAGATACCTCCCACCTCATATAATTCTTGATATCTTTCAAAGTCTCTTCTTAAAGTAGCCACTTGCGTCTCCTGCTGAGAATAATTTGCAGCATCCATTGCCACTAAAGTCTGTCCTTTCTTAACGTACGAACCCACATCAACATATATTTCACGAATACGTCCTCCAATTGCAGGAGAAATGTTATTCACCTTATCAGCCTCAACAGTGGCAGTAAAAGTGGAAATCTGATCCACCGGCACCAGTCTAACCTCTTCTACCCGTACCTTCGACTTCACTGGCTCTTCATTTGTTGTGCTCTCGTTTTGGCCAGTTCCTCCACATGACAATAGCAGGGCAATCGACAGTAAAGGAGTAAACTTTAATAAGTTATACTTTTTCATACAATTATTTTGTTTTATTTCTGTTTTCAATTATCTATTTATCTAAAGTATCTATCGTATCAATCTCATATCCCAATACTCTTTCCAAGTCGGCTTTTGCTGCCAGATAATCGTAAATAGCGTTACGATTTTGTAGCTCCGCATTCAAAACAGCCAAGGCAGCGGCATTAACATCAACAATTGTGCCCATCCCAGTTTCGTACCTTTTCAAGGTTATCTCATGCCCCTTCCGAGCTTGCTCAATTGACGATTGAGTTGCTACAACCTGTTCAATATTTTTATTTATTAGGTCGTAATTATTTTTGATAGACAACTTAAGTCCACGCTCCACCTCTTTGCGTTGCTCGTTAAGTTGATATATTTGAATCTGCGATTGTTTTACGTTATGATAACGTTGACCTCCACTAAATATTGGAATCTGTAAAGTAACTCCCAACATGGAGTACGGATCCCACCTGTAATGACTGAATTTGAAATCGTTGTTCTGACTAGTATATGTCCAGTTAAAAGAAGTCACTAGTGAAGGAGCATACTGTAACTTCTGCAATTCCAGAGCATTTTGTGCTTGTTTTGCCTGCAAATCAAACTGTTTAAGATCGCTATTATGTGATAGCGTTGTATCTGCAGGAATCAGATTATCAAACATTGTTGCTTCATAATCATCAAGCGAACCTACTATCTTTAGTGGAACGAAACCATCAATTCCCATAAACATATTAAGCTGCATCTCTGCAATCTTCATCATATTTTCTGCCTGAAGCATATTTGGGATAAGACTCTTAAGTCTAACGTCGGCAGTAATAACATCATATTCGGCCACAACACCCTGATTGTAACGATTACGAATATTATCCAGATTAATTGAGTCTGTTTCATAAGTCATTCTCAAAACATCATAACTATCCTTTGCAAGCAATAAGCTATAATACGCTTTCTTTACCTGGTTTATAAGATCAATCCTAGATGCACGAGCCTGCTCCATTGCAATATGTATATCCACATCGCTCATCTGAATATTTTTCCAAAGTGAAGGCACAACAATTGGAAGACTCACATTTAGTCCTGCCGACCAAACATTAAATCGTCCCATCTGAATACCTTCTCCCGAACTCTCAGTTTCACCTCCCATAGAGAACATATCTCCAACTACCTTCATTATTTGAAGTTCCTCGGGAGTATATTGTGAAGGGTCGATATCTCCACCTCCAAAACCCAAACCTTCGTCAAAATAAACTGTTTGACGTTTAATTGCTCTCTGATATTGTCCTAGGATATCCATCTGAGGCATAAGTGCTCCATAGGCAGATTTCTTTGCATACTGCTTTTTTTCGATCTCCATATCAGCAACTTTAACAGTAGGATTTTCACTAAGTGCAATGTTAAGCGCTGTGGTTAAATCGATTTCTAAACTATCAACTTGCTGAGCGTCAACTGTGAAATATCCAGTAAAACTGAGCACCACTGTCAACAACAAACTGAGTAATTTCTGATTGATAATAGGTTGTTTCATATTTTATTAAATTGTTCTTTCTTTATTTTCATAATACACCAATTCATTATTACTACGAATTAGTTTAAGTTCTTTTTATTCTCTAAATGAGCATCAATAATTTTTATACCCTTTTCTGTAGAAATGCCTCTTACAAAATTTATCATCATAGTATAAAACAAATCTGAAAATGAAAAAGGAGGTTTTTCCATGTATGAAGCACGTATATAAGTATATGTGCTCTCTTCCACTAGAAATGCGGTAACCTCTACGTTTAAATCTTCGCGAATATATCCCTGTCCTATACCTTTCAATAAAAAATTCTGTAGAAATTCATTATTTTTTTCAATATTTTCTTGCAATAATTTCGTGATTTTTGGATAGTATTTGTAGATATCCTGAATAAATTTTGCACTACTTACCGGCATATCCATCTGTATCTCTATCACTTTTATAAATATCTCAACAACATTTAAGCCTTCCTCCAAAAACTCTTTGAAAATTTTATTTCGCTCATTACTAAGCTTAGTAATTAGAAATCGGAGAATATCCTCTTTATCCTTAAAATTCTCATATATAGTTCTCTTTGATATTCCTAACGAGGAGGCAAGTTCGTCCATTGATATATTTTTTATACCATATTCGAAAAATAGCTCTCCTGCCTTTTCTATAATTCTGTCCTTAATATCCATCTAAACAATCTTAAAAAACTCTGCAAAGATAACACAGAAAACCTGCAAACTCAAATTAGTTTTCCAGGTTTTAACATACTTTACACTAAGATTTAATTACGATGAATATGTCGAGTCAGAGATTTAATACTTCTCTTAGCATTTTATATCCTGCTGTGCTGGCTTTTACCTGATGTCCGTTTTTTAGGATAAGCATCTGACTATTCTTCTCATACAACTCAATACGCGTAATTTTTTCTACATTCACAATGTATGATCTGTGTATCCTAACAAACTTTTTAGGATGTAGGTTTGCTTCGAAGTACTTCATTGTGTTTTCTTTTATGAATTTTCCTTTTTCTGTAAATAACTGCACATAATCACCATCTGACTGTATATAAACAATATCCGGTACAAGTATTACGTGTATCTTCTGACCAGATTTAAGGGCAACTCTTTCTAAGAAGTTATTTTCAATTTCACTACTATCATAAACCACTTCACTTTCAGTTTCATTCTCTTTATCATATACTGCTGATGATTCGTTATTATTTTCGATTTTGAGTTTAATAATTCTATAATTTATAGAAAGTAATTCAATCAGATACAACAATGAACCAATTAGAGCTGTAATAGGTAACAAAATTATTATTTCATCTCTACTCTCAGTGTCTAAAAATATTAATGAAGATGAGTAAGTCAAAAGCACCCACAAAGAAACAGATATTATTGCCAGAGCAAGATAGTTAATAATCCTTTGTGTAAAATCGAGTTTTACATAGTTTGCAAATGGAATTATTCTTTCAAGCATAAGTGCAAAACCCATAAGGTAAACTGAATCTATAAAATTCTTCAGTAGTAGTGAACTGAATGAGAAACTCACTAAATATTTAAATGTAAGTGAAAGTAATAGAGGAAAAACTATAAGCAATAAAACTACTGTAAACCATTTAAATGGCATACTAAATACTGTATATGGATATATTAGTTTCATCCGAAAAAACTTTCAACTACGATATCTCGCAACCACCAAATATTAGAGAACCTTGCAATATTAATTTTCTTGAATGATCGGTATCATTAAACCTTCTGTTGTCTTCAATACCGCCTAAAACAGCTTGTAACCTATTATCTATGTACCAATCTCCGGGAACATATAGCTGTATACCCCCAAAAACTGCATTAATATCAAGACACGTTTCGCCCTCAGGAAGTGAAGCTTTTCTTAAATCAAGCACAACACCTCCAAATGTAGTACTTATGCTTCCTCCCCTAAAAACTGGATCTAGAAATATACTTTCCGATCCTCCAAATACAACATTCTTATCTATCCTACCCTCGCTATTAACTGTGGTACCACTTATGTTTTTTTTATGTCCTGAAGCATGATTTCCTTTTCCTGTTCCTATTTGAAATATTATCATCAAACCAACTAATATCAATAGTACAGGCCAATAAGTATGAGCAAAACCAGAATCGATACCTGAAAAGGTATTGGGAAATACTTCGGCTAAACGAGGTAACAAAAAGAAGAGGCCGATAATGAACAATATCAATCCCTTGAAATATTCTCTTTTTGAAATACTAATTAATGAAATCACAATAAATATCATAGGCCACGAAATAATCACCCACTTAAGAGCTGAATCTATCCACCCAAAATTAAATGATAGAAAAATGACCCCAAACAAAATGAGCAAAATTCCAATTGTTGCACCTTGTTTTTTAGGTGAATTGCTCGAACATCTATTTTGTGTGGATCGAGTAGAATTACGAGAAGGAGAATTTGAATTTGTTTCCATAACATTTTATAATTTAATCTTCACAAATATAAACACAAGGGAAATAATATTACTAGTAAAAATCGACAAACACAAAAGTTTTACCCGACGAATGAGTAAGTTTTCACTGTAAAACTACTTATTACAAAAAAGAGGCTGTCAATCTTTTGTGACAGCCTCAATTAGTTTAGCCCTTTCAGATTACAAACTAAATACCTCGTAGAAATAGGTTCCTAATATGTATTACATTGGTTATTATTACAATTCTTTAATTCTAATATTCCTAAACTTTACAACGGAGTTATGCCCCAAAAATGCAATATGCCCCTTTTCGTATAATAGTGAATTTGGAATATTTTTTGCGGGAGTGCCTTTTGTAGCTTCCCTTAAATTACCGTCAACAATAACTGTTCCGTTTAGAATGACTTTTAAATTTTCGCCATCTGCCAATACTTCCTGATAATTCCATTCACCTACAGGTTTTAAAAAGCCTCGCTTAGCGGGAATCCATCCATATAACGATCCGTGATACTGATATGGTTTAAGATTTTCATATACAGATGCTTCATTATCGAGTATCTGTAGCTCCATCCCATCGTATCCACTTTGTGTAGTTATCATTTTATGTCGCAATCCCAAACCACTATTTGCTTCTGGTGTTAATAAAAACTCAAATCGTAAGATGAAGTTATCAAATTCCTCTTTTGTATATAAATTACCGTTACCTTTATCAGGGTACATGACAATACAGCCGTTTTCTAAAACATATTCGTTCGTATTGCCTATCCATTGCGACATCGATGTGCCATCGAAAAGCACCTTATAGCCCTCTTTTTTTTCTACTCTTGAAAGTTTAAACACTGACCCTTGACCGATATTTATCTGTTGGGATTCACTTTTCTTCAACGAATGACAAGAGGTAATGAAAAATGAAGCTACCAGTAACAAAGAAAAAATAGCCTTTATATGGTTCATAATTATTATTTTTTAATCTTAAGTTTCTGTGCATCCCATCTGATTGCCTCATTTCGTACATAGCTTTCATAACTAAGTAATGCCGGAGCAGCTGTTTGAACTGCAAAAAGAACATCAGCTACCAAAGGTGTATTATTTCTTATACCGTTGATAAAATTATAATGGTGATCGTAGTGTCCTCCTCTATATCCTGATTCTGCATGAAAGATCACCTCTCGAGAAGTAACTTTCTCAGGAGTATCAATCCCTTGACCCAATGACTTTAATATCTCAAGGTCTTTCATATTTATATCTCCTGTAGTTTTAAGGACAACTTTATCCCAGCCAACATCTAATGTGCCTTTTGATCCAACTATCTTGAAATCCATACTTCCCCATTTCTTGGATATGCCATCTACATAGTTTGCTCCCAACTGTACCGTAAAAGCTCCCAAATCATTTTTATCAGGATAATCAAAATAACCCAACATAACATCGGGGGTATCACGTAAGCCGTCGGTATAATGACGAATTCCTCCTGTAGTATAAACTTTATCAGGACCTATTGCATCCATTATATAATGAATACTCGACAAAACATGTACAAACAGGTCGCCCGCTATCCCTGTTCCATAATCCTTCCAGTTTCTCCATGCGAAAAAGTGCTGGGGAGTAAATGGTATTTTAGGTGCATTTCCCAAAAAACTTTAAAATGCGATAGAAGGAACACCAGTATATATATATATCAAATTAAGGAGTAAGCTATATTAAATATGATAACGGGGACGTTCTCACTGTTGAAGCAATTTTTCATGAAACTTTACCTCATATCGAAGATTTTTGTTCGCATTTTGACCCTACTTTGGCCTTACCTTGGCCCAATCATCCTTATTGTTTATTGAGGAGATTAAGGACTTGGTGTGGAAGAGGTAAGAATTAAGCAAGGATGATATAAAGATGTGATTAATTTGTGATAAGACTTATTAACCAACTTATATCGGACAAGTTGTAGCACTAAAATTATAATCTGACGCATTTATTTTATAATTTTGTGCAAATTAATATTATTACTACACAATAACAATCAAAATGACAAATAATAAACTTCGTGAAGACGCCTTAAAATATCATTCTCAGGGTCGTCCGGGAAAAATTGAGGTTGTACCCACAAAACCATATAGCTCACAACGCGATCTTTCACTTGCATACTCACCAGGTGTAGCCGAACCTTGTCTTGAAATAGAGAGGAACCCTGCTGCAGCTTACGATTATACGTCGAAAGGTAACCTTGTAGCTGTAATATCAAACGGAACTGCTGTGTTGGGACTAGGAGATATTGGTGCAGTAGCAGGAAAACCGGTTATGGAAGGTAAAGGACTGCTGTTTAAGATTTTTGCAGGGATAGATGTTTTCGATATTGAAGTTGACGAAAAGGATCCTGAAAAATTTATTCAGGTGGTTAAAGCTATTGCTCCAACTTTTGGAGGTATTAACCTTGAAGATATTAAGGCTCCCGAATGTTTTGAGATTGAAGAGAGACTAAAGAATGAGCTCGATATCCCAATTATGCACGACGATCAGCATGGAACGGCAATCATTTCGGCATGTGGACTATTAAATGCTCTTGAAATAAATGGCAAAAAGATTGAGGATATTCGTATTGTTGTAAATGGTGCAGGTGCAGCTGCCAATTCATGCACGCAACTTTATATTGCTCTAGGCGCAAAATTAGAGAATATTGTAATGCTCGACTCTAAAGGGGTTATTAATAAAAATAGAACAGATCTTAACAGTCGGAAGAAACCGTTTGCAACGGATAGAAATATAACCACACTTGAAGAGGCAATGAAAGATGCTGACATGTTCTTAGGATTGTCTGTTGCAGATGTACTTACAACTGAAATGGTTCAATCTATGAGTGATGATCCTATTGTATTTGCTCTTGCTAATCCTAACCCCGAGATTAGCTACGAAAAAGCTATGGCAACCAGAGATGATATTATTTTTGCAACTGGCAGATCTGACTATCCAAATCAGATAAATAATGTTCTTGGATTTCCTTATATATTTAGAGGCGCACTTGATGTGCAGGCAACAACTATTAACGAAGAGATGAAAATTGCAACTGTTTATGCACTTGCCGACCTAACTAAAAAGGCTGTGCCAGATGTTGTGAATGAAGCTTACAGTATAAAGAAGTTGCAGTTTGGCAGGGATTACATAATTCCTAAGCCCCTTGATCCCAGATTGCTTACTCACGTGGCACCGGCTGTTGCGAGGGCAGCTATGGAGTCGGGTGTGGCACGCAAGCAAATAACCAACTGGGAGGAGTATCATAATAAGCTACGAGAGCTGATGGGACTAGATAATAAGATGATTCGTAGGCTGTATGAGATGGCGCGTCAGAAACCCCAAAGAGTTGTATTTTCTGAAACAAATCACCTTAACATGTTAAAAGCTGCAGAGACAGCATATGCTGAAGGTATTTGCTACCCAATTTTACTAGGCAACGAAGAGAAAATTGCTAATGTTGCCAAAGAAAATCAGATTAGCCTTGAGGGTATTGAGATTGTAAATCTAAGACACGACCGCGAAGAGGAGCGTAGATTGCGTTATGCACAGAAACTAGCGGAAAAGAGATCTCGACAAGGCATGACATTTCATGAGGCGACAGAGAAAATGTTTGAACGTAACTATTTTGGTATGATGATGGTTGAGACTGGCGAAGCCGATGCTATGATTACAGGAGTATTCAGCAAATATGCCGAAACCACTGAAATAGCTAAGGAGATAATAGGTATACGCGAGGGCTTTAACCACATAGCGGCGATGCATATTGTGAATACAAAGAAAGGTGTATTGTTTCTTGCTGATACATTATTCAACAGACACCCCGACAGTGAAACATTAATTGATGTAGCACGCTTGGCAAACGCAACGGTTAAATTTTTCAATTACGAACCGGTTATGGCTATGCTTTCATACTCAAACTTTGGTGCTGATAAAGTTGGCAGTCCAGCCAGTGTTCACGATGTGGTTGAAACTTTACACAACCAATACCCCGACATGCTGGTGGATGGCGAGATGCAGGTTAACTATGCCTTAAACAAAGAGTTGCGCGATAAAAAATATCCATTCACTAAGTTACGCAACAGAGAGGTAAATACTCTTATATTTCCAAATTTAAGCTCAGCCAACTCATCTTATAAACTTCTTAAAGAGATTGGTATGGACGATATAATTGGTCCCATTCAGATGGGATTAAACAAACCTGTTCATATATTGGATGTGGATACTTCGGTAAGAGATATAGTAAATATGGTTGCACTTGCAGTAATTGATGCAATTGTTGAGGAAAATATTAAGGATAATAAACTTTCGAGAATTGTTTAGATACCTAAATTGAATTAATTATTCTGCGTAAGTCAACAATTATTATGATAAAAGTTTTTATCTTCAAGTTTTAAATATAAATCTAACATAAATAACTAACCAAATACAAATAAAAGGAAATGGTAAAAAGTAAAAAGTTTATTCTACCAGAGTCAGAAATTCCAACCCAATGGTATAACATTATGGCTGAGATGGAGACAAAACCACAGCCAATGATAAACCCCGAAACGAAGGAACCGCTAAAAGCAGAAGATCTGTTTCCACTGTTCTCTGAAGAATTGTCGCGACAGGAAGTAAACCAAACCGACGCTTGGATTGATATACCAGAACAAGTAAGAGATAAATATAAGATATACCGCCCCACTCCATTAGTACGTGCAACTGAGTTGGAGAAAGCGTTAGACACACCGGCACATATCTATTTTAAGAATGAAAGCGTTAGTCCAGTAGGCTCACACAAGCTAAATTCAGCTCTTCCGCAGGCTTATTTTAATAAAATAGAGGGAACAACAAATATCACCACAGAAACTGGTGCCGGACAATGGGGTACTGCACTTTCGTTTGCTGCTAAAGCATTTGGTCTTGAGTTAGCTGTTTACATGGTAAAAATAAGCTATGAGCAAAAACCTTATCGAAGATCTCTAATGCAAACATGGGGAGCTCAGGTTATTGCTTCTCCAAGCATGTCTACTAAAGCTGGTCGTAAGATACTTACAGACAACCCCTCATATCAGGGAAGTCTTGGAACAGCAATTTCTGAAGCTATTGAGCTAGCTATGCAAACTCCAAATTGTAAATATACCCTTGGTAGTGTATTAAATCATGTTTCACTTCACCAATCAATAATTGGGTTGGAAGCCGAAAAGCAGATGGAGATGGCTGAAGAATACCCCGATGTGGTTATAGGCTGTTTTGGTGGAGGATCAAACTTCTCGGGCATTACATTCCCGTTTCTTCGTCACAACATGAAAGGTGAAAGAAATACTAGATTTATTGCTGCAGAACCAGCATCTTGCCCAAAACTAACCAGGGGTAAGTTTAAATACGACTTTGGAGATGAAACCGGCTACACTCCTTTAATTCCGATGTATACATTAGGACACAAATTTACACCAGCACATATTCATGCAGGTGGATTGCGCTACCATGGTGCAGGAAGTATAGTAAGCCAACTCCTTAAAGATGGTTATATAGAAGCAGAAGCGTTTAAGCAGCTAGACACATTTGAGGCAGGTGTGTTATTTGCACGTACAGAAGGCATAGTGCCAGCACCTGAATCTAATCATGCAATAGCTGCAGCAATCAAAGAAGCGCTAAAAGCAAAAGAAGAAGGCAAGAAAAAAGTGATACTCTTTAATCTTTCGGGACATGGGCTAGTGGATATGAGTGCATACGATCAGTATATGTCTGGAGATCTCACTAATCACGAGGTAACAGATAGTGAGATAAGTAAGTTTTTAGCTGATTAAATGGGGTTGCAAAGAACTATTTATGGTCAAAAAAAATAACATAAATAATTTGGATTATTAATATTAACCTCTTATCTTTGAAATATAAAA
>CAZSBA010000014.1:34232-39017 GCA_964605035.1 uncultured Proteiniphilum sp. | reverse complement strand
TTTATATTTAATATATCTGCAATCTCTTTGTGTTGAAGTCCAGTTACGTATTTAAGATATACCGCTTCTCTCTGATTTGGGGTTATATTATTCAGTAGTTTTGCCACCTTATGCTTAATGATGTCAGCTGTCTCATTATCAATTATATCATCAAGAATTGTCACCTCCAACGCAAAATTTTCGCCAATGTAATCAATGGCATATATGTTCTTTTCTTTTCGAGCAAAATCGATTAGCCTGTTCTTGAACGATCTGAAAATATAAGGGGTAATATTATCTATATTCGAGAGGCCTTTTCTTGATAAGTATATTTTGATGAAAACATCCTGTATGGCATCCTTGCAACTATCACGCTGAAAACCAAGACTCATGCCATAAGCAAAAAGGTCATCCACAACGTTGTTATAGATGGCCGAAAAAGAGGCATCGTTACCTGTCTTTATAAAATTTTTCCAATTATGTGCTGTAGACCTCATTCTCTTTATGGTCAATTGAGACCATTAGAAACAAATAAACAATTTTTCTCCTTTATAAGCAAATATTTTATAACATTACTAATTAATAATAATGCTTGTTAGACCTACAAAGTCTTTATAATTTCGTTTTTCTCTCCTTATTGTAATATATGTGAAAGCCGCATTAGGTATATGTTTTTCTGAAATAGGTTTAAAACAAATCAACAAAGTCATTAAATTTCTTTTCTAATAGATCTTTATGCTTTAAGCCATCAATTAAATGTCTTGGAATTGAGTTATACCCAAATTTAGCTCCTAATATACTACCGGCTATACAACCATTGGTATCAGCATCACCACCTTCGTTGATAACAGATATAAGTCCCAACTCAAAGTCTTTTGCATTAAAATATGCCCATAATCCAGCAGATAGAGCAAGTAGAGTATAGCCTATCACACCTTCTTCATCGAGATATAAATTGCTGATATTACTTTGTTTCGATTGCTCTACATAGTAGATTATGCGGTTGTCATATTTGTCGCCTAATTCAATTATTTCTCTTAAAGTTAGTAGTCGGTTTTCATTTATAATATTAGCAATAATAAGTGTAATAATTATGCTTGACCCAATACATCTAGGGTCCCAGTGTGTAACCTTTGTTATTTTTTCTGTGTTGTAAATAACTTTTTGGTAATCCCAAAATTCAAATGCGCCTAGTATTGAGGTGCGCATTATTGCTCCATTTGCAGCTGCCTCATGTCGCGAGTCATCCCATACTTCTTTAGCACATTTATATGGATCCTCCAAAAAGTCGGGGTGTGAAACAACATTATTTACAGTTATTCCAATATCTACAGGTGATTCTTGCGCCCAATTATATAACTCCTTAGCAAATGCATACTCATCAACAACTTTAGTTTTTAAAATAGAGTTGCAAATACACAAAAACTGGTCAGTATCATCGGTCCATTCACCAATTTCCCACTGTTTCCGGAATGAGTCTTGAATTATTTGGGAGTAGTTAGTTAGTTTATCAGGATAGTAAACTTTTACTTGCTTTTTGTTTAAAAATTCAGATCCCAATCCCAATGCATCTCCAATTGCCTGGCCAAAAAAAATACCTTTAATCTTATCTTTCTGTTGAGTAGTCATTGCTTTTAGGTTTATTAGATTCATAAAATATTCAAATTATATGTCTTTCTTTAAAGATTATATAATCGTCCTAAATTACATAATTATTCTCAATCAATTATATTTTATCCAAAAAAATATTGATTAAATTAAATTTCAATATAATCACGTCTTTAATTATTTCCTTTAGTGGATATTGGTTTAGATCAATTTTACATTGCAAATGCTCGAGTCCAATATAATAAACACAACATATTGATATAAACCATGTAATGTATAATATGTTATCTTTATATTATAAATAGGTTATTTAAAATGACAAATTATGAAATCAAAAGGATTGATTTCCATTATAATATTTTCAGTACTTTCTTTATTATACTCATGTGAAATTAATGATCCATTTATTAACGTTACTGAGGTATCGATTGATAGAAGTTTTATTACAATGGCAGAAGGCAATGTAGAGAAGCTTAATGCTGTAGTAAACCCTTCGGGAGCTACTGATAAAAGAATTAATTGGACTTCAAGCAATGAGTCGGTTGTAACTGTTGATGAAAATGGAATGTTAACCGCATATAAAGCCGGTACTGCAATTGTGACTGCTACTACAGAAGTTGGTAATAAATCAGCTATTAGCAATATTACTGTTAAGAAGAATTGGATTTCGCTCTCTGAAAATGTTCTAGAGGCTGCTGTATCGGGAGGCACATTTAACATTAAGATATCTGCTAGTAATAATTGGAGTGTTGTTTCTGAATCAGAATGGATATCTGTAACTCCCTCTAGTGGTGTGGGAATGATAGAAGACTCAACTACAATTTCTGTTTCAGTTACTCCTTTTGATGCTGCTTCTCTTGCACGATCGGAAAGTTTGATTTTTAAGCTCAATGATAGGGCATATACCGACACTCTGCTAATTAATCAGTATAACCACACTTTTAGTGACGGTGAATATGAAACTATTCAGAGTTCATCAGCAGGCGATGGAATAGACCTGGTGTTTGCAGGAGATGGCTACACGCTAGAGGAGGTTAGAAGGGGTAAATATAAAAAAGACTTACTCGAAGCAATTGAGCACTTTTTTAATATTGAACCATTTAGAACGTATATAAATTACTTTGATGTCCATATTGTTTATGCTTTCTCCGAAGAAAGTGGAATAAGCGATCATATAAATACTAAAAACACCAAGTTTTCATCTAAATATTATTCTTCTAACTCAACAAGAATGGATGTTGATCATGATACAAGTTTTGAATATGCACTAAAAGCTCCACTTAGTTCAGATTTAACAGAGACTTTGATGGTCATAATTACAAACAGTACGAGATTTGCAGGTACCAATTGGACCTATTCAGACGGTAAGTCTATATCTGTTGTTCCCGTTACAAACTCAAAGTATCCAAACGATTTCAGAGGTGTAGTACAGCATGAAGTTGGAGGACATGGGTTTGGCAGACTTGCAGATGAATATATTCAATATAACACTGAAATACCCACTGCAGAAATTGCTGAGCTAAAAATGTGGCAAGAGTGGGGCTACTTTCGCAATGTTGATTTAACTAATAATACAAATACTATCTTATGGAATCATATTATTGCAGATCCTGCATATTCATATGTTGGTGCTTATGAAGGTGGCTATACCTATGGCACTGGTGTGTGGCGTTCAGAACCATCGAGTATTATGAATAATAATATTTCGTATTTTAATGCTCCAAGCAGAGAATTAATTGTAAAGCAGATTAAAAATCTTGCAGGAGAAACTTTTTCATACGAAGAATTTAAGCGTAAAGATGTAAGAGAAACTCAAGCAATATTTCGTTCTGCTACTGTACCTGAAGATACAGAATTAAGACTTCCTCCCCCAATATTAATAAAGGTTGACTAGGTCATATCGGTACTTTTATCTATTAAATCGATAAAGGTAAAGTAGAGGATCAAATTCTCCTGCCAATGCCTTAAGTACTAGATTCATACCCTGAGCAGAGAATGTTATTCCGTTACCACCGAATCCAAGTACGAATATAGCATTTTTATACTCGGGGTGTTCTCCAATGTATGGTAAACCATCTTTAGTTTGCCCAAATGCTCCAGCCCACCTGTAGTCTTCTATAAAATCAAGTTCGGGTAGGAGACTCTCAGTTTTCTTTATCAACTTTTCAACTTTCTTTCTCTTCAACCTATCACTCACTCCATTATATTTAAATGGAATATCCTCCCCACCAACTAAAAGGCGGTTATCGTCGGTAGTTCGCATATAAATATATGGCATACCTGTTTCCCAGATAAGCATATCATTGAGCACTTCGTGCATTTCTGGGTTCTGTTCACTTACTGTAGCAAAGGTGGTTACGATATCTGCATATTTCTCTTTAAACATTTTCAAAGTTTCAAAACCAGAACAGAATACAATCTTTTTGCACACAATTTTGCTACCATTTTTCGTTTTAATTACAACACTATCACCATAAGTAATCTTCTTAATTTCAGTATTATCATAAATACGTAATCCTCTGTTTTGATTTTTCTGAAATAGCTCATGTGTAAATTTATATGCATCAATTGAAGCTCCTTCTGCTGATAGTATTCCATCATATGAAATCATTTTATACCTCTCTTTAATTTCTTCAGAGGTTAACCATTCAACATTAAAACCATGCTTTTTGCGATAGTGATACTCTTCTTTTAGCTTTTCTATATTCTCTTTAGAATGAGATACCTGTAGAGATTTTTTTAGCCTAAAACCACCATCAACATTTTCTTTCCTCACAAGTTCTTCTAAAACTTGCAAAGATTCAACACCTGCTTTATAGCTTATTACTGCCCCCTCTTCGCCAATCATCCGCGCAAGATCAATCATTGGAGTATCAATCTCATATTGCAACATCGAGGTAGTGGCCGAAGAGCTGCCTGCTGCAACATCCCGCTTATCAATAACTACTGTATTATATCCTGCTATATGTAAGGTGTGACTAATTAGCGCACCTGTTACTCCGGCTCCTACAACTACAACATCGCACTTAATATCTTCTTGCAATGATGGATAGCTATTCATAAGTCCGTTTTTCAATAACCAGAACGCTTCGTATGATCTTAGTTTCATATAATTCGCTGTTAAATTATGTGTGAGGTATTTATATAAGTAAAACATCGAGAACATGTTCAATGTTCTGTATATATGCAAATTATAGA
>CAZSBA010000014.1:0-34132 GCA_964605035.1 uncultured Proteiniphilum sp. | reverse complement strand
AGATGCCGACACAGCTCCAATAAACCAAATAGATAAGCTATCAGGAAAAGTAGCACTTATAACTGGTGGAGATAGTGGAATTGGCAAGGCAACCGCACTACTTTTTGCAGAAAACGGTGCAGATATAGTAATTGCCTATCTAAGTGAAACTAAAGATGCGAAGGAAACGCAGAAGGAAATTAAAAAGATGGGTCGAAAGTGCTATATAATTAAAGGCGATCTATCTAAAGAAAACAACTGCAAAAGAGCTGTACAAAAGACAATAGATAAACTATCAAATCTAGACATTCTGGTAAATAACATTGCACTACATTGGGAAACAGAAAGTTTAGAGAAGATCTCGACTGAGCAGTTAATACGCACTTTTTATAACAACGTATTCTCATATTTCTGGGTTACTAAATATGCACTTCCGTACCTCAAAGAGGGCTGTTCAATTATAAATACAAGTTCTGTTACCGCATATAGAGGTAGTGCAAAACTAATCGATTATTCTGCAACAAAAGGGGCCATTATTAGCTTCACCAGAAGCCTAGCCCATAGTTTAGTTGAAAGGAAGATTAGAGTAAATGCAGTGGCTCCGGGTCCAGTTTGGACTCCACTCATAGCATCAACGTTTGATGAAGAGAAGATCTCTAAATTCGGTAGCGATGCACCAATGGAAAGAGCAGGTCAACCAAATGAAGTTGCACCTTCATTCCTTTTTCTTGCGTCTGATGATTCTAGTTATATTACAGGTCAGTGCTTACATCCAAACGGAGGTGAAATAGTTAATGGTTAACTAAAATAGCAACTTATAGGTATTGTACTAACCTCATATATGGCCTATTTTTGTAAATAGAATCATTAAAAATCGCAGCACAATATGGAAGAGAATAGAAGAAATGTTACATTCGCAAGCCTCGATCAGGAGAAATTGAAAAGGATGTTGGAGATTAAACAACAATATGACAACGAACTGCTTGAGCTCGAGGAGGCCCGAAAGCTTATGAAAGACGAAGTAGGCAAAATTACTCCCGAAGAGTATGCTGCAGCTGAACAATTACTCATGGATGAAGATCCTGATGAGTGCCGAAATGAAGATGTACGCACTATGATGGATGTTTTTGATGGTTTGTTTGTAAGTGAAGAACTATCACTTCCGTATGGGCATACAATCGACGCCTATCGACGCGAAAACAAAAAGATGAAGGAGTTGCTCAACCAAGCAGACGAGCTCGCTTCAAAACCCTTCATACTTAATCCATGGTTAGAGATATTTGAGAAAATGGTGCAGTATAAAGTACACTTCAGTCGCAAACAAAATCAACTCTACTCAGCCCTTGAAAGGGAGGGGTTCGATAGGCCAACCACAACCATGTGGGTATACGACGATTATATTAGAGATGAAATTAATGATGCATGGGAGTTACTGAATAAAGAGGTTGTTGATGTTGATGCATTCCTCAAACTATATGCCGAGATTGCTGTCGACCTGAGAGATTTGATGGATAAAGAAGAGATGATTTTGTATCCTACTTCTTTGAAATTAATATCAGAAGAAAAAATGGAAGAGTTGAAATTGGGCGACAGAGAAATTGGTTTCTTCATGATTGAAATGCCCGACTTGCAATCCGATAAAATTAATATAAAAGATAACTCAAAAGCAGGAGACAACACGTCAAGTGATTTTATGACTGATCTTGCAGCATTATTATCAAAACATGGTCATAAAATTGAATCAGACTCAGTTTCCGAAGAAAAAGCGCTTGATGTTGCCGAAGGTAAACTTACTCTAGAGCAGATTAATCTACTTTATCAGCATCTACCAGTCGATATCTCTTTTGTTGACGAAAATGATATAGTAAAGTTTTATACCGATACTAAACATAGAGTATTTCCAAGAAGCAAAGGTGTAATTGGTAGAGAAGTGCGCAATTGTCATCCTCCAAAAAGCTTGTATCTGGTAGAAGAGATAATTGAAAAGTTCAGGAGTGGTGAGCAGAGCAAGGCTGAGTTTTGGATAAATAAGCCTGGTATGTTCATATACATCATTTATGTTGCCATAAGAGATAAGAATGGCAGGTTCAGAGGTGTTATGGAAATGATGCAAGATTGCACTCATATTCGTGCTATGGAAGGCGAACAAAGACTTCTTACATGGGGAGAACATTCGGGCAAAAATGGAGACGGATCTATTTACACTGAAGTAGATACAAAAGATACCGAGGCTGAAAATGACTCAACAGAGTTTAAAATAACTGGCGATACTAAGTTAAAAACACTACTTAAGAAACATCCAAATTTAAAAGAGAATCTGATTGAATACAACTCACAATTTTCAATACTCAACAGCCCAATGGCTAAGGTTGTGCTTCCGCTTGCTTCAATTAAAATGATGAGTGAACAGTCGGGTATTCCTCAGAAAGAACTTATTGAAAAGATTCATGAGTTTATAGGTTCTTAGTTTAAGTTTAGTGTAATCTGAATGCAAATAAATTTTCGACTTTGTATGTTTTGTGACCCAAAACTTAAATTAAACATTACATAAACCAAAAAAAACATTCCCTAAGGTTTTAATTTCCTTAGGGAATATTTTATCTAATTTATTGTAAAAAAGTAACTTCCTTAGAAATTATAAAGTTCTAAGATTTTGTTGAAAATATCAGTGTTTTCATAAATACCGGCAAACTCAATGGCAGCTGTACCATATGAAAACACAGGAACCATAATTGCGCTATGTCCTGTTGAGCCCCATGAAGCATTAACTTCACCTTTCGATAAATCACCACCGGTGATAGACATTGCACCAGTCTCATGGTCGGCTGTTACTACTACTAACGTTCCGGGATTTTGATCTGCAAAGTCCATAGCAACTTTAACAGCATTGTCAAAATCGATAACTTCATTAATTGTATATTCGGTTTCGTTTGCATGACCGGCCCAGTCAATTTGAGAACCTTCTACCATCAAGAAGAATCCTTCATCATTATCATTCAGTAAATCAAGAGCCTTTCCAACACTCTCAGGAAGAAATTCACCTCTTTCGGGGTAGGGTGCAGGGTGCTCATCAGCAATAAGAGCTGCTAGCTTTCCACTTTCTGTATTCATAACACTTTCCATGTCTAACGCTACCTTAAATCCTTTTGCTTCTAGCTCAGGTAGTAGATCTTTGTCATCCGAACGAGCATCAAAATATTTTCTTCCTCCACCTATGAATAGGGTAATATCTGAATTTACAAAATCTACTGCAATTTCCTCTTCCATACTACGCTTAAGCTGATGGGCAACAAAAGATGCAGGTGTTGCATGGGTAACCGCGCAACTTGCTACCACTCCGGTGGATAGTCCATTCTCAGCTGCATACTCAAGTATCGATTTAACCTCATTTCCGTTTTCATCAACACCAATAGCACCGTTATTTGTTTTTGTGCCGCTAGCTAGTGCTGTTCCAGCAGCTGCAGAATCGGTAATATAACTACTTGCTGAGTATGTTTTTGCTAACCCAACAAACTGAGCCTTCTCCATATTAAGACCTTTTTTGGCTGTAATTCCTGAATAAAACTGGCTGACGCCCATTCCATCACCAATGAGGAGTATTACATTTTTTACTTCAGGTTTAGAATCAGGTTTAGTTTTCCCTTGTGTAGGAGTGCATTGCACAAATAAGAAAGAAAGAGCAAAGAGAATAAATATACGAATATCTGACATGATTATAAAATTTTAATAATATTTTCAGGCAAAGATACCTTTCTAATCAGAATTTACAAAGGGTATTATAAATTAAATAGTTACAAATTGTAATGATAATTTGATTTTTTTTGCTAAAATTGCAATAAAATTCTTTAAAAAACAGATATTATGAAAAAGAGAGCACTGTTCTTGCTATTGATATTTTCTTCAATAATGCTGTGTTGTAATTATAATCAGCCTAATACTAAAGAGAAACCGGTTAAGAGTCGCACCGCAATGGAGATTAACTTAAGTCTTGGAAGAGGAATTAATATTGGAAATACATTCGAAGCAGATCAGTCGTGGCAGTCTCCTTTTGTAGCCGAAGATTTAAAGAAGATTGCCGATTTGGGATTCACCCATGTTCGTGTACCAATTAGATGGGAAAGAGCCGATAGGAGTATTGATGAAGTTCCGTATACTATAAACAGCGATTTCCTAAAAACCATCCAAGTTGTTGTTGATGAGGCTTTAAAAAATAAATTGCATGTTATAATAAATATGCATCATCATAATAATCTGATGGCTGAGCCAGATTCTAATAAGGCAAGATTTTATACTCAGTGGGATCAGATTTCTGAATATTTCAAAGATTACCCCGATAGTCTTTTGTTTGAGGTGCTTAACGAGCCACATGATAAACTTACTCCGGAGTTGTGGAACAAATATTCAAAAGGTGCTCTCGGTATTATTCGCATGACAAATCCCCATCGTTGTGTGCTAATTGGAACAGCTCCTTGGGGTGGTCTTGGCGGATTAAAATCGCTTGAGATACCAAACGATGAGCATATAATTCTTACTGTTCATTACTATAACCCATTTCATTTTACGCATCAGGGAGCCAGCTGGGCGGAAGGTTCAGATGCATGGCTTGGTACTAAATGGGGTGATACAGAGTCTGAACGAGAGACCGTTGCAAATGAATTCCAATTCGCAATTGATCTAGCTAAAGAGAAAAACATTCCAATCCACATTGGAGAATTTGGAGCCTATTCTAAGGCTGATATTGAATCTCGTGTAAAATGGACTCGTTATTTAACCAGGTGGTTCGAACAGCAAGCTTTTAGCTGGTCTTACTGGGAATGGAACTCAGGCTTTGGTATTTATAATCCTAAAACAGGAGAGTATAATCAGGAATTGGTTGATGCACTTGTTAATGATGAAATGCCAGATCTTTAGTAAAGCATACCCATAATAGTAATAAGTAGAAATATTATAGTCCTAACTCTTTTGCAAGAAGTGTGTATCCTTTTTCACGCGCCTTCATATCGTGATATCCATCAACTAGTATTATTTCGTCAACCCCTGTTCTTTTAGACCAGGCGTATAGTTTCTCTGCAACCTGAGAAGGAGTACCAATTACAAACTTGTTCATTTGCTGTTCTCTAACAGCCATCTCCTGCAGCGAATAGTTATAGTTAGCAGCCTGCTCAATTGTTGGAAATTTTGTGAATCTTTTCCCTGTGCCCAGCATGGTCCACATCAAAAGCGTTGGCTCGGCAAGATATTGCGCCTCTTCCTCAGTTTCTGCTGTAAATACACTTATCGACATCATACTTTTAGGTTCGCTATAATACTTAGAAGGTTTGAAGTTCTCTCTGTAAAAATTCAGTACAGGTTCAGCCATGTCTGCATTTATTTGAGCAGCAAAAACAAATCCAAGTCCTCTATCCAAAGCAAACTTAACACCTCCATTACTAGAACCCAGCATATAAATATCGGGAGTGAGTGATGGGTCGGGATTTGCTGTTATATTTTCGAACTGATGATTCTCGGGGAAGTCGTGACCAAAATAGTGAAGCAGATCATCTAACTGTGTTGGAAATGTATCTTCTCTTAACACCTCAAATGAGCGACGAAGCGCATATGCTGTTCTGCCATCTGTTCCGGGTGCCCTTCCAAGCCCCAGGTCTATTCGGCCCGGATGAAGAGCTTCAAGCATAGAAAACCGCTCTGCCACACTCAAAGAACTATGATTGGGAAGCATTACTCCACCACTACCAACCCTTATACGCTCAGTTTTTGAAGCCACATGTGCCATCATTATCTCCGGAAACATGCTCATAAGAGAGCCCGTATTATGATGCTCAGCAAACCAATAACGGGTATATCCCAACTTCTCTGCCAGCTGTGCCGTTTTGGTGGAATTATGTAATACATCACCCGCTGATTTATCATTCTCAGTTAGGTAACATAAATCTAGTATTGATAGTTTTATATTTAGCATTATGTAATTATATTGAGCTTGATAAACCAATTGAACAGTCTTTTGTTCAATTTGAATTATAATGACTATACTATAATGTCAAATAACATATATAATTATTTTGATAGTACCTTAGATTACTATACGTTTATACCGTTATTATACCAAATGGATTAAATATATGTGTTAATAATCTACTGAAAAGCATCAATTGTGATTAATGATTTCGAACGAATACTTCCCCCAACTGTTATATATCTATTCAAAAAATTTATACTAACTAAATAAAAAGGTAGACAAATGAGCGAATATAACATCCCCAGCCAAGTGAGTATAGGCCACGTACATCTTAAGGTTGCTGACCTCGATAGGGCACTCTCTTTTTACCATAAACTATTGGGTTTTGAGGTAACAATGATGTATGGAAAGCAGGCTGCATTTTTATCGGCAGGCGGGTATCATCATCATATAGGGCTTAATACTTGGCACTCTCAGGGTATGCCTAATGCTCCTGAAAATAGTGTTGGTTTATATCATACTGCAATTGCATATCCTACCAGAAAGGATCTTGCTCTAATTCTTAAGCGTTTGCTTGAAGCGGGGTATCCGTTAACTGGTGCTAGTGATCATGGTGTGTCTGAGGCGATTTATCTTAATGACCCTGATGGAAATGGAGTGGAGCTATATTGGGATAAACCAAAAAATGAGTGGCCGGTTGAGGAGGATGGTTCACTTAATATGTATACTAAAGCACTTGATGTGAAAGATTTGTTGCAAGAATCGGAGCGTTAATAAACTGATTAACCTTACTTAATTTATGATAAGGGCAAAAGCTGTAGTTAAATATTTAGGTGTAGTTTTACTATTCAATTCACTGTTCATGTTAATTTCTACAGTGATTTCTTTAACCTACAAAGAAGATTCTTTATACCCACTTCTTATGAGCACATCTATTAGTGCGTTAGTGGGGATTTGCTTTATTTTTTTTGTAGGTAAAGTAGGAGATATCAGGTTCCATGAGGGTTTGACAATAAGTGTATTTGGGTGGATTACTGCATGTTTATCAGGTTCGCTGCCTTTTTTATTATGGGGTGGTGAGTTCTCTTTTACAAACGCTCTTTTTGAGAGTATTTCGGGTTATACTACTACCGGGGCAAGTATACTTGTTGATATAGAGGCTCTTCCCAAAGGATTGCTTTTTTGGCGCTCGTCTACATCATTTATTGGTGGTTTGGGTATTATTATATTTGTTCTATTAATAATCCCTGAGAAAAGGGGGAATAAGATTTATATTTATAGAGCAGAAGTTTCTGATCTCTCAAAATTGAGCTTTGCTGAAAGATCGAGACATCTTATACGTGCTGTTTCTATAGTTTATATAAGTTTAATAGCATTAGAAACAATATTGCTAACATTGCTGGGAATGACATTCTTTGATGCTGTTTGTCACTCATTCTCCACTATAGCTACATCGGGGTTTTCAACAAAAAATCTTAGTATTGCAGCATACGATGATATTTGGATTGAGGCGGTTGTAATGTTTTTTATGCTGATAAGTAGTATCCATTTTCTTTTAATTTGGAGCACTATGAACGGTAAGAAACAGAATATTTTTACCTCTTTGCCTACTCGCATGTTTGTATTGGTGATTTTTATAGGTGTAATTTTAATAACTCTGCAATTATACCATGAGAGTTTATATGGATTTTGGGAGTCTTTTAGGTATGCCTCTTTTCAAGTAATTTCTCTTGCAACTACAACTGGCTTAGTTTCTGCTGATAGTGCAGGTTGGCCACTATTTACTATTATTCTTTTGCTCTTTTATTCTGTTCAGTGTGGTATGGTTGGCTCCACCTCAGGTGGAATAAAGTTCGACAGAATTTATATATATTTTTCATCACTTAAGAAACAGGTTAAGCAGACTCTTCATCCTGAAGGTGTCTATTTAGTGAAAATAAACAACCATGTTGTGGATCAGAGTCTGGAGAAACAAATTTCGATATTTATAGTTCTGTATATCCTAACATTCTCTATTACTACACTATTATTAACTCTTTTAGGAATTGATGGGATGTCTGCATTATCAGCATCAATTGCTACATTAGGTAATGTTGGTCCTGGTTTTGGCAGCGTAAGTTCACTGGCTAATTATTCTCATTTGCCCGATACAGCCAAATATCTGCTTTCGGCTAATATGTTGCTCGGGCGACTTGAAATAATGAATATTCTTGCTCTTGTTCTAATGTTCTTTAGAAAAAGAGATAGATAATCTTTACATTCAAATTTATTAGTAAATTGCATTATAATTGAGTCTGCATCTGATTTCATAAACGAAGCAGATCATTTTTGATTGTAAAGTATCTATTTATGAATAAAATTATTGAATGTGTTCCTAATTTTAGTGAGGGACGCGACAAAGAAAAGATTGAAAGTATTGCAGATTGTTTTAGAGGTAAATCGGGTGTAAAGCTATTGGATTATAGTGGCGATGCCGATCATAATCGATCTGTTGTTACTGTTGCGGGTGAACCTGAAGCTATAAAATATGCAGTAATAGAAGCCATAGGTAAAGCGATTGAGCTTATCGATCTGAACAAACATAGTGGTGAGCATCCGCGTATGGGTGCTGTGGATGTTGTGCCATTTATTCCTATTAAAAATGTTACTATTGACGAGGCTATTGCACTTTCGCAGGAGGTAGCTAAGGAGGTTGGGGTGAGGTTTAACCTTCCTGTTTTCCTTTACGAAGCTTCTGCCACTACTCAGCATAGAGAGAATCTTGCTGATATAAGAAGAGGTGAGTTTGAAGGGTTATCTGATAAAATGAGATTAACTGAATGGAAATCTGATTTCGGACCTGAAACTCCACATCCAACAGCAGGTGTTGTTGCTATTGGTGCTCGTAAACCACTCATTGCGTATAATATAAACTTAAATACCAACAATATAAAGATTGCCAATGCAATTGCAAAAAAAGTGCGCCATAGTAGTGGTGGCATGCGATATTGTAAAGCTATTGGCATTTATCTAAAAGAGCGGGATTTAGCGCAGGTTTCTACAAATTTAACAGATTACACAAAAACATCAATTTATAGTGTTCACGAAATGGTGCGGATGGAAGCTAAGCGATATGGAGTAAGTATTATTGGGTCGGAGGTAATTGGTCTGGTTCCGATGACTGCGCTTGCAGAATCTGCTGCCTACTATCTGGGTATAGAAAACTTCTCAATGAATCAGGTTCTGGAAGCTAAACTTTTTGAGTGAAAAGGATGTTAGTAAAGAGCTATTTAATAATCATTTAATATAACTATTTTGAACTGGATTGAAATAATTGCTGTTGTACTTGGAATATTAAGCGTTTGGTATGCTAGAAAAGAGAATATACTAGTTTTTCCGTTTGGAATTGCTAATGTTTCGATATATGTTTATATATGTTTTGTTTCACAACTTTTTGCAAATGCAGGAATCAACATTGTTTACCTTTTTTCTAATATATTTGGTTGGTATATGTGGTCTCGTACTGGTCAGAATGAGGAGAAACTACAAATAACCCGAAACAGTAAAAAGCAAAATGTTTTATCTTGGATTTCAGTTGCGTTTATTTATGTTATAGTTTTCTTTATTCTTAGGTGGGTAAATAGAGGGGATATTGAATATTTGAGCTCATACTTGCCTTGGATCGACTCGTTTAACACTGCTTTCTTTTTGGTTGCTACCATTTTAATGGCTGTGAAGAAGGTCGAGAACTGGATATTTTGGATTATTGGTAATATAGTCTCTATACCAATTTTTGCTTCACAGGGATTATATTTTACATCTATTCAATATACGGTGTTTTTAGTTCTTGCTATTCTTGGATGGAGAGAATGGAAAAGGAAAATATAAAATTGAAATTATATCTCTAATGAAATTATATGACTTAACAATAAAACAGTTTCTAGATAAAACAGCTTCTAGTGAGCCTATGCCTGCAGGAGGAAGTGCTCTGGCTCTTTGTGCGGCACTAGCAGCATCGATTACAGAGATGGTTGCTAAACTTGTTTTAGAGAAAGCTAAGTATGCTCAACTATATGTCAGAATTAGAGAAATATACAGCGAATTGGAGAACACAAGGTTGCTTCTTATGCGCGATATAGATAGAGATGCAGAGTCTTATCAAATAGTGCTTGATGCATTTCTAATGCCTAAAGATTCTGCCAATGAGATTGTTCTGCGTAGAGTGAAGATACAGAAAGCTTTAAAAGCAGCTACATTAGTGCAATTAGATGTAGCCGAAAAATGCCATACGCTTTTTAATTATATAATGGAGATTGCAAACATTGTAGAAGGCAGTTTGGCTGCCGATAACAGGGTGAGCTTAATGATTTGTAATACTGCTGCTAAAGGGGCAATTTTTAATGTAAAAACTAACATCTCTCAAATTGATGATATTGATTTTATAGAGGAGGTGATTTCTAAATGTGATAATTTAGAGAGTGATATAAATTTAAAATATTAATTTGGTGTAAAAAAGCACAAGTTTTTTTTTCAGTTAACTGGTTAAATTGCTTATTTGATATTAACTTTGAAAGTTTCAAAAAAAACAGGAATACTTTAAATAAATAATTAGAAATAGATGGTAGCTACAATCAAGAAATCGCTCAGAGATTCTGCAGCGGCAAGGTGGACCGCACTTTTCATTGTTTCGTTTACAATGATGTGCGGATATTTTTTATCTGATGTAATGTCGCCTCTTGCAGGATTGCTTGAGAGTCAGCTCGGTTGGTCTCGTGCCGATTATGGTACGTATACTAGCTCGTATGGCTGGTTTAATGTATTCTTGTTTATGCTTATTTTTGGAGGAATCATTCTGGATAAGCTAGGAATCCGAATAACAGGTTTTGGATCAACAGTGCTTATGGTAGTGGGTACTGCAATAAAATATTGGGCAGTGGCTTCTACTACATTAGGAGATGCTGTTATACTTGGACTGAACGCACAGTTGTTTTGGGCATCTATTGGTTTTGCTATATTTGCCGTTGGTGTAGAAGTGGCTGGAATTACTGTTTCGAAAATTATTGTTAAATGGTTTAAAGGTAAGGAACTTGCTACCGCAATGGGTATGCAAGTTGCAATGGCAAGAATTGGTACAGCTATAGCACTCGGATTTTCTGTTCCTATTGCACGTGCTACGGGAATTATTGATGTTTCGCGTCCACTTTTAGTTTCTTTAATTGCACTTTGTATAGGTCTGATAGTTTTCATCGTTTACAACTTGATGGACTTGAAGCTTGACAAATCAGAAGTGGCCGCAAATGAGTTTAACGAAGCTGATGAAGAAGAAGATTTCAAAATATCTGATATAGGTAAAATTTTAAACAACAAGGGTTGGTGGTACATTGCTATTTTATGTGTACTTTTTTACTCTGCTGTTTTCCCTTTCTTGAAATATGCAACCGACCTAATGGTTAATAAGTTTGGTGTAGATGAAAATATTGCTGGTATGATTCCAATGCTTTTACCTTTTGGAAATATTTTGTTAACTCCTCTGTTTGGAGGTATATATGACAAGAGGGGTAAAGGTGCAACTATAATGATTATTGGTTCTATATTGCTTATAATTGTACATGGACTTTTCTCTATTCCGGGATTAAACAGCTGGATAACTGCCATGATATTGGTGGTGGTGTTAGGTATTGCATTTTCTCTTGTGCCTTCGGCAATGTGGCCTTCAGTAACAAAAATAATTCCTGAAAAGAGACTCGGTACTGCCTATTCTCTTATATTCTGGGTACAAAACTGGGGCTTGATGGGCGTTCCACTACTTATTGGATGGGTGCTTGAGAAGTATTGTATTACCGGCCAAACCGTTAGAGATGGTTTAACTGTAAATACTTACGATTACACTTTGCCAATGATGATATTTGCTGGTTTTGGAGTGTTAGCCCTTTTGTTTGCTTTCTTGCTTAAGGCTGAAGATAAAAAGAAGGGATATGGACTTGAATCTCCAAATATAGAGCATTAGTGAATATATAATTCGGTACAACTTAGTTGTTTTCTACAAGTTTCTTAAATGTTACATCGATGTTATATTGCTATTAGCTTCTTCTATTATAAAGGGAGATTAAAAGAGCAATATAAGAGCGAGGTAAGAGCAAAGTAAGAGCAAATTTCGGTTTTTATAACGGAATTAACCAAGCTGCATAGATATGACTTATAAGTCCAAGTAGTACAAAAATATGAAAAACTGAATGTATAAATTCTCTTTTTGCAGTAGCATAAATGACAGCTCCTGCAATATAGAAAACTCCACCGCCAAAAAGCCAGTATATAACCTCAATTGAGTTTTTGGCATTGGCAACATCTATGAGTGGTTTAAATGCAATAAGAACTACCAATCCCATTAACACATATGAGGCTGTTTTGATATTACTGTTTCGTTTTAATGGCTTAAAACTAATGATTACACCTATAATTGCAATTATCCACACTAAAGAGAATAGCAACCATCCCCAAATGGGTTCATCATCTCTTAGTAGTATTAATGTGAAGGGCGAGTAGCTTGCCGCAATTAGAAGATAAATAGATGCATGGTCGAAATGTCGAAGCTTCTCTTTCTTCAATGGATCCTGAACAAAATGATAAATCGTAGATGATCCCATGCATGCAATTATCCCTGAACCAAATAAAGAGTGGGCTATAATTGCCCATGTATTGTTGCTTAAAATAGCATTGTTAACTAGTATGCCTGTAGCAATTATACCAATTAATAATCCGAAGCCGTGACTTATGTAATTGGCTCTTTCTTCACGTAGGGTATAGAATTTATCTTTTGTCATATATGTTTGAAAGTAACAAAGTTACTATTAATAATCATACATTATAAAATAATATTGATTTTCATCTATTAATGACAAAAAGTCATGCTTTCATACTTGGCAAAGATTTTGACATTTTCTTGTTGTGAATGTGTGCTAATCTGCAACCATTCAGTTTGCACTTTGTTTTAATAATATGCTAGTTTAATATTTAAAAAAGGCATATGAAATATGTAAATGTACAGGTGTATAATATGAAAAAACGAAATAAATAAAAAATATAATATATGAATTTCAATAATTTTACAATAAAAGCGCAGGAAGCACTGCAGAAAGCTATTGAGATTGCTCAGGGCAAAAATCAGCAGATGATTGAGCCTATACATATTCTTAAAGCTATTATGATTGTTGGTGACAATGTAACCAGCTTCCTTTTTAATAAACTTGGAGTTAACAGTTACAACCTTGAAAAGGTAGTAGATGCAGAGATTGAGTCGTTGCCACGTGTATCAGGCGGTGATCCAATGTTGGGAAGAGAAACAAATGCTGTTTTTCAGAAAGCAGCTGATTTTACTAGTAAGATGGGAGATCAGTTTGTTTCTGTTGAGCATATCTTACTTGCAATACTCGATGAGAAAAATAGTGCATCGAGAATGATGAAGGATGCCGGAATTTCTTTAGATCACCTGCAGGCAGCAATTAACGATTTGAGAAAAGGTGAGAAGGTGACAAGTCAGACTGCAGAGGATACTTATCAGGCACTTAATAAATATGCTGTAAACCTTATAGAAAGGGCAAGAGACGGTAAGTTAGACCCAGTAATTGGCAGAGATGAAGAGATCAGACGTGTACTTCAGATACTTAGTAGGCGCACCAAAAATAACCCCATCTTAATTGGAGAACCGGGTACAGGTAAGACAGCTATTGCTGAGGGACTTGCATATCGTATCATTCGTGGAGATGTTCCTGAGAACCTTAAAAGCAAAAAGGTATATTCACTTGATATGGGGGCACTTATTGCAGGTGCAAAATATAAGGGTGAGTTTGAAGAACGTTTAAAATCTGTTGTAAATGAGGTAACTAAATCTGATGGTGAGATTATTCTTTTTGTTGATGAGATACATACTCTTGTGGGTGCAGGTAAGGGTGAAGGAGCAATGGATGCTGCCAATATATTAAAGCCTGCTCTGGCACGTGGAGAGTTAAGAGCAATTGGTGCTACTACTCTTGATGAGTATCAGAAATACTTTGAAAAAGATAAAGCCCTGGAGCGTCGTTTTCAAACTGTTATGGTTGATGAACCTTCAGAAACAGATAGCATATCTATTTTAAGAGGGTTGAAAGAGCGTTATGAAAATCATCATAAAGTAAGGATTAAGGATGAGGCCATAATTGCTGCAGTGCAGCTTTCGGCAAGATATATAACTGATAGATTTTTGCCGGATAAGGCTATCGATCTTATGGATGAGTCTGCAGCAAAACTTAGAATGGAGGTTGATTCAGTTCCGGAGGAGCTTGATGAGATTATGCGCAGGGTTAAACAGTTGGAAATTGAGCGTGAAGCAATCAAGCGCGAAAATGATCAGCCAAAGGTTGAATTGCTCACTAAGCAAATAGAAGAACTAAAAACAGAGGAGACTGAATATAAAGCTAAATGGCAATCTGAGAAGGAGCTTATAAATAAGATTCAGCAAGCTAAGATTGAGATTGAAGATGCTAAGTTTGAAGCTGATAGGGCAGAGCGTGAAGGTGATTATGGTAAGGTTGCTGAACTACGCTATGGTAAGATTAAGGATAGGGAGATCGAAATAGAGGCTCTGCAGGCTGAATTGCATGAGAGGCAGGGTAGCCGAGCTATGATTAAAGAGGAAGTGGATGCTGAGGATATAGCTGATGTGGTTTCGAGATGGACAGGTATTCCTGTAAATAAGATGCTGCAAAGTGAACGAGATAAATTGCTGAATCTAGAGGTGGAACTTCACAAACGAGTAGTGGGCCAAGACGAAGCAATTGAGGCAGTTGCTGATGCTGTTAGACGGAGTAGGGCGGGGTTGAGTGATCCTAAACGTCCCATTGGTTCATTTATTTTCCTGGGAACAACAGGGGTTGGTAAAACCGAACTTGCCAAGGCTCTTGCTGAGTATCTGTTTGACGATGATGATATGATGACTCGTATTGATATGAGTGAGTATCAGGAAAAATTTAGTGCTACCAGATTAATTGGCGCACCTCCGGGATATGTTGGTTATGACGAGGGTGGACAGCTTACCGAAGCAATCCGTAGAAAACCATACTCTGTAGTTCTTTTTGACGAGATTGAGAAGGCTCACCCAGATGTGTTTAATATTTTGTTGCAGGTGCTTGATGATGGTAGGCTTACAGATAACAAGGGTAGGGTTGTGAACTTTAAGAATTCCATTATTATAATGACATCTAATATGGGATCTGGTGAGATTCGCGAGAATTTTGAGAAGATTAATCCCTTAAACAGAGAGGAGATAATTGAAAATACCAGAAATCTTGTTATGGATATGTTGAAGAGAAGTATTCGTCCGGAGTTCCTTAATCGTATTGATGATATTATTATGTTTACTCCACTAAAAGAGAATGAGATAACTCAAATTGTGAAACTTCAGCTCGACAAGGTGGCTGGTTCACTTTATAACAGTGGTATTATTCTTAAATATAGTGATGAGGCAATAAAGAGTATATCTCAAGCGGGTTATGATCCGGAGTTTGGAGCAAGGCCGGTGAAGCGAGTAATTCAGAGAAAGGTATTAAATCAGCTGTCGAAGGATTTGCTTTCGGGTAGGGTAGATAAGTCAAAACCAATTACTATTGATGCAATAGATGATCATATCTTCTTTAAGAATTAGTGATTTGGTTTGATGAACTATACACTAAATTAATTTCATCTTTTCCAGAAATTAGAATCATCTTTTCCAGAAACCTGGCACAAAGAGTGAAAGAACAGTGAAGATTTCGAGACGTCCTACTAACATTAAGAAGCTGAGGAAGTATTTAGAAAATATTGTGGCCGACTCAAAGGTGCCATTTGGTCCGTATGACCCTAATCCGAAACCATAGTTGCTTATAGTTGAGAGGGCTACGCTTATAGATTCGTCAAAAGTCATGCCTGTA
The DNA here is from genome assembly GCA_964605035.1 of uncultured Proteiniphilum sp. Lineage (GTDB taxonomy): Bacteria > Bacteroidota > Bacteroidia > Bacteroidales > Dysgonomonadaceae > Proteiniphilum. The sequence goes on along the minus strand of CAZSBA010000014.1, from coordinate 18,277 downwards.
ACGCTTAGAACTGCAGCACTTAAAAGGGTTAGTGTAAGGTAAAGAAAAACAAAGGCAATAACTTTAGCAATAGCATCGTTTGAGATTATAGTTTTATTCATTTTTACCATATACAATGCATCGGGATGGACCTGGCGTTTGAATACAAGGAGTGAGTTTTTTGAAAGAACTACTAGTCGTGAAAGCTTCATGCCACCTGATGTAGAACCCTCACAACCACAGAAAAGTATCATTACAAGAAATAAAATCCAATAAAATGGCCCCCAAGAAAGAAAATTGTCTGTAGCAAATCCAGTTGTAGTAATAGCTGCAACTACCTGAAACAATACAGTTCTAAAAGTTTCTCCTATTTGTGACATCTGTCCTGTAGCGAGTAATGCTCCAGAAATGATAACGGTAAACAAAACAACTAGAACAACATACCATCTAAACTCTTCGTTCTTAAAGATTGATGGTGATAGTTTTGTGAATAATGCAGAAATGAGTATAAAGTTGGTTCCTCCAAAAAACATTAATACTGTAATTACATATTCTATATAAGGAGAATTAAACGATGCTATGCTCATCTGTCTGGTAGAGAATCCTCCTGTGGATATTGAGGCAAATGAGTGACAGGCAGCTTCAAAGGCGTCCATAGGACCTGCCCAAAGAAAAAAGAACCCGGTTATTGTGAGTACCAGGTATGTTAATGCCATTATTTTTGTTACTTCCTTTATTCTTGGACGGAAAATATCTTCTGCAATACCTGTTGCTTCAGCATCGTAGAACTGACCTGATAAGGCTCCAAAAACGGGTACAAAAGAAATTACAAAGATTATTATCCCAATACCTCCAATCCACTGTGTGAAACTTCTCCAGAAATGTAAGGATTTTGGAAAGGCCTCGATATTAATGAGTGTTGAGCTGCCGGTTGTTGTGAAACCGCACATACTCTCAAAAAAGGCATTAGCAAATGAGGGAATAGAATCACTTATGATGTATGGTAAGGTGCCAAAAAGTGCTAACATTAGCCATACCATAGTAACAGTAATATAGACCTCTCTTTTCGAAATATTTTTAGATTGATTATTTCTTTTTCTTCCTAGAAACAGAAATAACAGACCCGATAAAAATGTTATAAAGGCAGATATATAGATACTGGTAACAACATCTTCTTTATAATAATGGCCTATGAAGGCTGACAAGATCATGAAAAAAGCTTCAATTGTCAATACAAGTCCTACACTACCTAGTACAAATCGATAATTGAATCTTCTCATAATAAATAACATTTACTATTTTCTGATGGAGCAGACCTTAATTAAACAGATTTTCGATACTTTTAAGTGATCTGCTAAGGAAGAAAACTACTACTTTATCATTTGCCTCAATTTGTGTATTACCATCAACAAGCATAGGCTCACCATCGCGAATTAATGCTCCAAATGTAATATAAGGAGGCAGATTTAAATCTTTAATTTGTTTTCTGGTTACTTTCGACTTTGGTTTTGCAATTACCTCACCTACGTTAGCGTCAGCATACGTTAGACTCTTTATATTTGAAGCATCTGCTTTAAGTAATAATTCATAAATGGCACTTGCTGCAATAAGTTTTTTGTTTATAACAGTACCAATATCTAGTTGCTCGGCCATCGAAATATAGTCGATATTTTCTATTTCGGCTACAGTTTTTTTTACCCCATACTGCTTTGCAATCATGCAACCCAAAATATTTGCTTCGGAATTATCAGTAAGGGCAAGAAAAGCGTCGGTGTCAACAATTCCTTCACGTACCAGGAATTCACTATTACGACCATCTTCAAGAAAAACTGTTACGTTTGAAGGACATTTCTCAACAAGCATCTCGGCTCTTTCTCTGTCCTGTTCAATAATTTTAATATCGATGTTTTGAGGTAGCTGCTGTATAGTGCGCATAGCAATTCTGCTACCTCCCATAAACATTAATTTTTTTGTTTCAAAAGACTTTTTACCTAACAATTCAGGTAGTGTATCTACATACTTTCTGAGTGTAGTAAAGTATAAAATGTCGTTTTCAAGAATTTGATCGTTTCCTTGTGGAATTATTGTTTCTTTTCCTCTTTTTATAGATACAAGGTGAAACTTCTTGCTCTCTTGAGTGAGTTCATAAAGACGTTTGTTTACCAATGGTGCATTACCCCTAATTTTAGCGCCAACCAGTATTATAGTGCTATTACACAACTCCCACCAGAAGCGTGCCCAAGGTGTTTTTAATGCCATTGCAATCTCGCGGGCCGCCATTAATTCGGGATAAATCATAGATTGAATTCCTAACTTCTCAAAGAATTCAAGATTCTTAGGTAGAAGGTATTCATAGTTATCTACTCGGGCAAGTGTCTTTTTTGCACCTAAATTAGATGCTAGCATACAAGATGTAATGTTCTTAGATTCTTCGGGGGTAACACCAATAAATAAATCGGTATTTGCTACACCAGCTGCATTTAAATCTTTTAATGATGTGCAATTACCTATATAAGTTAATATATCGGAGTTATCGCGAATGATGGATAAGCGGTCTCTATCTCCATCCATTAAGGTGATATCGTGATTTTCCTGACCAAGTAGTTTTGCTAGGTGAGTTCCAACGGCACCTGCACCGGCAATTAATATTTTCATCGATAAGTGTGATTACTTCCAACGATTATGTACTAGTTTTATAGTCTCTGATCCAGCTAATTGGTTATATACCTTTAAAATCTCTTCAAATATACTGTCTTCATCTATTTCGGCAATCTCTTGAAGCTCTTTAACTGTACCGTGGGTAATAAAATTATCATCTATACCTATACGGTGCACATTGATATGGTTGAAATCGTTGTCTCCAAAATATTCGAGTACAGCACTTCCAAAGCCACCTTTTATAACACCTTCTTCTACGGTGATTATATGTTTGTATTTATAAGAAATTTTATTTAAGATTTCCTCATCTAAAGGTTTAAGAAACACCATATCGAAATGGGCAATACCTATACCTATCTTTTCTGCTCTATCAATAGCCCTTGCTGCACTATTGCCAATAGTGCCCAATGAGAGTAAGGCAATATCTTTTCCTTCTCTGAGTTTTCTTCCTTTTCCAATAGGTAGAAGTGAGGGTTCGTTTTTCCATTCTGATAGTTCGCCCTGACCACGTGGATAACGTATAACAAAGGGCCCGTCATTGCCATATGCAGCAGTATGCATTAGGTTTCTTAGTTCATGTTCGTTATAAGGAGCTGATATTACAAGGTTAGGTATTGGTCGCATATACGCAAGATCAAATACACCATGATGAGTAGGGCCATCGGGGCCTACCAAGCCAGATCTATCAAGGCACATTATTACCTTTAGTTTTTGCAGGGCTACGTCGTGAATAACCTGATCGTAAGCCCTTTGCATAAATGATGAATATATATTACAAAAGGGTGTCAATCCTTCTTTTGCCATACCTGCAGAAAATGTAACAGCATGTGCTTCGGCAATTCCCACATCAAATGATCTATCAGGAAACTTCTTCATCATATGTATCATTGAGCAACCTGTGGGCATGGCAGGAGTTACCCCTACAATTTTTTCATCTTCTTCGGCCATCTCAACTAAAGTATGACCAAATACATCTTGATAAAGTGGTGGTTGATTTTCTTTACTTTTTACTATACGCTCACCTGTTTCGATATTAAATAATCCGGGTGCATGCCAAACAGTTGCAGATTTCTCGGCATGTAAGTAGCCTTTTCCTTTAACTGTTTTAATATGAAGCAACCTGGGCCCCTTCATATCTTTTATATTTCTTAAAACTCTAATAAGCCCTGGAAGATCATGACCATCTATAGGACCAAAATATCTTAGATTAAATCCTTCAAACAGATTTTGCTCTTTAGTAATAAGAGATTTTATGCTATTATTGAAACGAAGAACTAGGTTTTTATTCTTTTCTGAAATAAGTTCTCGTCTCTTAAATCCTTGATATACCTTATTACGAAGCTTATTGTATTTGGCTGATGTGTTTAGTTTAACCAAGTAATCTTGAATTCCACCAACATTATTATCTATTGACATATTATTGTCGTTTAGAATAATAAGTAAGTTATTGGGTTGTGAGCAGACATTATTAAGTCCTTCATAAGCAAGACCTCCGGTCATTGAACCATCACCTATAACTGCAACAATATTGCGATTCTCTTTTTTAAGTGATGCTGCAACGGCCATACCAAGTGCGGCTGATATTGAAGTGGATGCATGTCCGGCTATAAAAGTATCATAATCACTTTCAGAGGGATTAGTGAAGCCAGAGAGGCCACCTAACTTTCGGTTGGTATTAAACCTTTCACGTCTGCCTGTTAGAATCTTGTGCCCATAAGCCTGATGTCCAACATCCCAAACCAAACGATCGTATGGTGTGTTAAAAAGATAATGTAGTGCAACTGTGAGTTCAACCGTGCCAAGGCTAGAGCCGAAATGGCCTGGGTTGTGAGATAGCTGCTCTATGATAAATTCCCTTAGATCGGTGCATACATCTTCTAGCTGCTCTAATGACAGCTTCTTAAGATCATCGGGATTATTTATGTTTTGTAGATATTTCATTTCTTAAAAACTACTTTCTATTCCATCTTCTGTATATAACGAAGTGTGTATATAAATAGTTTGTTTTTAAAATATTCATTAATTAGCCATTTCAGAAAAGAACTTAATACGTACTAAACGTATTTCAGTTTCTTCATACTCGGGTAGTTCCTCCTGAGCTTTCTCTAAATCATCCTTTTCGGTTTCTTTGAAGTAGGAGTAAATATCATCTATAACGTCTTGCGACATAACTTCGGTGAGGAAGTAATCGATACTTATTTTAGTACCTGAGTATACTATAGCTTCAACTTCTGAAAGCATCTCGTTAAAGTCTATACCTTTTGATTCTGCAAGATCATCTAATGCGACCTTGCGATCTATGGCCTGAACAATAGATACTTTTAGTTTAGATTTGTTTGGAACAGTTTTAACACGAAGATCTTCGGGACGAGTTATTTCATTCTCTTCGACATGAGTTTTTATGAGATCCAAAAACTCTTGCCCATACCTTTTGGCTTTTCCTGAACCAACACCGGGAATATTTTGCAACTCATCCATAGTAATAGGGTATGAAGTTGCCATTGCTTCGAGCGATGATGGTTGAAAAATAACATAAGGAGGGACATCTAGTTTTTTTGATATCTTTTTCCTTAGATCTTTCATCATTGAAAAAAGGACAGGATCTGCAGCTCCGCCACTGCCTGCACCAGAAGCTAATATTTCTGAATCTTCTCCTTCTAAATCTGTTAAATCATCCTCATCCTCATCTTCTTTAATGATTTTGAACGAGACAGGATTCTTTAAAAAATCTTTTCCTTTCTTCGTTAATTTAATGATTCCATAATTCTCAATATCTTTTTTAAGATAATTACCGAGTAGTGCCTGACTGATAACAGATTCCCAAGTGCTTTTTTCTTCATCTGCACCTGAGCCAAACTCTTCAAGTTTGTCGTGTCCATAGTTCTCTATATCGGAGGTTTCTTTTCCAATAAGAAAATCTATCAGATAGTCGGTTTTTTGTTTTTCTTTAAGAACAGTAACTGATTCTAATACAGTAATTAGTAATTCTTTTGCTTCCACTTTTATTTTTGGATTTAAACAATTATCACAATGTTCGCAGTTTGGTATGTTGTAATCTTCACCAAAATAATGTAACAACATCTTTCTTCTACATACCGATGTTTCTGCATAGGCTGCAGTTTCTAGTAAGAGTTGTTTACCTATTTCTTGTTCTGATACAGGCTTACCCTGCATAAAACGCTCCAATTTTTGAAGGTCTTTTCTTGAATAATAAGCTATACATTTACCTTCTCCGCCGTCTCTTCCGGCTCTTCCTGTCTCTTGATAATATCCCTCAAGACTTTTAGGTATATTATAATGGATTACATATCGCACGTCGGGTTTATCAATTCCCATTCCGAAGGCAATAGTTGCTACTATTACATCTGCCTTCTCCATTAGAAAGGCATCTTGATTATTTGAGCGTGCCACAGCATCCATTCCTGCATGATATGGTAGTGCTTTTATATTGTTTGCTTGCAATATTTCTGCAAAATCATCAACTTTCTTTCGACTTAGGCAGTATACAATTCCAGATTTGCCTTTCTGAGAAAGGATAAATTTTATAATATCTCTATCTATTTGATCTGTCTTTCTTTTAACCTCGTAATATAAGTTAGGCCTATTAAAAGAAGATTTGAAAAACTCGGAATGATCCATCCCAAGATTCTTTTTGATATCATGTTGCACCTTTGGGGTTGCAGTGGCAGTAAGTGCAATTATAGGTCTAACACTAATTTCGCCAATAATTGGTCTTATTCGCCTATATTCGGGTCGGAAGTCATGTCCCCATTCAGATATACAATGAGCTTCGTCTACTGCATAAAATGAAATTGGTATTGAACGGAGAAACTCTATATTCTCCATTTTAGTGAGTGATTCGGGTGCTACGTATAGCATTTTTGTTTTTCCTGAAACAACTTCTTTTTTTACTTCTTCTATCTCATTTTTACTTAATGATGAATTTAAAAAGTGTGCTATACCATCTGTTTCGCTGTAGTTGCGCATTGCATCCACTTGATTTTTCATAAGAGCTATTAGTGGTGATATGATAATTGCAGTACCCTCCATTAATAATGCAGGAAGTTGATAGCACAACGATTTGCCTCCGCCCGTAGGCATCAAGACAAAAGTGTCTTTCTCTGATAATACACTCTCTATTATGGCTTCCTGATTACCTTTGAACGTGTCGAATCCAAAATACTCCTTTAACCCTTTATAAATTAAATCTCGATTTTTCATTTAATTAATCACACTGGCTTAAAAACATGACTTGAAAGTTCCCAACAAATATAAATAAGTATTATACAATTCCAATTAGAATACTTGAGACATTTCACACCTAAGATATACTAAAAATTAAAATGTGCCAAATAAATCTATTTTTTTACCATTAAAAAAACGCAGGTTTGAACCATGCGTTTCTTTAAGATTTTTGGGAGTTTATTTCATTCCCGTACAACATTTTGTGAGGGAGTTTTTATGCCACTCTTAAATGATGCAGATCTGATTTTTCGAGCTGATTAGTTGCATAACTACGGGTTACATTAAGTTTCTTCTTTTCACCTGAAGGCAATGTAAACATCGCATCAATCATAATAGCTTCAACAATTGATCTGAGGCCTCTTGCACCCAATTTAAACTCAATAGCTTTGTCTACTATATATTCGCATGCGCCATCATCAAAAGTAAGAGCTACACCATCCATACTAAAGAGCTTTTGATATTGCTTGATTATAGAGTTTTTAGGCTCAACTAATATACGCAATAATGCTTCTTTATCGAGAGGCTCAAGGTATGTAAGAATTGGTAAACGACCGATTATTTCAGGAATGAGTCCGAAGGATTTCAAATCGAGTGGAGTAATATATTTAAGCATATTATCTTTATCGATATTCTTGTTTTCCTGACTTGCCGCATAGCCTACTACTCGAGTGTTTAATCTTTGTGCTATCTTCTTTTCGATACCATCGAAAGCTCCACCACAAATAAAAAGTATATTTTTGGTGTTAACAGCTACCATTCTCTGTTCGGGATGTTTACGACCACCCTGTGGCGGTACATTTACAACCGATCCTTCAAGAAGCTTGAGAAGACCTTGCTGAACTCCCTCGCCACTTACATCTCTTGTAATGGAAGGATTATCACTTTTACGAGCAATCTTATCTATTTCATCAATAAACACAATGCCTCTTTCGGCTGCACTTACATCGTAATCTGCAACTTGTAATAGTCGGGTTAGAATGCTTTCGATATCTTCTCCCACATAGCCTGCTTCTGTTAATACAGTAGCGTCAACAATAGTAAAAGGAACTTGCAGCATCTTTGCAATTGTTCTTGCAAGTAAAGTCTTTCCTGTACCAGTTGCTCCAACCATTATGATATTAGATTTCTCAATCTCAACATCATCTTTTGCATTTTTCTGTAAAATACGCTTGTAATGGTTATATACAGCAACTGAAAGAAATTTCTTTGCATTATCCTGCTTAATAATATATTCATCTAAGAACTCTTTTATTTGAGCAGGTTTAGGAAGTGAGGAGAAAGAGATGCCTACATCATTTTTTTCATTGCTTTTAAAAGAGTCGCTTACTATTTCATGTGCCTGTTCGGTACACATATCACATATGTAACCAGTCATACCCGAAATTAGCAGATTTACCTCTTGCTCGCTTCTTCCGCAAAAACTACAATGATTGCTACTGTTCGCTTTTTTTGCCATAGCTGTTTATTTCCTAACTAATACATCATCTACCATACCATACTCTTTAGCTTCGGATGCTGTCATCCAGAAGTCGCGATCGGAGTCCCTGCTCACATCTTCGATAGGTTTTCCGGAATGTTTTGATATAATGCTATAAAGTTCTTGTTTTATTTTTGCTATTTCTCGTGCAGTGATTTCGATGTCAGAAGCTTGTCCTTGTACACCGCCCATTGGTTGGTGAATCATAACACGTGAATGGGTTAATGCGAAACGTTTTTTTTCAGCTCCCGAAACTAGAAGTACTGCTGCCATTGAGGCTGCAATGCCAGTACAAATTGTAGACACATCGCTTGAAATGAATTGCATTGTGTCATATATTCCAAGACCAGCATATACTGATCCACCCGGAGAGTTTATGTATATTGATATGTCTTTACCCGGATCGGAAGAATCGAGATACAGAAGCTGAGCCTGCATTACGTTTGCAGTATAATCATCAATTGCTGTTCCAAGAAAAATAATACGATCCATCATCAGACGAGAGAATACGTCCATTTGTGCAACATTCAGCTGTCTCTCTTCGATAATAGTTGGAGATATATATCCACCCTGACTTCTCAGGTTCATGTAGCTGTCAAGTCTAGAGCCATTCATGCCTAAGTGCTTAACTGCGTACTTTCTGAATTCGTTATTCATAATTTATATTTTGTAGTTCAAGATAATTTATATGATGAACTGGTGCAAATAAAGTGCCAGAATAGCACAAATTTAAAATGAATTATTTAATAATAAAATTATATCCAAGAAATATGCTACTCTTCTGAGTTTTCAGCTTCTTCAGATTGACCTTCAGCTTCTTCGTGAGCACTGTGATCTTCGTTTTCTCCATGTTGATGAGAGTGTTCGCTCATTATTTTGTTAAACTCCTCAGAGCTAACTGATTTCTCAACTACTTTGACATTCTTTTTTAGCCATTCAATAACCTTCTCTTCAGTTGCTTTTTCGTAGAGATTTTGAATAGTTTCTTCTTTCTCTAAAAGACTCTTAGAATAGTTCTGAAGAACATCATCGGGTAGATTAGACATTCCGTATTGTGCAAATTGAGCTCTTGCAACTTCAATAGCTAAGGCCTCAATATCCTTGAATTCAATTTTTATTTCATTGTCCTCAACAATTTTCTGTTTTACAACATGAAATTTTAAATCTTCAAGGATTAAAGGAAAATCTTTTGCTATTTGTTCTTCGTTTCTTTCCTCGCTTGATTCAAGTAACCAACGCTTTAAGAAATCTTCGGGGAATTCAACCTCAGCCATTTTTTCAACAATTTTATCTCTCATTTCATGAATAAAGAGATGGTCTGCTCCTGGCTTAAACTGTTTAATAATCTGTTCTTGTACTTTAGTTCTGAATTCTTCTTCTGTTGTAACTACACCTTCACCAACAACGCGATCAAATAACTCCTGATTTAATTCAGCCTCTTTATAACGAGTAACTTCGTTTATATCAAAGCGAAAGTCAGGATTAATATCTTTAATCTCTTCTTTGGTTTTCTGTAGTAAAGAAGCAATCTCTGCCTCATTGTTATCGTATGCAGTTTTTGGGTTAAATACAATTGCATCACCAATCTTAGAGCCAACAAAACTACTTTTTATTGTTTCATCTTTAAGGTATGAAGGCATTAGTATTGCATTTTCTACAACAATACCATCTTCTTTTACTTCACCATTCTCAACTTCTGTGAGGGTTCCTTTTACCAGGTCGGTCTCAATAGCTTCCTCTTCTACTTTGAGGTATGTGCCGAAGTTTTGTTTATAGGAATCAATCTGTTTATCTAACACATCATCCTCGAGCTCTACGTTATAGTAGTCTTGCTCAACATCTTCAAGTTTTAAGTCGAAACTTGGAGTTAACCCAACATTGAAATGAAATTTGAAATTCTCATCTTTGTCAAGATCAACTTGTTTTTCGGGACTATTATCTGCAAGAGGTTCACCAAGAATTTTCAGTTTATTTTCTTTCACAAAGTTACCCAGCTCCTCGGTAATAATCTTATTAATCTCGTCAATTAATACAGATTTACCATACATTTTATGTATGACGCTTTTGGGTACTTTCCCTTGACGGAAACCAGGAATCTCTGCCCTTTGACGGAGTTGATTTAACGACTTGTCTACTTTCTCTTGATAATCAGCTTTCTCAAGCTCTATAACGATGGTACCATTTACCTCGTCGGTTTTATTAAGTGTCGATTTCATTTAAAATGGATGATTTTATTCAAAGTCGGTTAAATTCAACCGTTTGAAACTGTTTTTTTTATAAGATTGCAAAATTAGTCTTATTCTTTCAAATTGCAAAAAAAAATGCGACTCCTTTAAAAAGTTTCGTTTTTATAACAAGATGATAGTATCTTTGTATTCCTTTTTTGCTAAAATAAACATTCTTTTATAAAGAAATATGCGCTTACTACTTACAACTGCTTCACCTGGTTTTAAAATTGCTTATCTGTTTATATTCCTGTTAATTGGTCTTTTCATTGCAGGAGCAATATCTCAATTGATTCTCTTAATACCAATATTTGATAGGGAAAACGTGTTGGTTTCGCTTTACGTGAATACTATTTCCCAATCTATTTTTGCAATTGCAATGCCTGCAATACTAATTGTTGCATGGACAAATAGTAAACCCCTAAAGTATTTGAAAATCAGGAGTGAGAATGGCATCTATAAAAAAAATGTTTTTGCAGTTATAATCTTTATTTTCTCTTATGTTTTTGCTTCCTTTCTCACATTACTAAATAAAGGCATAGCACTTCCTGAATGGATGAGTGGGGTTGAAGAAGTAATGCGAACAATGGAAGACGCTGCGCTTGAAACAACTGATTTACTTTTATCTGGCAGGTCAATAAGTTCATTAATTATTAATATAATAGTAATAGCAGGACTTGCTTCAATTTCAGAAGAGTTTTTTTTTCGTGGAGCAATGCAGCAGTTTATACAAGAAAAATTCAAGAATGGACATGTGTCGGTATGGCTAGCAGCACTAATCTTTAGTGTAGTACACTTTCAGTTTTATGGTTTTCTGCCACGCCTATTTCTTGGAGCTATTCTTGGTTATCTTTTTTTATATACAAGAAATTTATGGATCCCGATTTTGTTTCACTTTTTAAACAATGCTACTGTAATTGTAGTTAATTTCTTTTGGAGTGAAGCCGAATGGTATAAAAGAATTGAAGATTTGACAATTAACGCCTCATATATATTATTAGCTCTATCTAGTCTTCTTATTACAGTTATATTATTTGTGATATATAATAATAGAGCATCAAAAATTAAAAATTATGATACAGATTCAACAGACATTAATATCTGACGATATATTTGAAGAGACATTTATTTGCGACTTATGCAAGTGCAAAGGACAATGCTGTGTAGACGGTGAATCAGGTGCACCAATTACAAAAGAAGAGTACACTCAGATAAATGAAATATTGCCTGAGATTTGGGATGACCTTTCGCCAAAAGCTCAAGAGTTGATAAATGAACAAGGAATTGCTTATACAGATTATGACGGAGAGCTTGTTACATCAATAATAAGAGGCGAAGAGTGTGTCTTTACTTTTTTTGACGAAGATGGAATATGTAAATGCGCTATAGATAATGCTTACAGGGAAGGCCGTATATCAGTTCAAAAACCAATTTCTTGTCATCTTTATCCTATTAGATTAAAAGAGTATGTAGAGTTTACAGCTGTAAATTATCACAAATGGTCGATTTGTGAACCTGCTGTTGATTTGGGTAGAAAGAATGGTTTGCCATTATACCGATTTTTAAAGGAACCTCTAATAAGAAAATTTGGAGAAGAATGGTATAATGAAGTGTGTGAAGCTGCAGATTTAATGAAAAACAAAGACAAATAGAATTAAGTTATTTGATTTTTTTATCTGAAATGGTTGTGTTATATTAAAACTTTGTTTTATTTTTGCACATATATAATTAAAATGTGCAAAACAAAGTGGCATCAGCAATTTCAAAAACAAAATCTAATTTGATAGATGTAGCTCGACAGCTTTTCGCAAAGCAAGGAGTTGAGAATACAACTATGAATGATATTGCCAAAGCTTCACAGCGAGGTAGACGTACTTTATACACTTACTTTAGCAGTAAAAATGACATCTATAAAGCTGTAATAGAGTCGGAGTTAAATGGGTTGTACAAAAAGCTTGAAGCTGTAATTAAACGTGATATTTCAGCAGATGATAAATTAATCCTTCTTGCATTTACTAGGTTGAATGCAATAAAAGAAGTGGTTACTAGAAATGGAACTCTTAAAGCTGATTTCTTCAGAGATATTTGGCAGGTTGAAACAGTTAGAAAAGAGTTCGACAACAAAGAAATCCATTACTTAGAATCAATTATTCGAGAAGGAACTGATAAAGGCATATTTCAGCTTTCGGATATCAAACAAACTGCTGAAATACTTCATTATGCATTTAAAGGTTTAGAAGTTCCTGCTATAAGGGGTGTAATTAAACTAGATTACAATAAAAAGAGCGACAGAGAGTTGATTTCAAATATTGTACTAAAAGGTTTATATACAAAGCAAAAGTGAAATATTAAGAGTTTCCAATAGTTAATATTTGAACATTCTTTGTTCATATATCAGATAAATATATAATTTAAATCATATGAAATTATTAGAAGGTAAAACTGCGCTTATAACTGGTGCTGCACGCGGTATTGGCAAAGCAATTGCTTTAAAATTTGCTTCTGAAGGCGCAAATATAGCATTCACTGATCTAACGATTGATGAAGTAGGTAATGCAACAGAACATGAGATTTCATCATTAGGAGTAAAGTGTAAGGGTTATGCTTCAAATGCTGCCGATTTTGAGGATTCTCATAAAGTAGTTGATGAAGTATTAAAAGATTTTGGTAGAATCGATATTCTTATTAATAATGCCGGTATAACAAAGGATGGCCTAATAATGAGAATGAGTGAACAGCAATGGGATGCCGTTATAAATGTGAATCTTAAATCGGCCTTCAACTTTATACATGCAGTTACACCAATAATGATGCGCCAAAAATCGGGTAGCATTGTAAATATGAGTTCTGTTGTTGGGGTTTCGGGTAATGCAGGTCAGGCTAATTATTCTGCTTCAAAAGCGGGTATGATAGGTCTTGCTAAATCTACTGCTAAAGAACTTGGCTCACGTGGAATTAGAGCAAATGCAATCGCTCCCGGATTCATAATCACAGAAATGACTGGTCAGCTTTCTGATGAGGTTCGTAAAGAATGGGCAAAACAAATACCACTCCGCCGCGGAGGTACGCCCGAAGATGTTGCGAATACTGCACTTTACTTAGCATCAGATTTATCTTCGTACGTAAGCGGACAAGTAATTAATGTTTGCGGAGGAATGAATACCTGATATGACCGTTCTTTACGAGGACAATCATATTATCATAGTAAATAAAGCTTCCGGAGAAATCGTTCAAGGCGATAAAACGGGAGATAAACCGTTGTCGGAAATTGTTAAAGAGTATCTTAAGGAGAAATATAACAAACCCGGCAACGTTTTTTGTGGTGTAACTCACCGACTTGATAGGCCAACAACAGGAGTGGTTGTTTTTGCAAAAACAAGTAAGGCTCTATCAAGACTTAATGAAATGTTCAGAAATGATAAAGTGGATAAGAAATATTGGGCTATAGTTAAAAACAGCCCACCCAATCACGAAGGGATTTTAGTGCACTGGCTTATAAAAAATGAAAAAAACAATAAGTCAACTGCCTTCGACAAGGAAAAGCAGGGTGCAAAAAAAGCAGTGATGCATTACAAGATTATTGCCACATCAGAAAATTATTTCTTACTTGAAGTGGATCTTGAAACCGGAAGACATCACCAGATTAGAACACAGCTTTCAAAAATAGGATGTCCTATAAAAGGGGATCTCAAATACGGAGCAAGCAGATCTAATCCGGATGGAAGTATATGCTTACATGCAAGGTCAATTTCCTTTATCCACCCAGTTTCAAAGGCTAAAATAGAAGTTTCTGCACAAGTACCTCAAGATAATCTTTGGCAATCATTTACATTATAATCATATAAATATATTCTTGTGCGATAACAATTTATGTTTACCTAATTTTAATTGTTGTATCAGATTCTTCAAATGCAATACATTCCATAGAAGTAATAACCTTCTCTTCCTTTTTTGCATCCAATTTATTTTCCATTTCCATATACATCATTAGACCTTCATTGTATCTCTTACTGAAAGCTTGCATCTCTTTAGGCATATTCACTACTTTACCTCCATTGCCACTTCCAAATCCAACTCCCACATCGGGAGCAATATAAACGATAAATTTATTTTCTTCGTCCTCCATCTCATAGCCAGGGCAATTAATGCCAAGAAACTCCCTGCTTGGTATTTCTTTAAAAGTATAATCATTGTAGATCTCATTAGTTTCTTCAATATCCGAACTACTATCCAAATCAATCTCCCTTGCAATTATACTTTCTCCTGATTTTATTACAAATAAATTATTGTCAACATCAAAAACCATCAACATATCGGGTGATACCTGACTCCGTGCTCCGAAGTAAGACTCATTCTTATTAAAAAAATAATCCATCTCAAGATCACCCTCTGCAGTAGTCATTTTTAATCTGTAGAGGTAATTAAATTTGTAATTGGCAGGTAGTTCACTTACGTCCACCATTTTTCCCCCACCTATATTAAAGAGACCATCAAGACTCTGATCAAGAATCTTATCCATTAATTCCGCAGTTTGCTCAGCTGCCTTATCGGCAGCTTTATTAATAATAACCTCTTCTGATTTCTCAACTATCTTGTTCTTTAGCCTATTCAGAAATTGAGCTTCAGCGTTGGAAGTAATTACAAAAAAGAATGATGATAGAAGAAGAATTTTAATAGTTTTCATTGTTAAACGTATATAAAGCTGTGATTAAAATGATTAAGTATTAATTAAATGGATTTTAACCACTCTAAATACTTTTCGCCTAAAATTGGTACTGGTTTCTCTTTTCCGTTTATAGCATTTAAGAGTCCCACAATCCACATGTAAAGTAGAACGAATGCACCTACTAGACTAATTATCCAACCGAGTATCGGTATTACGTTAATTAAGCTTAAGGCGATACTTGTTAAAACTAAACCCAACGATTGCCTGATATGGTAAGTCGCAAATGGATCTTTTTTTTCATTATTCATTACAAATGCAATCACTAAACCAATAAATGTCAGATATGCAATTATTGCAATAGTTTTGTCTTGTGAGACTTGTTGTGGGTCTTTTGAAACTTCATTTTCCATGATTTACTATGTTTTTTAATTTAAACTAATTTTGAATATAAAATTCTATCTCTCATTAATTAACACAAACAGGGAAGAATTGTTTTTAATATTCATAAAACTTTAAAAAATTAACAAATAAATCAAATAAATTCAACATTAAGCACTCTAATTCTTTATACAATTCGTTTCATCTATCTATATAAAAAGATTACATTTGCATTTCTAATAAGCAATAAAATAATATTAAATGAAACCTACATTATTTGTATTAGCTGCAGGAATGGGAAGTCGCTATGGTGGTCTCAAACAACTAGACGGGGTGGGACCTAGCAAAGAAACCATTATGGATTATTCTATATTCGATGCAGTAAATGCCGGTTTTGGGAAACTGGTATTTGTAATCCGAAAAGACTTTGAACAGGATTTTACTGAAAAGATTGTAAAGAAGTATGAAAAAAGAATACCTGTAGAGCTGGTATTTCAAGAGCCTGATAAGCTTCCTGAAGGCTTTACACCAAACCCCGATAGAGTGAAGCCATGGGGTACCAATCATGCCGTAATGATGGGTAAAAGCGTAATCAATGAACCTTTTGCAGTAATTAATGCCGACGACTTCTACGGTCGTGAAAGTTTTAAGGTACTAGCCGATTATCTCACTTCATTAGAAAAGAGTGAAAATAAATACTGTATGATTGGTTACAGAGTAGGAAATACACTCTCAGAAAGTGGTACTGTTGCTCGTGGTGTGTGTGAAACCGACGAAGATGACAATTTAACAGGTGTAGTTGAGCGTACACAGGTTAAGAGAATTGATGGTAAAGTTAGTTATCAGGAAGAGAATGGAAGTTGGACATCTGTCGAAGACAATACACCTGTTTCAATGAACATGTGGGGTTTCACACCTGACTATTTCGAATACTCTGATGAGTATTTCATTAAGTTCTTAAAAGAAAATCAAGACAATATCAAGGCAGAATTTTTTATTCCACTATTGGTTAATGACCTTATAGTAAATAATAAAGTTACTGTAAAAGTGCTTGACACACCTTCAAAATGGTTTGGTGTAACTTACGCTGAAGATAGACCTACAGTTGTAGCTAAACTTAAAGAGCTTACCGACGAAGGTGTATATCCAACACCATTGTGGTAAAACTCCAAAGCATTTACACATTATATAGAATATGTGGTTAGATATTATCATCATTCTTCTGTTGATACTTATAAATGGATTTTTCGCATTATCCGAAATTGCAATAGTATCGGCAAAGAAACGCAAACTGGAAGCAGAAAGCAAGAAAGGGAAAAAAGGGGCTATCAAAGCATTGTCATTACAGTCCGATCCCGATAATTTCCTATCTTCTGTACAAGTTGGTATAACATTAATTGGTATTATAAATGGTGCGTATGGAGGACAGGCTTTTGCAAGTAAACTTACGCCCTTCTTCCAGCAGTTTGCCGCTACTGCTCCTTTTGCAGATGCTATATCTTTGACTATCGTTGTATTTCTTATCACCTATGTGTCTATTGTAATAGGTGAGCTAGTGCCTAAAACTATTGCGCTTAACAGTGCAGAGAAAATGGCAATTAAAGCTGCACCAACAATTCACATTGTAAGTATCATATTTTACCCATTTGTTAAACTCTTATCATTTTCTACCGGATTCATCAATAAACTTATAGGCTTAAAACCTAAAAATGATGTGGTTTCGGAAATGGAGCTGAGAGCAATGCTTAAGACAGCATCACACGAGGGTATCATTGATGTAGAAGAGAATATCATACACGAGCAAGTATTCTATTTTTCTGATAAACGAGCAAAACATCTAATGACCCACCGAACAGATGTGGAATGGGTAAACATAAGTAAAAGCAAAGAAGAAATAATTTCTGATTTACTTAAAACCAAGCATAGTAAAATACTTGCTTGTAGAAACAGTATAGATGATTTTGCCGGAATAATCTCTATGAGAGATTTTCTGATACGTTTGAATAATGATGATGAGTTTGCAATTGAGGAGCTAATCTCAGAGCCAATTATCGTACCGAATACGGTTCGTGCACAAAAGGTGCTAGAAAACTTTAAAAACAACTATAAGTTTGTAGCTGTAGTAGTTGACGAGTATGGAAGCTTAGAAGGAATAATTACAATACATGATATTTTTGAAAATTTGGTAGGTAATGTTCCAGAAGAGACAGATATTGAGTCAACAGAGCCACTTATATATATTCGTGAAGATAATTCAGCACTTGTAAATGGAGAAGCTCCGATTGAGATTTTGACACAATTTGATGAAGAGTTTGTGGTTGATTTTGATAAAATAGATTATTCAACAGTTGCAGGATTTGTTTTTGCATGCATTAACAAGATACCTGGGGTAGGAGATAAATTTAATTATAACAACCTAACTTTCGAGATTGTAGATATAGACGGAAACAAAATAGATAAGGTTCTGGTTACCAGAAGTGTAGATTTAATAGATTTAATAGGGTAATGTTAAAAAGTTGAATTTATGTTTTATAACACATAATTATACTAGGTCAACGCAAATATCTGTGTTATTTTTACACCAATTTAAAAAGAGATCAATCTTCATCCTTATCTTAATTTCAAAAAACCAAGAAAATAACATGAGCA
>CAZSBA010000013.1:0-39846 GCA_964605035.1 uncultured Proteiniphilum sp. | reverse complement strand
AAAGATATATAAAATGGATTTATCGAATTTAAAACCGGCTGCAGGTGCTACTAAATCATCAACCAGAATCGGACGTGGTGAAGGCTCTGGCAAAGGTGGTACTTCTACAAAAGGACATAAAGGTCAAAAATCAAGATCAGGGTATTCAAAAAAAGTTGGTTTCGAAGGTGGACAGATGCCATTACAGCGCAGGGTCCCAAAATTCGGATTCAAATCTCTTAATAGAGTTGAATACAAAGCAATCAATTTAGAAACTCTTCAGGAGTTGGCTGATGCTCTTAAGCTCACCAAAATTGACCAGAAGGTTCTGATGGATGCAGGACTTGTTACCGGAAAACATTTAGTGAAAATATTGGGTAGAGGTACATTAACTGCCAAACTAGAAGTTGAGGCACACGCATTCTCTAAGTCAGCTGAACAGGCTATTACCACTTTAGGTGGTACAGCAGTAAAACTCTAAGAAGATGGGATTTGTACAAACAGTAAAAAATATTTGGAAGATAGAAGATCTTAGACAGAGACTTCTGATAACTATTGGATTTATTGCCATATACCGGTTTGGATCATTTGTTGTATTACCAGGTATAAACCCTGAAGCACTTGTGTCTCTACAACAGAATGCCAGCACAGGTTTGTTAAGCCTGCTGGATATGTTCTCGGGAGGTGCATTTGCAAATGCATCGATTTTTGCACTAGGAATAATGCCCTATATCTCTGCATCGATTGTTATGCAGTTGTTGGGTATAGCTGTTCCCGCGTTTCAGAAGATGCAACGTGAAGGTGAGAGCGGTCGTACTAAAATTAATCAGTACACAAGATATCTTACCGTAGCAATTCTTATTGTACAGGGACCTGCTTATTTATATGGTGCAGTAGGTGCAGCTATTCCTGGAGGATTCTGGGATTGGGTTTTGCCTTCAACAATAATACTAGCCGGTGGAAGTATGTTTGTACTATGGCTGGGTGAGCGTATTACTGATAAAGGAATTGGAAACGGAATTTCGTTTGTCATCTTAATTGGTATTATTGCACGTCTGCCACACTCTTTAGTAGCTGAATTCGACCGTCTGGTTAATGCACCAGGAGGTTTGGTTTTATTACTTCTTGAATTGCTGTTTCTTGTGGCTGTTACAGCTGCTGCAATCATGCTTGTACAGGGAGTTAGAAGAGTACCCGTACAGTATGCAAAACGCATAGTTGGTAATAAACAGTATGGTGGTGTAAGACAATATATACCACTAAAGGTAAACGCGGCTAATGTGATGCCTATCATTTTTGCGCAAGCATTAATGTTTATTCCTCTTACCCTTGCACAGTTTTCTGTGAGTGAGGGAGGAGGATTTTTAGCAGCACTTATGAACCCTGGCAGTTTCTGGTATAACCTGATATTTGCCTTACTAATTATTGCATTCACATATTTCTACACTGCGATTACTGTTAATCCGGTGCAGATGGCTGAAGATTTGAAACGTAACAACGGTTTCATTCCTGGAGTGAAACCAGGAAAGAAAACGGCAGAGTATATTGACACAATTATGTCGAGAATTACACTACCAGGTTCTTTCTTCCTTGCAATTGTTGCTATCTTACCTGCTTTTGCAGGACTGATGGGAATCAACTCAATGTTTGCTCAATTCTTTGGAGGAACATCGCTATTGATACTTGTTGGTGTTGTACTTGATACATTGCAACAAATTGAGAGTCACTTATTGATGCGCCATTATGACGGCTTCCTTAAATCAGGAGCTAAGATTAAAGGTAGAACTGGATCAGCTGCAGTTTATTAATGTCTAAAATATGAATAGTAATATGATAATTCTGAAAACCGACGAAGAAATTGAGTTTATGCGTGAAGCAAACCGTTTGGTAGGTAAGACACTCGGAGAGTTGTCTAAGCTAATCAAACCGGGTGTGACTACGTTGGAGCTTGATAAAATTGCCGAAGAGTTTATCAGAGATCATGGCGCTATTCCCACTTTCTTAGGATACGGTGGTTTTCCAAATTCATTATGTACTTCAGTAAACGAAAACGTTGTACATGGAATTCCCAATAACAAACCCCTCCAAGAGGGTGATGTTGTTTCAATAGATTGCGGAACTCAGCTTCGTGGCTTTTGTGGAGATTCGGCTTATACATTTTGTGTGGGTGATGTTAGTGCAGAAGTGAAAGATCTTCTGCAGACTACAAAGGAATCGCTTTATAAAGGAATTGAGCAAGCAAGGGAAAATGGAAGAATAGGTGATATAGGTTCAACAATACAAGAGTATTGTGAAAAGAGAGGGTATTCAGTGGTTCGTGAATTGGTTGGCCATGGAATTGGTCGCCAGATGCATGAAGCACCCGAAGTTCCTAATTATGGGAGACGTGGCACAGGACCCATCATTAAAAACGGTATGTGCATAGCTATAGAACCAATGATAAATATGGGTGGTAGAAAAGTGATATTTGAAAATGATGGATGGACAGTGCGGACAAAAGACCGCAAGCCCTCTGCTCATTTTGAACACACAGTAGCTATTCGTAATGGTAAAGCTGATATACTCTCAACATTTGAATTTATAGAAGAGACTAATTAATAAACAAAAAAAGCATAGATTCATGGCTAAACAATCATCAATTGAACAGGACGGAACAATTATTGAAGCATTATCAAATGCTATGTTTCGTGTTGAACTAGAAAATGGGCATGAGATCACCGCTCACATTTCGGGAAAAATGCGTATGCACTATATTCGTATTTTACCCGGTGACAGGGTGAGACTTGAAATGTCGCCCTACGATCTTACTAAGGGTAGGATTTCGTTCAGATATAAGTAAAATAGTTGTCATATGACTTATTATTGAGTTCTGACAATAGAGAAACAGAATATAACAGAGTACCTGAAATTTCAGGAGAAAAACAAGAAACGAAAAATAAAACAAAAAGATATGAAAGTAAGAGCTTCTTTAAAGAAACGTTCGGCCGATTGCAAAATAGTAAGGAGAAAAGGCCGGTTATATATTATAAACAAAAAGAATCCTAAGTTTAAACAACGTCAAGGATAAATAGTATATCATTGTAATCAAATAATTAAATTATATATGGCTATAAGAATTGTTGGTGTCGATCTGCCGCAGAATAAGAGGGGTGAAGTTGCCCTTACATATATTTATGGAATCGGACGTAGTGCAGCTAACACCATTTTAACAAAAGCAGAAGTTGATAGAAATATCAAAGTGAAAGACTGGACTGACGATCAGGCAGCTCGTATACGTGAAATCATCTCCACTGATTTTAAAGTGGAAGGAGATCTACGTTCAGAGGTACAATTGAACATTAAGAGATTAATGGACATTGGTTGCTATCGTGGTATACGTCACCGTATTGGTTTACCTGTACGTGGACAGAGTACAAAAAATAATGCCCGTACACGTAAGGGAAGAAAGAAAACCGTTGCTAACAAGAAAAAAGCTACTAAATAATAAATAAGGAACATGGCAAAAAGAACAGTTTCAGCAAAAAAGAGAAATGTAAAAGTTTCAGCAGTCGGGCAGGCTCATATCTCTTCATCATTCAATAATATCATTGTTTCTTTGACAAATGAAGATGGTGAAGTTATTAGTTGGTCTTCGGCAGGTAAAATGGGATTCAGAAGTTCCAAAAAGAATACACCTTATGCAGCACAGATGGTTGCATCGGATTGCTCTAAAGTAGCATATGATTTAGGCCTGAGAAAGGTGAAAGCATACGTAAAAGGTCCTGGAAACGGGCGTGAATCAGCAATTAGAACAATTCACGGATCAGGCATAGAAGTTACTGAGATTG
The DNA here is from genome assembly GCA_964605035.1 of uncultured Proteiniphilum sp. Classification (GTDB taxonomy): domain Bacteria; phylum Bacteroidota; class Bacteroidia; order Bacteroidales; family Dysgonomonadaceae; genus Proteiniphilum. The sequence goes on along the minus strand of CAZSBA010000013.1, from coordinate 36,040 downwards.
TAGATGTGACACCACTACCTCATAACGGCTGCCGTCCTCCGAAAGCCAGAAAAGTTTAATTAAAAGAAAATTTAAGTTAGTAAAAATGGCAAGATATACTGGTCCAAAATCAAAAATCGCCCGTAGATTCGGCGAACCCATTTTCGGTCCCGATAAAGTACTTTCTAAAAAGAATTACCCACCCGGACAACATGGAAACTCACGTAGAAGAAAAACATCAGAGTATGGTATTCAATTACGTGAAAAACAGAGAGCAAAATATACATACGGTGTACTAGAGAAGCAATTCCGCCGTACTTTTGACAAAGCTTCACGCAGCCGCGGCATTACAGGTGAGGTTCTATTGCAGTTATTAGAACAGCGTTTAGACAACATGGTATTCCGCTTAGGCATTGCTCCTACAAGAGCAGCTGCCCGTCAGCTGGTAACACACCGTCATATAGTTTTAAATGGTAAGAATGTAAACATACCTTCATATACAGTTAAAGCAGGTGATGTTATAGGTGTAAGAGAAAAGTCAAAATCATTAGAGGTGGTTGTTAATTCTTTAGCAGGTTTTAATCACAGCAAATATCCTTGGCTGGAATGGAACAATGGTAGTATGAGCGGTACAGTACTGCACGTGCCTGAAAGAGCCGACATTCCGGAAAGTATAAAAGAACAACTCATCGTAGAATTATATTCTAAACAATAATTTCATGGCAATATTAGCATTCCAAAAACCCGATAAGGTAATCATGCTGCAGGAGGATACTTTCTCCGGTAAGTTTGAATTCCGACCGCTGGAACCGGGATATGGCATTACAATAGGCAACGCCTTGCGCCGTATTCTACTTTCATCGCTTGAGGGATTTGCGATTACTTCGGTAAAAATCGACGGAGCGGAGCATGAATTTGCTACCATCCCCGGCGTCATAGAAGATGTAACAGGTATCATACTTAATCTTAAAAAAGTAAGATTTAAAAGGGTAGTTGAAGAGTTTGAAACAGAAAAGGTGAGCATCGCTATTTCGGGAACGGAAGTGTTTAAAGCCGGAGATATTGGAAAACTGCTTACCGGTTTCGAAGTTTTAAACCCCGAACTGGAAATATGCAGGATGAACAAAAAGGCCGATCTGCGTCTCGAACTGACTATCAATAAAGGTAGAGGATATGTTTCGGCTGATGAGAATCGTGCAACTTTCGTAAGCGAAGATGTTCAGGTATTGGCAATCGACTCTATTTTCACACCTATTCGTAACGTGAAATTTGAGGTTGAAGATTATCGTATCGAGCAAAAAACAGACTACGAGAAACTGCTTATTGAAATTATTTCAGATGGTTCAATTGCACCCAAAGAGGCATTGAAAGAGGCTGCTAAGATACTTATTCAACATTTTGTATTGTTTTCAGATGATAATAAGATTATGTTGGAAACTTCAGATGCTGAAGGTATTGAAGAATTTGATGAAGAGGTGCTTCATATGCGTCAACTTCTCAAGAGAAAACTCTCAGACCTTAACCTCTCGGTTAGAGCTCTCAACTGCTTAAAGGCAGCTGATGTTGAAAACCTTGGTCAGTTGGTTCAGCACAACAAGAACGATCTGCTTAAATTCCGTAACTTTGGTAAGAAATCATTAACTGAGCTAGAAGAATTACTAGACAGCTTGAGCCTTACATTTGGTATGGATATATCAAAATTCAAATTAGATAAAGATTAGTTACTACAATGAGACATAGAAAAAGAAATAATCATTTAGGACGTAAAACTGCTCATCGTGGTGCGATGCTGTCCAACATGGCAACATCGCTCATTATGCACAAACGCATATTCACCACCGTTCCAAAAGCAAAAGAGTTAAGAAAGTTTGTGGAACCAATTATTACTGTAAGTAAAGAGGACACTACACAAGCCAGACGTAATGCTTTCAGTAAACTTCAAAACAAGTATGCAGTAACAGAACTGTTTCAAACGGTATCTCAAAAAGTTGGAGATCGTCCAGGAGGATATACTCGTATCATCAAGACTGGAAATCGTTTGGGCGACAATGCTTCAATGTGCTTTATTGAGCTTGTGGATTTCAACGAAAACATGCTAAGCGAAAGCACAACTAAGAAAACAAGAACACGTCGCTCTCGTAGAGGTAGTAGTTCGGCAGCTGCTACTGCAGCTGGTGCTGAAACAGTTGCTAAAGCAACTGACGCAAAAGCAACCAAAAAAGAATCTTCAAAAAAGGATACTCTCAAAGCTGAAAACGAGGCAAAAGTAAAAGAGACCAAAGAGGTTAAAGAGCCAGTTGAAGTTAAGGAAACCGATGCCAAAGCTGAAGTGAAAGTAGAAGAGACCGCAGAGGTTAAAGAAGTTGAAGCTAAGGTAGATGAAGCGCAGAAAGAGAATAAAAAGACAGAATCGAGCGACAAAAAAGAAGCTTGATCTCTACAATAAACACTGTGGGTGCAACGTCAATTACGACGGAGACCTAAAACCTCAGTCGATGCTGTGTCTGCAGTGAAGCTGTGATTTTTAAAATGTTAAACATTAAAGAAAAGCGCCGCGAGTGATTCGTAGCGCTTTTTGCTTTTTATATGGTAGGAACTCAACTTTTATCTTTCTTAAGTGTTTTATATGCCGAGATAGTAGGTTATTATTTTACCGTATAAATATGAAAAAAAAGATTATTGTTGCAGGTTGTGGTTTTGGAGGACTACAGTTTGTGAATCATTTAAAAGAAGATCTATTCGATATTATTATAATTGATAAGGTAAATCATCATCAATTTCCACCATTATTTTATCAGGTTGCTGCTTCACAAATAGAACCATCAACAGTGTCGTTTCCAATAAGAAAGATATTTCAGAGAAGAAGAGATGTACGCATTCGCTTGGCTTCAGTATTATCGGTCAACAAAGAGCAAAACTTTATCGATACAACTATAGGAAAGTTTAGTTACGATTATTTAGTTATATCAACTGGCACAAGCACTAATTTCTATGGGAATAATAAGGTTGAAGATAATGCATTAGGACTTAAATCAACCTACCAATCTATAAATGTTAGAAACGAGATTCTTCACAATTTCGAAAAACTACTTTATGCCGAGAAAAAAGACGGACTCTATAACATTGTAATAGTTGGAGGTGGAGCAACAGGTGTAGAGCTAGCAGGTGCATTTGCTGAAATGACAAGAGAGATACTTCCAAAAGATTATCCCAATATAAATAAACAAAAGGTCAATGTTTTCCTTCTTGAAGGTGGAAAAAGCACTTTAGCTAATATGAGTCCACTTGCACAGCAATACTCACAAAAAGAGTTGCAAAAAATGGGTGTGATTGTGAAGACCGGCACATTTGTTAAAGAATATGATGGTGAAGTTGTGACTCTGAATAATGGTGAAACTATTATATCGCACAACGTTATATGGTCGGCAGGAGTAGTAGGAAATGCAATTGAGGGAATTCCCGAAGAGACTGTTCTGCACAATGGTAGAATAAAGGTAAATAGATTCAACAGAGTAGATGGGTTTAGTAATGTTTATGCAATTGGGGATGTGGCTTACATGGAGACAGAAAAATATCCAAAAGGCCATCCTCAGTTAGCAAATGTAGCTATTGGGCAGGGAAAAAATCTAGCACGCAATATACATAAATTAGAGTCTGCCAGTAATATCGAATTCGCCGAGAAGGATCTAAAACCATACGAATATAAAAATCTTGGAACTATGGCCACCATAGGTCGAAATAAAGCGGTTGTTGACCTCCCGTTTATAAAATTTAAAGGACACTTTGCCTGGCTCGTCTGGATGTTTCTTCACCTGATGCTCATATTGAGTGTGCGTAATAAGCTAGTTGTCTTTATTAATTGGGCATGGAATTATGTAACAAAAAACAATTCGTTACGATTAATAATTAAAGACAGCGATTATGATTAAATGTTTTTTTGAAGAATATTGAAGATATTCAATCTTTTTTGCAAATAAAGCCGAAAAATTGTAGTTTTACATTTTAAAATGTAAATTAAAATATAATGAAACGCATAGAAACACTATTGATTTTATTACTGACTTTTGCCATAACACTTACTGCGCAAGAAAATAAAGAGAAAAACTACACTTTTTTGTTAACTGGGGCTTCATTTGCATCATCAAATAATGGATGGTTTGAACTGGGTTGTGATATTGTTGGCGCTTCCTCAATAAATCGTGCAATTGGAGGTGAGGCAATTGCAGATGCAGCAAACAGAATGGCTGAAGGTTCGCTTTACTCCAAACAAGAGCTGGAAACTATTGATGCGTTTGTAATTATGCAGGTACACGAACAAGATGTATTTGAAGATTCACAGATAAAAGAGAAATATACCGATTATGATACTCCTTTTACACGTGATAATTATGCTGCCGCATTCGATTATGTAATAAAGAGATATATCACTGAATGCTATAATCTTAAGTTTGATGAAACTTCAAAGTATTATAACACAAAGAGTGGTAAACCAGCTGTAATTGTACTCTGCACAGATTGGCACGACAGCCGAGAAACTTATAATAACTCTGTTCGTAAGCTTGGTGCTAAGTGGGGTATACCAGTTGTTGAGTTTGATAAACACATTGGTTTTTCTAAAGAATCTGTTCATCCTGTAACAGGTGAACAGATCAGTCACCTGTTCGCAACCGACTGGCAGGAAATAGACGGTGTTACATATGGTTGGCACCCGGCAAATGGCAAGGATTCATACATTCAACGTCGTATGGGAGCCATATTTGCAGATACCATGCAAAAGATTTTCCCTGTCTACTCCTCCCATACAAGATAGGCTGACACTAACCAATGGTTTAGTTTATTGTTTGAGATAGGTGTTGACTCTGGAATACTAATTTTTAAAGAGTGATTACCTGGTGTGATGCCTTGAAGATTAATATCCTCGGGAGTAACATCACTTCCGGGACACCAGTTGCTTCTCGAAAGATCTGACGATGCTAATGGCTCTTCAATCTCTTTTACCTCTCTTGTGCCTCCCCTACCAATATATGCCAACGGGCGGCTTCTTAGCCATACACCGGAAGTAGGGTTGAAGCGACGGAATGAAGCACAGTCAGTTCTCCATGGAAGAAAATTCAATATCTCTTCTCCATCAATTGAAAGGATATGTTTTTGTGGATGAAATTCGTCACCACCAGAGTGACCTCCGTGACCAGTAGCTATGTATTTCAATCTCACATTTTTTGCACCTTGGGGTATTGTAAACGGTATAATTAAGTCCTGACGAGAAAATATGTCTGGATGACTCTGACCTATATAATAGTTGGTATTAATAAGAGGTTCAACATGCATTAAAGGCATTGGATCACAAGGTAATGCACTCTCAGTGAACTTCAACTCAACATCAACTATATATCCTTCAGGAGTCCATGTGTCAACATAAATACCTATATAAGCACCATTGTTTAAAAGAGATATAAGGTCTGTGATATCTTGTGTCCATACTACTTCTTCTGCCCAACCATCAACATAAACAGGGCGACGACGTGCAGAAACAGAATCTTCATTACTACTAAAATGACCCACACCAAATGGAGTCATAAAGCGCATAAGCTCAACTGTAGGTTGATAATTATCTCCTTTCACAATTCCCTTTAGATGTTCATATTTGACCGTGTCTTGTTGTGGGTATACTGCCTTGTCTGCTGCAATATCAATCATGTTTATTCCTGAATCATTTGGAATAACAAAGCATGAACCCGACTTATCCCATGGATCGCCATTTGATACTAAAGTTATTTTTATTTCGGCTTGAGTGAAATTTGTGAATTGTGGGATATCTATTTTTTTAAGTGCAATACGTCCATTTCCCAAATACATTATATCACCTTTTACAACAACCCCATTTGGATAATCAGTTGGATTAAAGAGTATTGGAGCGTCATTAAAAACATTGGTGATTTTTGGTTCATTAGTGCGCTGAGCAATTGAAAGCTGCAGAAATGCAATAATAACAATAGTAGTTGAAATAAGTCTTTTCATAAATTGTCAGTATATAAATATTTATCAGAACAAAAATACATAAAAGTTTATACATTTACACTAACAAATAAAAAGGGAGAGGGGGGTACTTCACTGATAATTTAATTTGATTATTATTTGGTAATTTTTTTGAATCAAAAATAAATTAACTCTGAGAAGCAGAACCTCACAATCAATTTAAAAAGATTTTGAATATCATTTTTTGAATATGGTGGTATGTATAGAACTAAAGTATGAAAAATCAGTTATATTTGTATGAAATAAACTTTAGAACCTTATCCAAAACTGATTAAAATGCGTATAAAAGAGATAATACAGACAATAGAACAGCTTGCACCACTTCCACTTCAAGAATATTATGATAATAGTGGGATACAGGTGGGGGATGTAAATAGAGAAGCTACCGGAGCTCTGTTGGTAATTGATGTTACAGAAAATGTAATTGATGAAGCTATCTCACTTGGCTGTAACCTAATTATATCTCACCATCCAATAGCTTTCAAGCCATTCAGATCGCTCACCGGCAAAAATTATGTCGAGAGGTGCATCATGCAGGCTTTAAAAAACGATTTAGTTATTTATGCAGCCCATACTAATTTAGATAATGCACAGGGAGGAGTAAACTATAAACTGGCACAGATGCTTGAACTTGAAAATGTAAAAATACTTCAGCCTAGAGAAGATGCATTGTTGAAATTTGTAACTACTGTTCCAGAACAACATGCCGATAGCGTTAGAAACGCAATCTTTAATGCAGGAGCGGGTCATATTGGAAATTACGACAGTTGCAGTTATAATCTTTTTGGAGAAGGCACATTCAGAGCCGGAGTAGGGGCGAATCCGTTTGTTGGAATAAAAGATGAACTTCATTTCGAAAAAGAGGTCAGAATAGAAACTGTGATTCCCATTATGAAAAAGGAAGAAGTGTTACGTGCTTTACTTGCCGTACACCCCTATGAGGAACCGGTTTATGATCTTTATCCAATTTCTAATGAGTGGGAGAGACACGGTAGCGGGATTGTGGGAGTGCTCTCCGAACCTATGCCTGAACAAGAATTTTTATATATGCTCAAAGATATTTTTAATCTGCCTACAATAAGTCATTCTAAAATACAAGGCAAGGAGATTCTCGACGTAGCTATATGTGGGGGATCGGGTGCATTTTTAATTCCAAAAGCTATTTCATATGGTGCAGATGCATTTGTTACAGGTGAAGCAAAGTATAACGACTTTTACGACGTTGAAGATAAGATATTACTTGCGGTGGTAGGACACTATGAATCAGAAATATGTACAAAAGAAATCTTTTATGAAATCATTTCAGAAAAATTTCCTACCTTTGCATTACATAAATCCGCTTTCGACTCGAATCCGGTAAAGTATCTGTAAAAGGGGCGGTTAGACTAGTTCCCGCCATTACAGTGAAATGTGGTAATTTATCGATCTTAAATAAGTCGTATAATTACTGCATTTTTTATTAAATAGAAACTGTTAAATAATATATAATTATGGCAACAAAAAAGCAAAAAATCGAACAAGAAGTATCTGTAGAGGATAAGTTAGATTCGCTCTATAAACTTCAATCTTACTTGTCAGAAATAGACAGAATTAAAACTCTAAGAGGAGAGCTGCCGCTTGAGGTTGCTGACCTTGATGATGAAATTGCGGGACTTGGCACTAGGATTAACAATTTTGAACTCGAAATTAAACAGCTTGAGGAAAATACGAAATTGCAAAAAGGTAAAATTGAAACCAGTAAGGCTAAGATTGAAAAGTATAATAAACAGCTTGATAATGTAAGAAATAGTAAAGAGTACGACCACCTTTCTAAAGAGGTAGAGTTTGAGACACTTGAGATTGCTCTTTCAGAAAAGCATATTCGTGAGTTTGGAGAGCAAATAACAGCTCTCAAGGTGATGGTGGATGAGGCCAATGAGAGGTTGAAAGATAAATCGGGCGATCTTGAGCATAAGAAAAAAGAACTAGACGATATTGTTTCTGAAACAAAAGCGAAAGAAGAAAAAATTAGAGAGAAAGCTAAGAAAACAGAGACTACAATTGAGCCACGTCTACTAATTGCTTTTAAACGTATTCGTAAAAATGCTCGTAATGGCCTTGGTGTAGTTCCAATTCAGCGTGGAGCTTGTGGAGGATGTTTCAATAAGATTCCACCACAGAAGCAGATGGATATTAAAATGAGGAAAAAAATTATTGTTTGTGAATATTGTGGAAGGATAATGATTGATCCTGAAATTGCAGGAATTTCAGACAATTAGATTAATGAATTTTTTCACTAATTTATCTAAAAATTCTCTTTTTTGAGTTGTAAATGATGTATATTTGCGCCATCAAAAGGTGAAATAATTTGATTTTAATCACAGCGCATTTATAACCGATTGATTTATAATTGGATGATCAAAAAGATTACAACCAGGTAATTTATTAAAAAACTATATGGCAAATCTGATAAAAATAAAGAAAGGCTTGCAGATTCCATTACTTGGAACTTCAGAAGAAGTTTTAAGAGGAGGTGTAACGAGTGAATTTGTGAGAATTTGTCCCAAAGACTTTCATGGTATTACACCCAAGCCTCTTGTTAAGGTAGACGACAGGGTAAAAGCCGGAGATGCACTGTTCTATGCAAAAGATCATGAAGAAATACTTTTTGCATCACCAGTTAGTGGTGTTGTAACTGCAATAGAGCGTGGAGAAAAAAGACGAATCCTTAACTTCGAAATTAAGGCCGACAGTACAATCGAATATGTGGACTACGGAGTAAAGAATGTGGCATCTCTTTCATCAGAAGAGATAAAGAGTTCACTCCTTTCAGCGGGCATTTGGTTTTTGCTACATCAACGTCCGTATGATGTTGTAGCTAATCCTAAAAAGGAGGCAAGAGATATATTTGTAACAGGTTTCGACTCGTCACCACTGGCTCCTTCTTATGACTTCATTTTGGAAGGACAAGAAAAAGATCTTCAAACAGGGTTAGACGCATTGGCAAAGCTTACTACGGGTAAAGTATATCTTTCGATAAGTACAAAGACCAAGAGTAAAGCTCTCAGAGAGGCAAATAATGTGGTTGTAACAGAGTTTGATGGGCCACATCCAGCAGGTAATGTTGGAGTACAAATTAATCATATTAAACCTGTAAACAGCGGAGAAGTTGTTTGGACGTTAAACGCTCTTGATGCTGCACTTATAGGTCGCTTATTCAATAAGGGTAAAGTAGACCTAACACGCACAATAGCACTTACAGGCTCGGAGGTGAAGCAAACGGGTTTCTATAAAATGATTATTGGCACCGAACTCAGTTCCATATTCAATAACAACGTAACAGAGGGCATCTCTCTTAGATATATCAGTGGAAATCCACTCACAGGACGTAAGATTGATAAAAAAGGGGTGTTGCGTGCCTATGATTCGCAAGTTACAGTTATTCCTGAAGGTGACGATGTGCACGAACTGATTGGTTGGGCGTCATTGTCGTCAAAAAGATATAGTGCAGGTGCTACCTATCCAACTAACAAAAAGAAGTATCGTTTAGATGCTCGTGTAATGGGTGGACCAAGAGCTATTATTGTATCTAACGAATATGATAAGGTGTTCCCTATGGATATTTTTCCTGAACAGCTTATAAAGGCAACCCTTGCATTCAATATCGATAAGATGGAGCAGCTGGGTATTTACGAAGTTGCTCCTGAAGATTTTGCTCTATGTGAATTTGTAGATACTTCTAAACTGGAAATACAACGTATTATTAGAACCGGATTAGATTTACTTCGCAAGGAGATGGAGTAAGATGTGATAATATCAATAAAAGTAATAACATTAAAATAATATAACTTTGAAAGCGTTAAGAAATTATCTTGATAAGATAAAACCTAATTTCGAAGAAGGGGGTAAGTTTCATTGGCTCTATTCAACATATGATGCTTTTGAAACATTCCTGTTTGTACCCAACATTACTTCGAGATCGGGAGTGCATATTCATGATGCTCGAGACTCTAAGCGTACGATGATTATTGTAGTAATCGCTCTGCTACCTGCACTGCTTATGGGTATGTATAATGTGGGGCTTCAACACTATATGGCCATTGGTCAGGAAGTTAGCATATTAACCAATTTCTTATTTGGTTTGCTTGCTCTGTTGCCACAGTTAATTGTATCGTATGTTGTAGGGCTGGGTATTGAGTTTGCCATTGCACAGGTTAGGAAAGAGGAAGTAGCAGAAGGTTTCCTAGTTTCGGGGATACTAATTCCAATGATTTTACCAATTGATACTCCACTATGGATGATTGCCGTAGCAACAGCCTTTGCGGTTATTTTTGCTAAAGAGGTGTTTGGAGGAACAGGCTACAATGTATTTAACGTAGCATTGGTTGCACGTGCATTTCTATTTTTCTCATATCCCACAAAGATGTCGGGTGACCAGGTTTGGGTTCGCACAGGCGACACTTTTGGAATGGGTGCAGGTCAGGTAGTTGATGGCTACTCAGGTGCAACACCTCTCGGACAGATTGGTGTAACTGAGGCGACAAACTTTAGTGAGGTAACTCTAACTGGAATTACCGGTCAACCACTATCTATAAGTGATATGTTCTTTGGTTTTATTCCTGGTTCTATTGGAGAAGTTTCGACATTCGCAATATTACTTGGAGCAATAATTCTTATTGTAACTGGAGTGGGAAGCTGGAAGACTATGCTCTCTGTATTTCTAGGGGGAGCATTCACTGTATTGATTATTAATGTTTTTGCTCAAAACGCTATCATGGAGGTGCCTCCATTGTATCACTTAATACTTGGTGGATTTGCGTTTGGTGCAGTATTTATGGCAACCGACCCTGTAACCTCGGCTAGAACAGAGAAAGGCAAATGGATATACGGATTCTTTATAGGTCTCATGGCAGTAACAATTAGAGTCTTCAACCCAGGTTATCCCGAAGGTATGATGCTTGCAATTCTGTTTATGAACGCCTTCGCACCTCTAATTGATTTCTACGTAGTGGATGCAAATATAAAGCGTCGTTTAAAACGTGCTATTGCTCCATCAGCTACTAACAATAATAAATAAGTAGAGATATGAACAGAGAAAGTAATAGTTATACAATTATATATGCAGCTATAATGGTTATTCTAGTAGCACTGGGTCTTTCGTTTACACACCAGTCGTTACTAGAAAGACAGATAGCAAATGGAAATATTGATAAGATGCAGCAGTTACTTCGCTCGCTTAATATTGAAGCTAGCACGAACGAGGCTGAAACAACTTACAATAAATTGATTACAGATGCCTATCTTATTACATCAGATGGAGAAAAGATTGAAGGTACAGAGGGTAGTACTCCCAATGATCCTGCTTTTTCAACTGAGTTAGGTGATCCAAGTGCTCAGGGTCTACCAGTTTATGAGGGTTCTATCGATGGCAAAAAGGTATATATACTTCCTATGACCGGAGCTGGTCTTTGGGGTAGTATATGGGGATACCTGGCAGTTGAAGAAGATGGAAGCACTATTTATGGTGCCGACTTTGGACATGCAGGTGAAACGCCAGGACTTGGTGCTGAGATAGCAGAGAAATCTTTTGGCCTTCAGTTTGAAGGAAAAGAGATTATTAAAGATGGTACATTCCGTTCTGTTGCAGTAGTTAAACCTGGTCAGACCGACTCTCGCAGAGACTATGTTGATGGAATTTCAGGAGGTACAATCACCAGTCAGGGTGTAGACAAAATGCTGCTCAACAGTATAAGAGAATATGAAAGTTTTTTGATGAAATTGAATAGTTAAGATATGGCATTATTATCTGGAAAAACAAAAGCGGCTTTATTAGGACCGTTTAATAAAAATAACCCTGTGCTTGTACAGGTGCTTGGTATCTGTTCTGCACTTGCGGTCACCTCCAAGCTCGAACCATCTATTGTTATGGCGGTATCGGTTACCCTCGTGCTAGCCTTTGCTAACGTAATAATTTCATTAATGCGTAAAACTATACCTAACCGTATTCGTATTATTGTTCAGCTTGTAGTTGTAGCATCTTTGGTTACTATAGTGAGTGAGGTTTTAAAAGCCTTTGCATACGATGTAAACAAACAGCTATCGGTATTCGTGGGATTGATTGTTACTAACTGTATTATTATGGGACGCCTCGAAGCTTTTGCTCTTGGTAACGGACCATGGCCATCATTTCTTGATGGTATAGGCAACGGTTTGGGTTACGGATGGATTCTTGTTGTTACTGGCTTCTTTAGGGAATTATTAGGCTCTGGAGAGCTAATGGGATACCAGGTCATTCCACAATCATTTTACGAAGCTGGATATCAAAATAATGGGCTAATGATGCTTGCTCCTATGGCTATTTTGATAGTTGCATGTATTATTTGGATACACAGATCTAAGAATAGGGATCTACAAGAGGAAACCAATTAATTATAACAGTAAATAAACAGATATATATATGGATGCAATTAGTCTAATTGTAAGATCGATATTTGTCGATAATATGATTTTCGCATACTTCCTCGGAATGTGTTCATTCTTGGCTGTATCGAAGAACGTTAAAACAGCACTAGGTTTAGGTATAGCAGTTACCTTGGTACTTGTTATTACTGTTCCTGTGAACTATTTACTGGAAAACTATGTATTAAAAACCGGTGCACTTGAATGGATAGGACCACAATTTGCTAATGTAGATTTAAGCGTTTTCAGTCTTCTTATCTTTATTGCAATAATTGCTGCAATGGTTCAACTTGTTGAAATGATAATTGAACGTTTCAGTCCTGCCCTATATTCTTCGTTAGGTATATTCTTACCACTTATTGCAGTAAACTGTGCTATCCTTGGAGGATCATTGTTTATGCAGCAGCGTGAGTTCGAAAGTATAGGAATGGCTACAGCTTACGGCTTTGGATCAGGTATTGGTTGGATTCTAGCAATAATTGGAATAGCTGCAATCAGAGAGAAGCTGGAGTATTCGAATGTTCCTAAACCACTTAAAGGCCTTGGCATTACATTTATTGTAACTGCTTTAATGGCTTTAGGGTTCATGAGCTTCTCGGGTATTAACATTTAACACAATAAAAAATAAGTATACAGTATGAACGTACTATTAAATGCGGGTGGTTTAACTATTTGGGCAAGTGTCATTGTGTTTTTGATAATAATACTGATTCTTGTAGTTGTCATTTTAGTAGCCAAGGATAAACTAATACCATCGGGCAATGTTAAGATTAATATTAACGATGATAAAGATAAAGAGCTTGAAGTTGCACAAGGAGGTACCTTGTTAAATACTTTTCAGGCTAATGATATTTATCTCTCATCTGCTTGTGGTGGAAAAGGAACTTGTGGTGAGTGCCGCTGTAGAGTTACAGAAGGTGGAGGTGAAATACTTCCAACAGAAAAAGGTCACTTCACTCGTAAGGAACAACTTAACAACTGGCGATTAAGCTGTCAGGTGAAGGTTAAGGAAGATATGAAGGTTGTTGTACCAGAGGAGGTATTTGGTATTAAAGAGTGGGAGTGCGAAGTAATCTCTAATAAGAATGTAGCTTCTTTCATTAAAGAGTTTGTAGTGAAGCTGCCAGAAGGAGAGACAATCGATTTCAAACCAGGCTCATACAGTCAGATTAGAGTTCCTAAATATGAAACCATTAAATTTAAAGACTTCGATATTGAAGAGAAATACAAATCTGAATGGGATAAATTTCAGATGTGGGATTTGGTTGCTAAAAACGATGAAGACACCTCTCGTGCATATTCAATGGCCAACTTCCCTGCAGAGGGCAATATCATTACACTAAACGTACGTGTGGCAACTCCACCGTTTGATAGAGCAAAAAATACTTGGATGAATGTAAATCCTGGTATTGTTTCATCTTATATCTTCAATTTGAAGCCGGGTGATAAAGTTATGATGTCTGGTCCCTTTGGTGAATTTCACCCAATACTCGATAGCAAACGCGAGATGCTTTGGATTGGTGGTGGTGCAGGTATGGCTCCATTACGCTCTCAGATAATGCATTTAACTAAAACACTAGAGATATCAGACAGAAAGATGTCTTACTTCTATGGAGCTAGAGCTCTAATTGAAGCGTTCTATCTAGAAGACTTCTATGAACTTGAGAGGAAGTTCCCTAACTTCTCGTTTCATCTGGCACTCGACAAGCCCGATCCCTCAGCTGATGAAGCTGGTGTTAAATATACAGCAGGTTTCGTTCATCAGGTAATTTATGATACTTATCTTAAGAATCATGATGCACCTGAAGATATTGAATACTACATGTGTGGACCCGGACCTATGGCTAATGCGGCTCAAAGGATGCTCGATAGTCTTGGTGTTCCACCTGAAATGATAATGTTCGATGACTTTGGTTAAGATTTGTCGAATTCCGATATAGTAAAAAAGCATCCTCTCAATTTATGGGAGGATGTTTTATTTTATCGTTAATTATACAACTCCATTAAGTCTATTAATAAATTTTACTTACCGGTAGTGAAATATCATCTTCAATATCGAGTAACCCATTAATCAACCAAACATGGTCGTATTCATTTAATGAATCTACTCTAATTTCGGCCTCCTTTATAACTCTATTTGCAAGAAGTTTTTGTCTTTTAGTTCCATTAAGCAATGGAAAATTAGGTGTAAAAAACTCAAAACCCTTCCTAAATACTACGTTACTGTATGATGTGTCTGTTATCAAGCCATTGCGAACTATTAAAATCTCGTCACATCCATTTCTTAATTTGAGTAAGTCATCCATAGCTGTACGGTCGGCAAACTTAAAAGCATAGTCTGGAGACCTATATATTAATTTAAGCGATTGAATATTTCTTGGGATGTACTTCTCGAAGCTTATAGATGATATATCATTATGGTAACATATTCTGCATTTAACTTTTGATTCGCATAACCCATCGTTTAGCAGTTTCTCAATATCTGGCAAATCGGGCGCATCAAAGCTAAAATATGAAGCTGTATCTTGCATTCTTTTTATATGGGCATCAATATTTTGAACTTTCCCATTTTGTATACATATAGTTTCTAAGAACATAATACTAGTTTATTGTTTGCGTTTAAAATTTTAAAAAGGCAGGTATATCTTCTGAATAACCTCTCGATACTCCTTTTCTGCTTTGCTCTTAGCAGTAATCCCTCCACCACTTCTAAAGTAAAGTTTGCTGTTCTCCTGTTCAATATATCTAATAAGTACAAACGAGTTAAGCGATTTACCATCAAAGTAACCCGAAACGCCAGTATAGTAACTTCTTGCTTGTTGTTCTGCATTGCATATAATATCTAGTGTGGCTTTTTTAGGTGCACCCGAAACAGAACCGGCTGGCAGTAATTTAAATATAATTGAGCCTAGCTCCTCTAAATATGTGTCGTTAAGTAAACCCTCAATCATAGAGCTTACCTGTAGCAAGCTTCCACGGTTGCTTTTTATCTTATCTATATATCTAAATCTGCTTACACTTACGTTCTCAGCCACTCTCGAAATGTCGTTACGCAGAAGATCTACAATTGTATTATGCTCAGCTTTCTCCTTGTCGTCATTCAATATTTTCTGCTCAGCATCTTTTTTATCTGCATCAATTGTACCCTTCATTGGGTAGGTCGATATTTTTCCGTCGCTAATCTTAACAAAACACTCTGGAGAGAAACAGACAAATTTCTCTGGGATATAGAGTTTGTAGGGCGATGAACTCTTCAAAAATATATCCTTTAATGTTAATGTAGTACTAATAGGAGTTCTAACTGTAAGGTTGGCAAGATAAGAGTCACCCTTCATCAAACCTTTCATCACAATATCAAATCGCTTTTTGTACTTTGAGTATTCTTCAGGAAATATATCAAATTGATAATTATTGTTGTTGTATTTAAAGTCAGGCTCTATATTCAAAAAGCTGTCAATTGACTTACAGTCCACTGATTCATTCGTAAAAATCTGACTGTTATTGCCAATACCATTAATTTCAAAAAATATTTCACTCTGAAACATTGGATTTTCTATAAAGAAACCATCTTCCATTTCAAAATCTACACCAAACAGAAATGGAACTCTTTCTCTACCAGCTCTGTTCATCAAAGATACTATTTCACGACACTTAAAAAACATCTGTTTATAACTAATATGTATTATTTCCTGCAAAATTATAAACAATAAGCCAGTAAAACTGTTTTTTACATATTAAAGAGTTTATCTGCATATAAATATTTAAATTAATCATTTTCTTGCCTAAATAGTGGTATTTATATAACAATTCAATCCTCAATGAGCATGAATAATGATAAATCGTAATAAAAAGTGAAGAAATATATTGAAATATTTTGTTTGTATCAATATTTACTTTTACTTTGCAACCATCAAACAAGAATTGCTTTAGTGTTATGAATCACAATATAGATATTCTAGTCATTTCAATTCTACTTCTACAAAACAATAGAGGGTGAGACTGGCATATCAAAATTAAAGGAATAAAAAACAAAAAAATAGCGATAACCTTTCTCACCAAGTGGGAGAGGTTTTTTTTATATAAAAACAGAGTATAAAGATATTACAATGGAACGAGTTTATGTATTTGATACTACACTGAGAGATGGCGAGCAGGTGCCAGGATGTCAATTAAACACAATTGAAAAAATTCAGATAGCTCAGACTCTAGAATTACTAGGAGTAGATATTATTGAAGCCGGCTTCCCTGTTTCTAGTCCAGGCGATTTTAATTCGGTTATTGAAATTTCTAAAGCGGTTACATGGCCAGTAATATGTGCACTAACAAGAGCAGTAGAAAAAGATATTGAAGTGGCTGCCGAAGCACTAAAATATGCCAAACGCAAACGTATTCATACAGGAATTGGCACATCCGATTTTCATATTAAGCATAAATTCAACTCCACACGTGAACAAATTGTTGAGCGTGCAGTTAAAGCTGTTACTTATGCTCGTAATTTTGTAGATGATGTAGAGTTTTATGCAGAAGATGCTGGAAGAACAGATAACGAATATCTTGCGCGGGTGGTACAAGCAGTAGTTAATGCAGGAGCCACAGTAGTTAATATCCCAGACACTACAGGATATTGCTTCCCCGACGATTATGGTGCAAAGATTAAATATCTAGTAGATAACGTCGATCTGAAGGGTGCTATACTAGCAACACATTGTCATCAAGATTTAGGAATGGCAACAGCAAACACTATTTCTGGCGTAATAAATGGTGCTCGTCAGGTTGAAGTAACAATTAACGGTATAGGTGAACGTGCAGGTAATACATCGCTCGAAGAGGTAGTAATGGCACTTAAAAGTCATAAAGATAGAGGATTTGATACAAATATAAATACACAGCACATATACTCAACCAGTCGCATGGTATCTAGTTTAATGAATATGCCTGTTCAGCCCAATAAAGCAATTGTTGGAAGAAACGCATTTGCACATTCGTCTGGAATACATCAGGATGGAGTTCTAAAGAATGTAGAAACATACGAAATTATAGATCCCAAAGATGTAGGTATCGACGATAATGCTATTGTACTTACTGCAAGAAGTGGACGTGCTGCACTGAACAATAGATTGGAACTACTCGGAGTAAAACTCGAACCGCTGGAGCTTGATAAAGTTTATCAGAAATTTCTAGAACTTGCCGATCAAAAGAAGAGTGTGAACGACGACGATATTCTTATGCTCGTTGGTAAAGAAGGAAGGTTGAATCGAATAAAAATAAACTATCTACAGGTGGTATGTGGTATAGGAGTGAGAGATGTCGCAAGTATAGGTCTTAATATTGCTGGAGAGCAGTTCGAGGCTACAGCAACAGGAAACGGTCCGGTCGACGCTGCAATTCGTGCAGTTAAAAATATAATCCGTCGCGAAATGAAGATACAAGAGTTTCTGATTCAGGCAATCGACCATGGTAGCGATGATATAGGTAAAGTACACATGCAGGTTGAATATAACGGAATTCATTATTACGGCTTTTCAGCCAACACCGATATTGTAGCAGCATCTGTTGAAGCATATGTAGATGCAGTAAACAAGTTCGTTGATAATTAACTAGTAGTTTTAAAAATCAAACAGCAAATAATAAATCAATTTATACTAAATACACTTTTATGAAAACTCTTTTTGATAAGATATGGGACGCACATGAAGTTACAACCGTAGCCGATGGTCCAACACAACTTTATATAGACAGACATCTTTGCCACGAGGTAACGAGTCCACAAGCATTCGATGGCCTTCGCAAGAGAGGGTTAAAAGTTTTCCGCCCTGAGCAGACAACACTTACAGCCGACCACAATATTCCGACCATGGGACAGGAAAGCCCCATTCGCGATAATATCTCTCGTTTCCAGGTAGAGACATTGTCTAAAAACTCTAAAGAGTTTGGTCTAACTTACTACGGCTTGGGCAATCCAAAAAACGGTATTGTGCATGTTATAGGTCCCGAAAACGGATATACACAACCTGGCATGACAATTGTGTGTGGCGATAGTCATACTTCCACTCACGGAGCATTTGGTGCTATTGCTTTTGGTATCGGTACAAGCGAAGTAGAAATGGTGCTTGCAACACAGTGCATTTTACAATCACGTCCCAAAACAATGCGCATTAATTTTGAAGGAAAACTAAGCGAGAATGTAGGTTCAAAAGATATGGCACTATACATGATTTCGCAGCTTTCAACAGGTGGTGCAACAGGATATTTTGTTGAGTATGCGGGTGAAGCGATACGCAATCTTACAATGGAAGAACGAATGACATTATGTAATCTTAGTATAGAAATGGGTGCCCGTGGAGGATTAATTGCACCTGACGAAACAACAATTAACTATATTGAAGGACGCGAATTTGCTCCAAAAGGAGAAAGATGGGAAGAAGCCGTTACATATTGGAAAACTCTTCACTCCGACGAAGGTGCCAAATTCGATAAAGAGGTGACATTTGACGCAACAAAAATACCACCAATGATTACATACGGAACTAATCCTGGAATGGGTATGCCAATATATGGAACGATACCACAGCTCAACGATATAGATGCTGCCGGTAAAATCTCATTCGAGAAGTCACTCCGATACATGGGCTTCACTCCAGGTCAGAAGCTAGAAGGTAAAGAAATAGATTATGTATTCCTTGGAAGTTGTACAAACGGACGAATTGAGGATTTCAGATTGTTTACTGATTATGTAAAGGGAAAAAAGAAAGCAGATAATGTTATTGCATGGTTAGTGCCAGGTAGCTGGAACGTTCGCAAACAGATTAAAGAAGAGGGGCTTGATAAGATACTTGAAGAGGCTGGTTTTGAAATACGCCAACCAGGTTGTTCTGCCTGCCTGGCAATGAATGATGACAAGGTTCCTGCAGGCAAGTATGTGATTTCTACATCTAATCGCAACTTCGAAGGTCGCCAGGGACCAGGTGCAAGAACAATACTGGCAAGTCCGCTTGTAGCAGCAGCAGCAGCAGTAAACGGAAAAATCACTCAACCTTAATAATTAAATCAAAATGGAGAAATTTACAACTATAACATCAACATATGTTCCACTACCAATAGAGAATGTGGATACAGATCAAATTATTCCTGCACGCTTTCTAAAAGCCACAACAAGAGAGGGTTTCGGAGACAACCTTTTTGCCGACTGGCGATATGATAAAGAAGGTAATCCAAAAAGTGATTTTGTTCTTAACAATCCTACTTATAAGGGCGAGGTGCTGGTAGCAGGGAAGAACTTCGGAAGTGGAAGTAGTCGCGAACACGCCGCATGGGCAATTGGAAGCTACGGATTTAAGGTAGTAGTATCTAGTTTTTTTGCCGATATCTTTAGAAATAATGCACTTAACAATGGCATACTGCCAGTGATAGTATCTGAAGGATTTCTTCAACAACTATTTTCTTCGTCAGATAGCAACCCCGATTCAACGGTTTCAGTTGATCTTGTAACACAAACTATAACGAATAACGCAACAGGAGAATCTGAATCATTTGAGATAAATTCTTACAAAAAAGAGTGTCTTATTAATGGGCTCGATGATATCGATTTTCTCATGTCTAATATGGATAAGATATTGGAATTTGAACAGAAACGCCCGTTTGCATATTAATAAAGGTAAAATCAGGTTATAACCCACAGGTTTAACATTTTGAAAATATGAGTAAAATTGAGATAATGGATACCACCCTACGCGATGGAGAGCAAACCTCGGGTGTTTCGTTCGCAGCGCAGGAAAAATTGAGTATAGTAAAACTTCTACTCGATGAACTTAAAGTAGATAGGGTAGAGATTGCCTCAGCGCGTGTATCCGAGGGCGAGTTTAAATCGGTGCAGAAAATGGCTCAGTGGGCCAAAGCAAATGGGTATATCAATAAGCTCGAAGTGCTTGGCTTTGTCGATGGGACCACGTCATTAGAGTGGATTGACAAAGCTGGATGCAAGGTGGTGAATCTACTTTGCAAAGGTTCTAAGAAACATTGCACTTATCAGCTTAAGAAGACCACCGAAGAGCATCTAGATGATGTTAAGCAGTGTGTAAACAAAGCTCATGAGATGGGTCTTTCAGTTAATCTCTATCTCGAGGATTGGTCAAACGGCATGCGCGACTCCAAAGAATATGTTTTTCAAATGGTAGATGGTCTTAAAGATGAACCCATAATAAGGTTTATGCTCCCTGATACCCTTGGAGTGTTGAATCCCGATGAGGCAGGTAAGTTCTGTAGTGAAATGATAGAACGTTATCCAAATCTTCATTTCGATTTTCATGCACACAACGATTACGACCTTGCAGTAGCAAATGTGTATGAGGCCATAAAAGCGGGTGTCAAAGGAGTGCACGTAACGGTAAACGGACTCGGTGAGAGGGCAGGCAATGCACCTTTGACAAGTGTTGCCGCTCTCATTCACGATCACTTAGGGTATACAACCAATATGGATGAGTCTAAACTCTACAGCGTGAGCAAGGTGGTAGAAAGTTACTCCGGTGTGCGTATCCCAAATAATAAACCTGTAATAGGCGACAACGTATTTACTCAGGTGGCAGGCATTCATGCCGATGGTGATAAGAAGAAAAATTTATACTTCAACGATCTCATGCCAGAGCGTTTCGGTCGTTACAGAGAGTATGCTCTGGGCAAAAATGCAGGTCGTTCAAACATCATTAAGAACCTCGAGACATTGGGTATTG
Source organism: uncultured Proteiniphilum sp. (assembly GCA_964605035.1). Classification (GTDB taxonomy): domain Bacteria; phylum Bacteroidota; class Bacteroidia; order Bacteroidales; family Dysgonomonadaceae; genus Proteiniphilum. The sequence continues at coordinate 14,861 of CAZSBA010000013.1, read as the reverse complement.
AGCTTGATGATGAGGCTACTAAAAAAGTAACTGCAAGAATAATAGAGCTTGGAGATAAGAAAGAGTTGGTAAGCCTCGACGAGCTGCCATACATTGTATCAGATGTATTAAAGAATGGCAACGAATATAAGGATATTAAGATGCTCAACTACTCGCTATCGCTAACAGATGGCTTGAGACCAACTGCAACTGTTAAGATATCAATAAAGGGTAAGGTTTATCAGGAAACTGCTGCCGGAGATGGTCAGTATCACGCATTTTCTAAAGCGATGTTTAAAATATACAGGCAGTTGGCTAAGCCAGTACCCGAACTTATTGATTACGAGGTTTTAATCCCGCCAGGTGGTAAAACAAATGCTTACGTACAAACCATTATCACATGGAAATTTCAAGAGAAAATATTTAAAACCAGAGCGCTTAGTATCGACCAAACAGTTGCTGCTATTAATGCAACAATGAAGATGCTTAATATGCTAGAGAGTGGAAATATTCCAAATATGAATTATTTGCCTTTACCATAGTACTTATAGGTATTACTATTTTTGAGTCACACACATTTTGAGTTCTAATTATAGTTATTCAAAACAAATAAGATAAGGTGAAAAGATAAAACAGTTTTTTTGAAAAAAAATATTAATAACAGTAAACTAATGAAATTGAATATAGCGATATTACCCGGAGATGGTATCGGTCCGGAGATCATGAAACAAGCTTTAAAAGTAACAAAGGCAATATGCAGTAAATTTGGGCATGAGCTCTATTACAAAGAAGCTATTGTAGGTGCCGGTGCAATTGATGCCACAGGCGATCCATATCCTTCAGAAACTCATGACCTTTGTATGCAGAGCGATGCAGTACTCTTTGGTGCAATTGGAGATCCTAAGTACGATAACGACCCAAACGCAAAAGTACGTCCCGAGCAAGGGTTGCTTCGTATGCGTAAACAGCTTGGACTATATGGAAATATCCGCCCAGTAATGACATTCCCTTCTCTTTTGCATAAATCTCCTTTACGTGCCGATTTAGTTGAAGGAGCCGATTTTGTATGTATCAGAGAGCTTACCGGTGGTATTTATTTTGGTAGTCCTCAAGGTCGCAGCGAGGATGGTAACACAGCATATGATACTTCGGTATATACACGTGAGGAGATTGAACGAGTTTTGCATCTTGCATATAAATTTGCAGGTCAGCGTCGGAAAAAGGTAACTGTTGTAGATAAGGCAAACGTAATAGCTACTTCTAGGCTATGGAGACAGATTGCTCAGGAAATTGCACCGCAGTATCCAGATATCGAAACCGATTATCTTTTCGTTGATAATGCCGCTATGCGTATAATTCAATGGCCAAAGAGTTTCGATGTAATGGTTACAGAAAATCTTTTTGGCGATATTCTTACCGATGAGGCATCTGTTATTACAGGTTCAATGGGACTTCTTCCTTCAGCATCAATAGGGGTTCATACTTCTTTATTCGAACCAATTCATGGTTCATATCCACAAGCAACAGGAAAAGATCTTGCAAATCCAGTTGCTATGATTCTCTCAGCAGCACTTATGTTTGAGTATGCTTTTAATCTCACCAACGAGGGTGCTCTCATACGAGAAGCCGTTAATGCAAGCCTCGAAGAGGGTGTGGTTACCGAAGATATTGCCGATGGTGGCAAAGTATATAAGTTGAGCGAAGTTGGGGAGTGGATTACTGATTATATTAAAAATAAATAGAATAATTATGTACAAGTTGCATAACATCAATAATGTGTAACTAAAGTGCTGTATTTATTACAATCAGAAGAAAGTTAAATTAGATAATGAATAAGAATTCAAATAAAATAAGCAATCTGCGTAGTGCAACAAGCACTCAGGGTAGGCGAATGGCTGGAGCAAGGGCACTATGGCATGCAAATGGTATGACCAAAGAGCAAATGGGTAAGCCCATCATTGCGATAGCCAACTCATTCACTCAGTTTGTGCCGGGTCACGTTCACCTACACGATATAGGTCAGATGGTGAAGAAGGAGATTGAGCAGCTTGGTTGTTTTGCTGCCGAATTTAATACAATAGCAGTTGATGATGGCATTGCTATGGGTCATGATGGTATGTTATACTCACTACCATCGCGCGATCTGATTGCCGATTCGATAGAGTATATGGTAAATGCTCATAAGGCAGATGCACTTATCTGCATAAGCAACTGCGATAAAATAACTCCAGGAATGCTTATTGCTGCAATGCGGCTTAATATTCCTACCATCTTTGTTTCGGGTGGTCCAATGGAGGCGGGCAAGATTGGAGATGAGCAGGTGGATCTTATAAATGCTATGATCGAGTCTGCCGATGAGAATGTTTCTGATGAGCGTGTTGCTCAGCTAGAGGTTTCTGCCTGCCCTACTTGCGGTTCATGTTCTGGAATGTTTACTGCCAACTCAATGAACTGTCTTAACGAGGCAATCGGGCTTGCTCTACCTGGTAACGGCACCATAGTTGCTACTCACCAAAACCGCAAGGAGCTGTTTGTAAAAGCCGCCAGACAGATTGTGAAGAATGCCGAAAGATATTATTTCGATGGCGATGAGAATGTTCTTCCTCGTAATATTGCAACTCGTCAGGCATTTCTAAACGCTATGACTCTCGATATTGCAATGGGTGGCTCAACTAATACAATCCTGCACACTTTAGCAATTGCACATGAGGGCAATGTAGATTTTAATCTCGATGATATTGATGAACTCTCTCGACGTGTTCCTTGTGTTTGCAAGGTTGCTCCTAATTCTAAGATTTATCACATACAAGACGTTAACCGTGCAGGAGGTATTATGGGTATATTGAAAGAACTTGCCGACGCAGGCTTGCTCGATACTTCTGTCTACAGAGCCGATGGGCATACACTTGCAGAGGCTATCGACTTATATGATATAACAAAAGATGCTCCCAGCGATGAGGCACTAGATATTTACTCTTCAGCACCAGGCAACAGTTTTAATCTGGTAATGGGTTCTCAGAATGCACGTTATAAGAAACTCGACAGTGATAGGCAAAATGGTTGTATCCGTAGTGTTGAGCATGCTTATACAAAAGATGGCGGGCTTGCTATTCTTAAAGGTAACATTGCAGAAAATGGATGCGTTGTAAAAACTGCTGGTGTAGATGAAAGTGTGTGGAAATTTACAGGAAACGCCAAAGTGTTTCATTCGCAAGATGATGCTTGCATGGGAATACTTAAGAATGAGGTGGTTGCAGGTGATGTGGTAGTAATTCAGTATGAGGGTCCAAAAGGGGGACCTGGCATGCAAGAGATGCTTTATCCAACTTCATACATCAAGGCCAAGCATCTTGGCGAGAAATGTGCTCTCATTACCGATGGTAGGTTCTCCGGTGGTACTTCCGGATTATCCATTGGACACATCTCACCAGAAGCCGCTGCAGGTGGTAACATTGCCCTTGTGAGGGATGGTGATAAAATTGAAATAGATATTCCTAATCGCAGTATCAATTTAGTTATTAGCGATGAGGAGCTTAAAAATAGAAGAACTGAGGAGGAGGCTAAAGGTGATAATGCATTTAAACCTTTGCGAGATAGAAAAATTTCTCAGGCATTACAGGTCTATTCTCACTTTGTGAGTTCGGCCGATAAGGGAGCTGTAAGGATAATTTAATATTCAAAACTAAAGAGTTTAATTATGAACAAAGATATTCAAACTCAAGCAACAACTACTTCTGCTGTAAATAAGACAGAAGGTGGTAAAGAGATTCTGCAAGGTAGCGAAATTCTAATTCGTTCTTTGCTGGCTGAAGGTGTAGAAACTATGTTTGGCTATCCCGGAGGTGCAATTATGCCGGTTTTTGATGCACTGTATGACCATAAAGAAGAGATAAACCACATACTTGTTCGTCACGAGCAGGGTGCTGTACATGCAGCTCAGGGCTACTCAAGAGTATCGCAAAAGGTAGGGGTAGCGTTAGTTACATCCGGTCCAGGTGCAACAAATACAGTAACCGGAATTACCGATGCTATGATGGATAGTACTCCACTTGTTGTAATCTCTGGTCAGGTTGCTTCGGGGCTACTTGGGTCAGATGCATTTCAGGAGGCTGATGTTATTGGTGTAACCTTGCCAATCACAAAATGGGCATATCAGATAAGACGTGTTGAAGATATTGCATGGGCTGTATCAAGAGCTTTTTATATAGCTTCAAGTGGTCGCCCAGGCCCCGTTTTATTAGATATTGCAAAGGATGCTCAAATTAACAGTTGTGAGTTTTCATACAAGAAAACTGACTTCCTTCGAAGTTATCAACCCAAACCGAAGGTAGAGATAGATAAAATAGCAGAGGCTGCAGAACTTATAAACAGTGCAAAAAAACCATTAGCTCTAGTGGGGCAGGGTGTTGTTCTTGGCAATGCCGAAGAGGAGGTTAAGCAGTTTCTCGAAAAATCTAACATCCCATTTGGGTCAACTATACTTGGGCTATCTGCAATGCCATCCGATCATCCACTAAACTTTGGAATGTTGGGCATGCATGGTAACGTAGCTCCAAACATGATGACAAACGAATGTGATGTGTTGATTGCAATAGGTATGCGTTTCGACGATAGGGTAACGGGCGATCTCAAAACTTATGCCAAACAAGCTAAGATTATTCATTTTGATATCGATCCTGCCGAAATTGATAAGAACGTAAAAACTACAGTCAGAGTTATTGGTGATGCCAAGGAAACTCTGCCTCTGGTTACTCAGCAACTAAACAATATTAATAGAGATGAGTGGATTGTAAAGTTCCAACCTTACGTTGATAAGGAAAACGAATGTGTTATAGAAAGTGAACTATTTCCTCAAGCTGGAGAGATAAAGATGGGCGAAGTGGTGCATAAGGTCACCGAAGCAACAAATAATAATGCTATTTGTGTTACCGATGTTGGTCAGCATCAGATGATGAGTACTCGTTATTTCAAATATACACAATCTCGCAGCATGGTCACCTCAGGTGGTTTGGGTACAATGGGCTTTGGACTGCCCGCCGGAATTGGAGCCAAGTATGGTGCTCCCAAAAGAACAGTATGTGTATTTGTTGGTGATGGCGGATTACAAATGACTATGCAGGAGTATGGCACTATTATGGAGTATAATCTCGATGTAAAGATAATACTACTGAATAATAATTATCTGGGTATGGTACGTCAGTGGCAAGAGCTTTTCTTCCAAGAGCGTTACTCAGAAACGCATCTCAAGAACCCCGATTTCATAAAGGTTGCAGAGGCGTATAATATTAAGGGACGTAAAGTTACACGCCGCGAAGAGCTTGATGATGCTATAAGTGAAATGTTAAATCATAAAGGATCTTTTCTGCTTGAGGTGGTTGTAGAGACTAAAGGAATGGTTTATCCTATGGTGCCTGCCGGAGGTTGTGTTACTAATATACTTCTTGGCAATGGTCACACATTGTAATATAGTTCAATAGTTTAGGATTTTAAATTAATAAATCAGCAGATATGAACGACAATAAAATATTATATACCATCACAATTTTCTCAGAGAATACGGTGGGCGTACTTAATCAAATCAGTACTATATTCACTCGCAGGCAGTTAAATATAGAAACTCTTTCTGTATCACCTTCGGCAATTGCAGGCATACACAAGTTTACCATTACCACTTTCTCAAATGACGAAGAGGTTATGAAAAAGCTTGTAAGGCAAATTGATAAGCGGGTTGATATACTTAAAGCATATTACAATACCGATGATGATTTAGTATATCAGGAACTGGCTCTATATAAGTTATCTACAAAGAAAGTTATGGAGCATGGTACAGTTGAGTACCTCATCAGAAAATACAATGTACGTGTACTTGAGATTACAAGTGATTGTATAGTATTCCTAAAGGCTGGCCATTATGCAGAAACTCAAGGACTATTTGAAGAGTTGGCCGATAAGATTGGTGTACTACAGTTTGTAAGATCCGGAAGAATAGCAATTACAAAGTCAAAAGTAGAACGACTTAGTGATATGTTAGCTAAGCTTGAGGTTGAGGGTGTGCAAGCTGCTCTATAAGAAACATTAAAAATATTAAATAGAAGTTTACAAATTTATAATTAAACCTTATCATTCAGCCTTTTAACAGGGTGGGTGAGAGGATAAAAGCTTAAAAATATGGCAAAAATGAATTTTGGCGGTGTAGAAGAAAATGTTGTTACCCGCGAAGAGTTTCCGTTGAGCAAGGCTCAAGAAGTGATGAAGGATGAGATAATTGCTGTGATTGGATATGGTGTTCAAGGCCCCGGACAATCATTAAACTTGCGGGATAATGGCTTCAACGTTATAGTTGGGCAGCGTAAAGAGAGTAAGACATGGGATAAGGCAGTTGCCGATGGATGGGTACCCGGAGAAACTCTCTTTGAAATTGAAGAAGCTTGCGAGCGAGCAACCGTAATTCAATATTTACTTTCTGATGCTGCACAAATACAGTTGTGGGACACAGTTAAGAAACATCTTACACCTGGAAAAGCTTTGTATTTCTCTCACGGATTTGGAATAACCTACAAAGAACGAACTGGCATTATTCCTCCAGCCGATGTAGATGTTATACTTGTTGCACCAAAAGGTTCAGGTACAAGTCTTCGCACAATGTTTTTAGAGGGTAGAGGCTTAAATTCTAGTTATGCCATCTTTCAGGATGCTACAGGAAGAGCTTTCGAGAGAGTGGTTTCTTTAGGGATTGGTGTAGGTTCTGGATATTTGTTTGAGACCGACTTCAAACGTGAAGTGTTTTCAGATCTAACAGGTGAGCGTGGTTCACTTATGGGGGCTATTCAGGGATTGATGCTTGCTCAGTATGAGGTGCTTCGTGAAAACGGACATACTCCTTCAGAAGCGTTTAACGAAACAGTGGAAGAACTTACTCAATCACTTATGCCACTGTTTGCACAAAACGGAATGGACTGGATGTACGCAAACTGTTCAACTACCGCTCAACGAGGTGCTTTAGATTGGATGGGACCATTTCATGATGCAACAAAACCAGTTTTCGAAAAACTTTATAAGGAAGTTGCAAATGGTAATGAAGCTCAACGTTCTATCGATAGCAACTCACAGCCTGATTATCGAGTGAAGCTTGAGGAGGAGTTAAAATCACTTCGTGAAAGCGAAATGTGGCAAACTGGTGCTGTTGTAAGAAAACTTCGACCAGAAAACAATTAAAAGGAACATTTATGACTAATCCTAAATAACCGTTACAGGTTTTTACAATAACTAGTTGTTTTAAGGGGCTGTTCCAAAAGGACGGCCTCTCTTTTTTAATTTTATTTTGCTGCTATCTTCAGATTGAGACTGTCAATTAAAGAGAAGTTTATCGAGTTGATATCTGTTTTCACAAAAAACAGAGTTTTTCTTTGTTGACTGATCCCTTCAAGTGTAGTTTTCCTAACGCTCTACTCTAACGAAACTAAGATTAGTGGAGAAGATGTTATAGCATATTACGTACCCGTTTTCAGATCGAGTTTTGCTTCAGGGATGCCAAAGGCTTCACAGGACTAATTCAATCACTGGCAAGAGACGAGTAAAAGTATCGTTTTAATGCATCTCTAACCTCAGTAAACCTTGCAAAGGTGCTGACAAAGAAAAGAGGTCTTACTTTTTCGATGGTATCATGTAAAACGATGATACACAATGCTTATCTGCTTGAACAATATATTTGCGTGTCTGGTATTAAAACCGAACAGAAGATTAAATCAGAAACTTTTCAAAAAACTTATTTAATTTGCAGCCATTGCCACGTGACTCTAAACTATATTTTAACTAACTATTGTTAAATTGAATAGAATAACTAATTGTTTGAGGATAGTCAAAATACAAAATGTTGTGTTAAAAGAGACTATTTATAAGCAAAAATTGTATTTTTACCATTTACAGTTCTCAATCATATTAAAAAAAACTCTAAGTTGATGAAAAGAATTCTAATACTTATTGACTATTCAAGCGAATTTAGCCGCCGCTTATTAAGAGGATTGATTCAATATTCTAACGAAAATGGTCAGTGGCTTTTTTACAGATTACCTGCATACTACAAAGCTTTATATGGAAAAGAAGGTATTGTGGAGTGGGCGAAAAAATGGAAAGCTGATGCAATTCTTGCAAAATGGGATCATGAAGGAACCAATTTGCTATCAACTTTAAATATTCCGATTGTTCTGCAAAATTATAAATCAAGGAGTCAATACTTTTCAAATTTAACAGGAGATTATTTCGGAACAGGTGTATTGGCTGCAAAGTTTTTTATAAAACGTCGTTTTAGTAATTTTGCTTTTTTTGGAAATAAAGATGCTATCTGGTCTAAGGAGCGAGAAGCTGGTTTTCGTAAAGAGGTGAGAAACTCAGGAGGTAATTATTACTTTTTCGAAAGTGAAGATTTAGGAGGGAAAGAGTGGGGCAGCACACATGCCGAACTAGATGACTGGTTACTGTCAATTCCAAAGCCTATTGGCCTTTTTGCCTGCGATGATGACTTTGCTCTCAGAATTTCTCAAATTTGTAAAATCAACAATATTAAGATCCCAGAAGATATCTCATTGTTAGGAGTAGATAATGATGAGTTGATTTGTAATCTTTCAGATCCGCCCATATCTTCTATTGTAAATGAAGTTGAAAAAGGAGGCTATGAAGCAGGTAGGCTTATTGATAGAATGTTAAATAAAGAGATAAAAAATCCTACAGATATTATTATCAAACCCGTCAGAATAGAATTAAGAAAATCAACTGAGAAGTATGATATTTCAAATGATTATATATCAATGGTTGTTAAAAATATCGAAGACAACTTTACTTCAGATATTGATATAGATAATTTAACCCATCTGGTGCCATTATCTCGGAGAAATCTTGAAGTGAAATTTAAAGAGGAGATGGGAACTACTATATATCAATTTATATTAAGTTGCAGAATCAATTATTTTGCAGAATTGTTACTTACAACCAACAGAACAATCTATGATATGGCCCTTGAATCAGGCTTCAATGATTGCAAGAATATTTCACGTGTTTTTAAAAAATACAAAGGTTGTACTCCGATAGAATATAAAAAGAATTATGCCCCACTATATCTCAAATAACGTTTTTTGAAATCAATTTTTCGTTATAAACGTATTTTCCCACTAAAGATAGAATAACTTTGTTCTCTTTACAAGTTTTATAATATACCAATTTTGGTTTTAAATCAATAAGAATGAGCAAAAGCCCTAAAATTCAACATGTTCAGGACAAAGGCACAACTATCAAGTCGATGATAATCCTTGCTTTACTTTTTTTTATATTCGGATTGGTTTCATGGGTTAACACCATATTAATACCATATTTCGAATTAACCCTTCAATTAACACGTTTTCAATCATATCTGGTCACATTTGCATTTTATATTGCCTATCTTATTATGGCAATTCCCTCCTCATATTTGCATAATAAAGTAGGTTATAAGCAGGGTATGATGCTGGGACTATGGTGTATGGCTTTGGGTGCATTCCTGTTTCTGCCTGCAGCTTACTGGAGAATGTATCAGATGTTTCTTTTTGGATTGTTTTTGCTTGGGGTAGGATTAGCTATTCTACAATCAGCAGCCAATCCTTATATTACAATTGTAGGTCCAATTGAAAGTGCTGCGAAACGAATGAGTATAGTAGGCACCGGAAATAAACTTGCCGGTGTATTGGCTAATCTGATCTTTGCATCATTAGTTATTCGTGAATCAGACAGGGAACTGATGAAGCAAATTGAAGCTGGAGTCTTTACAGGGTCAGATTTAGATACGGCTCTCGACACATTAATTCAGGGTGTGATGACACCTTATCTTATACTTGGCATTTTCCTTTTTGTTTTTGGTATCGTAATAAGATACTCCCCATTACCGGAGCTTAACCCATCTATTACAAACAAAAGCAACTCTTTAGATGGTAAAGACCGCAGTTCAATTTTCAAGTATCCGGCACTTATGCTTGGAGTTTTAGCTATGTTCTTTCACATAGGTACCCAAATGATAGCACTTGGAACCAGTATTCAGTACGCCGGTACAATGGGTGAAAGTCTTGCAGGACCAGCACAGAATATCCCTTCATATACAATGTTTCTCACATTTATAGGATATTTTATTGGTATTGCGCTAATTCCAAAATATTTGAATCAACGATATGCTCTTTTAATAAGTGCATCTATCAATACTATACTCTCCATTTTGATAATTACCACATCAGGGACTGTGAAATTTCTTGGATTGACTACAGATATCTCTCTTTGGTTCCTGGTGATGATGGGACTACCTAATGCCCTGCTTTATGCTGGCATCTGGCCTCTGGCAATTAGGGGCTTGGGAAGATACACTAATCTTGGGTCTGCATTGCTTGTAATGGCATTATGTGGAAGCGCTATCATGCCGATTGTTTACAATGCTTTTGTAGGAGAGATAGTTGCATTTGAATCCATGAAGCTGGCTTATTGGATACTAATTCCCTGTTTTGCTTATATCGTATGGTACGGAGCTCATGGAAACAGTATTGACACCTGGAGCATAAAGAAACTCAAAAACAGCTAGTCTTGGTTGATTAAAACTGATTGTCTATAAAAATAAATACTTTATATAATGAGTAATGGTGTCGTCATAAAAAGAGGAAAAGTTGTTTTCCCGAACAAAATAGAAGAGAACATGTCCCTAGTAATAGAGGATGGAAAACTTAAAGCGATTATTGATGGAGAAATACCTGATTTGGCAGAAGGATATAAGGTAATTGATGCCTCAGGTAAATATGTATCACCAGGTTTCATAGATATCCATACACACGGAGGTGGAGGACACGATTTTATGGATGGTACTGTTGAAGCTTACATAGGGGCTGCAGAGATGCATGCAAAACATGGGACTACTGCACTTCTACCTACAACACTTACAAGTACTTATGAAGAGCTGTTGAAAACTTTCTATATATATCGTAAGGCAAATAGTCAAAACAACAAAGGAGCTAAATTTTTAGGATTACATCTCGAAGGTCCCTACTTCTCATATAACCAGCGAGGAGCACAAGATCCAAAATATTTAAGGAATCCTGAACCAGAAGAGTATAACAAGATTTTAGCTGAATCAGATGACATAGTAAGATGGAGTCTGGCTCCTGAACTACCCGGAGCATTTGAGTTTGGTGAAGTTTTGGCTTCAAGAAATATTCTAACTTCTATAGCTCATAGCGATGCTATTTTTGAAGAGGCCGTAAAAGCATTTCATTCAGGATTTACTCACGTTACACATCTATATTCAGCAATGTCATCAGTAACAAGAAGGAACGCATTTCGTTATGCAGGTGTGTTGGAAGCTGCATATATGATAGATGATATGACCGTTGAGATTATTGCAGACGGAGTCCATCTTCCTAAGTCGCTTTTGCAGTTCGTCTATAAATTTAAAGGTCCAGATAGAACTGCATTATGCACAGACTCTATGAGAGGTGCGGGAATGCCGGATGGTGAAAGTATATTGGGTAGTCTTGAAAAAGGGCAGAAAGTAATAATTGAAGATGGAGTTGCAAAATTACCGGATCGTACTGCTTTTGCAGGTAGCGTGGCAACTACAGACAGATTAGTAAGAACCATGGTTCAGCTAGCACAAGTTCCACTTGTAGAGGCTGTTAAAATGATTACCCTTACACCTGCACGAATTATGAAAATTGATGATGACAAAGGATCAATCGCAATAGGTAAAGATGCAGATTTTGTAATTTTTGATGATAATATTAATGTTTCACACACAATCTTAGAAGGAAATGTCATTTATGAAAAAAAGTAAAAATGTAACAACTTTCAAAGTAGGATTGTTGGAGGTGAGGATCTTCCCTGATAGGGATGAAATGGGGAAAGAAGCTGCGGAAAATGTCTCAGAAACTATTCAATCTTTTTTAAAAGATAAGGATGAAATAAACATGATATTTGCAGCTGCCCCTTCGCAAAGTGACTTCATGAAAGCACTTATTGAAGATGAAAATATTCAGTGGAAAAGAATAAATGCCTTTCATATGGATGAGTATATCGGATTAGAAAAAGATGCTCCACAAGGCTTTGGGAACTTTTTGAGGGACAGACTATTTCGCAAGGTGCAATTCAAAAGTGTAAATTATATTAACGGACTTGCCGATGACCCAGAAAAAGAAAGTGAAAGATATGCCGCACTACTTTTAAAAAATCCTGTAGATATTGTCTGCCTGGGAATCGGTGAAAACGGGCATATTGCTTTTAATGATCCTCCAGTTGCAGATTTCAATGATACAAAACTTGTTAAACTGGTGGAGCTTGATAATGCATGCAAGCAGCAGCAGGTAAACGAGAAATTGTTTGCTGATATAAGTTTGGTGCCTACACATGCCATCACCGTAACTATACCTGGTCTGCTTAAAGCAAAGAAAATGTTCTGTATGGTACCGGCAAGAAACAAAGCAAATGCGGTGTATCGTACTCTTAAGGGTGATATAAGTAAAGAGTGTCCCGCCACAATTTTAAGAAAAAAAACAGGAGCTATACTTTATTTGGATAGGGATAGTGCATCGTTGTTGGATTAACTATATTTATAAACTTTGTAAAACTAACAATATTAAAAATATTAATCTATGAGACTTAAAACTATTCTAATAGTAATTATGACAGGAATTGTTCTGTTGTCATATTCACAAAAGAAAATTGGTATAATAGGACTTGATACCTCTCATTCTATTGCATTCACAAAAGAATTAAATGGAGATGATAGGAAAGAGCAATATAAAGACTACAGAATTGTTGCAGCTTACCCATATGGTTCTAAAACCATAGAGTCAAGTTATAATCGAATTCCCGGATACATCAAACAGGTCGAAGAATTGGGAGTTGAAATTGTTACTTCAATAGCTGAATTATTAGAGAAGGTAGATTATGTTTTGTTGGAGACAAATGATGGCAATGAACACTTACAACAAGCACTTGAAGTATTTAAGTCAGGTAAACCGGTTTTTATTGATAAACCTCTTGCGGCTACATTAGCTCAGGCCATTGCAATAAATCAACTCTCAATAAATTATAACGTACCATATTTTTCCTCATCTGCAGTGAGATTTACTCCTCAGAATATTAAATTTAGAAATGGAGAGTTCGGAAAAGTTTTAGGTGGAGATACGTATTCTCCTGCTGTAAGAGAGATTACGCATCCTGATTTCGGGTGGTATGGAATACATGGTATTGAGGGTCTTTTTACAATAATGGGTACAGGATGTGTTGCTGTTAACAGAATGTCATCAGAAGATACAGATGTTGTTTCAGGTCTATGGAGTGATGGACGTATTGGAACTTTCAGGGGCAGGAGAACCGGTAAAAGTGTTTATGGAGGAACAGTTTTTACTGATGGAGGAGCCCTACCAGCAGGAGGGTTTGAAGGTTATGGCGTATTATTAGATGAAATTGTTAAATTTTTCACAACTGGAGAAATGCCGGTTACTCCAAATGAAACAATTGAGATCTTTACTTTCATGGAAGCCTCGAACGTCAGCAAGCGAAATAATGGGAAAATAATTTACTTGGAAGATGTTTATCGTGATGGTTTAAATGAAGCAAAATTACTACTTCATGATTTAAAAAAATAGTTCATGCTAAAATACTTTTTGGATTCTATAACAATTGAATTGATGCTCATATAATCTAATAATTCAAAGAAGGTTAATGGAGCATCAATTTTCATTGGAGCTAATGAAGTAGTGAGGTTAGCTGTTCTTGCGTTGGATTTCTCTTAATCATACATTTGCAGTAAATAAGCTACTGATTTAAATGCATCGTGTCGCTATGAGCAACAGGTCCTAACATAGTCCAAACCATCAATCTAATGAAATTGTATATTCATTTTTAGAATAGTTCTGAATTAGCTTTATTAATATTAAAGTGTCATTTCCCAACCTTTCTGATATTCGCGGCCCCACATGCTTTGAGCCTCTTTGTTATCAAGTATCCTTCCATTAATTGGGTTAGTCATGAAAGTGTTTTTCGTTCTTTGTGCAATATTTCCTAGCAAAGCTAAAGTTGAGCTAATGCAACCAACATTCATATCGGCATTTAAAGCTGTGCCCTTACGTATTCCATCAATAAAATTCAAATAATGGTAGTGATCAAGTTGCTGTGTGGGATTAGCAATATCACCCGCGGTGAACCCCATCTCACTGGTGATGTTTTTTATCTCATTATCATTTTTATCATATATTTTGTATGCATTACCACCACCTAAAACCAATGATCCTTCGCTCCCGTAAAATATTGCACCTACTGAAGAACTCTCTATTCCTCTGCCATTAGCACTTTTGCCTTCCCACGATATCAATTTTTCGTTTCCAAACTCAAAATTTATAGTCTGAGAATCCGGGAACTCCCAATCGTCATTATAATAGTATCTGCCACCAGATGAATTCACTGCTGTTGGGAAGGTTAATCCCATAGCCCAACGCACAATATCAATAAAGTGAACGCCATTATTGCCTGCTTCTCCTGTTCCCCAGTTATAAAACCAGTGCCAGTTATAGTGAAGATAATTATCGTTATAGTTAGATACTCTTGGTGCTGGGCCCTGCCATAACTCCCAGTCCAGCCATTCAGGTACTGCAGCTACTTTACCTACACCAATTGAAGGTCGATTATTTGAATACCAACATTTACTAAAAAAAACATCACCAATAGCGCCACTTCTTACTTCATGAACAGCATTAATCACGTTTGGCCATGACCTGCGTTGCATGCCCGTAGCGGCCACAACTTTGTATTTCTTAACAGCCTCCATAAGTATTTCATTTTCTGCAGGATTATGACCGGTCGGTTTTTCAAGATAGACATGC
>CAZSBA010000012.1:0-40091 GCA_964605035.1 uncultured Proteiniphilum sp. | reverse complement strand
CAAACAAACAGTAGAACTGCACTATGGCAAGCACCATCAGGCGTATGTTGACAATTTGAAAAAATTGGTAGTAGGCACAGAATTTGAAAATGCCGACCTAGAAACAGTTGTAAAGAAGAGCGATGGCCCAATCTTTAACAATGCTGGTCAGATTTTAAATCACAACATCTATTTCACCTCTTTTAAGAAAGATGGTGGTGGTGAGCCAAAAGGCAAGCTTGCCGATGCAATTAATGAACAGTTTGGATCATTTGAAAAATTCAAAGAAGAATTTAATGCAGCAGGTGTTGGTGTATTTGGTTCGGGATGGGTATGGTTAGCAAAAGATGCTAGCGGTACACTTTCAATTCACAAAGAAAGCAACGCAGGTAACCCGGTAACTCAGGATTTAACGCCGATACTAGGTTTTGATGTATGGGAACACTCATATTATCTAGACTATCAAAATCGTCGTGCTGAGCACTTAAAAGAGATCTGGAAAATAATTGACTGGGAAGTAGTAAGTGCACGTTATTAATATAACAAATTATATAGGTAGTGCGCTAAGCATAAAATAAAAATAGAAAAGGGAGTGGATTTTACAATCTGCTCCTTTTTTATACCACATAAGTATATCACACAAGCTCAATTTAAAACATCAATTTTAAATTAGAATCATTTGAAAACAGTGAATTATTTGAGCATAATACCCGTTAACATCCTACCGGAATGTACTGTTTGTCTACGAGCAGAGAAAAAGAGTTCTTGCTTCTCGAAAGTGCAAAGTTGAGAAGTTTCGATATTGGCTTCTGGAACACCTAGACTGATAAGCTCACGTCGGTTAATTTCTTTAAGATTTATATGGTATTTAGAGGTGCTGTATTTTTCTGTGCAAACATTGGAATGAGACAAGTCGATACCATTATCACTCATTTCCTGAATAACTTCATTTCCCACTTCATAGTTTTGCTGGCTTATTGCCGGTCCTATACCAACAAACATATCTTGAGGCGTTGAGTTATATTCTTTTTGCATTGCTGAAATTGTTTTATCTACAATTTTTCCGGAAGTACCTTTCCAACCGGCATGGATAGCTGCTATAGCTTTAGTCTTTTTGTCAAAAATTATTATAGGAACACAGTCGGCAGTAGTTACGCAAAGAAACTTATCTCTTATATCGGTTATGATTGAATCTACACCATACATAATTTCAATTGATGTGGTGTGATCTAATTTGAGAAACTCTTCATCTATCTTTAAGACTCTTGTTCCGTGTGTTTGATGAGGAATGATAAAGTCACTCATCTTCATATAAAACATCTGTGCAAGTATCTTGCGGTTTTCGTGAATATTAAGAGGACTATCATCAGAAAAATTACCCATATTGAATGATGAGTATGTACCATTGCTAACTCCCCCCACCCTTGTAGTTGAGAAATGAACGATATCGTTTATCTGGCTTAACTGATCAAATTGAAGCAGGTTGTTATATTGTGGGTGATGTTTCATCATTCTCTTCATCTTCAGGATATTGCAACTCTTCTTCAGTTTCAAATTTAATTGTTGATATATCGAGGTTTCTATGAATTATACCCTCACTAGAAACCATATTAGGTGTGAAATTATCTGAATTAAGCTCTTTCCATACCATATCTTTTAGTAATTGCACTCCTTTTCCGGTAATAGATGAGAAAAAGACATATGGCACATTTGGGAGTTCTTTAGTAATAGCATCTGTCAACTCTTCATCAAGCATATCTGATTTAGAAATAGCGAGCAAATGAGATTTGTCTAGCAACTCTGGATTATATTCTTTTAATTCATTCAGTAATATATTGTACTCATTTTTTATGTCGTCGCTATCTGCAGGTATTATAAACAACAATATTGAATTCCTTTCGATATGACGAAGAAATCTCAGACCCAATCCTCTACCTTCGCTAGCACCTTCAATAATTCCGGGTATGTCTGCCATAACAAATGATTTGCCGTCGCGATAGCTTACTATGCCAAGATTGGGAACTAGTGTTGTGAATGGATAGTCGGCAATTTTAGGCTTTGCTGCAGAAACTACAGATAACAGAGTTGACTTACCTGCATTTGGGAAACCTACTAATCCCACATCGGCAAGAAGCTTCAATTCAAGTATTATCCACCTCTCTTCAAAAGGTTCACCAGGTTGTGCATAACGTGGTGCTTGGTTAGTGGAAGACTTGAAATGAACATTACCAAGCCCACCTCTGCCACCTTTGAGCAATACCACCTCTTCTCCATCTTCGGTGATATCGCATAAATATTCACCGGTATGTGCATCGTAGGCTACCGTACCACAAGGCACTTCTATTACCTTTGTTTCACCTTTTTTTCCAAAAGACTGACCACCAGATCCTCCCTCTCCATGACCTGCAAAGATATGACGCTGATATCGCAAATGAAGTAAAGTCCAATAGTTGCGATTGCCTCTTAGGATAACACTTCCACCGTCGCCACCGTCGCCACCATCGGGACCGCCTTTAGGTACATACTTTTCTCTGCGGAAATGTGCAGACCCACGCCCTCCCTTACCGGAACGGCAAAATATTTTTACGTAATCTACAAAATTTGTTTCCGCCATAATTGAATTTTAAACTAATAACCTGTCTATAATGGTTGTGATAGATTCAAATATTTCATCTATACTACCCTGACCCATTACTCTAACCAACTTTCCTTGCTCTAAATAAAAATTTTTAAGCGGTAAGGTCTGTTCATGATAGACATTTAATCTCGATTCAACAGTTTCTCTGTTATCATCAGATCTACCTGAAATTTCACCTCTCTTGAGAATACGGCTTATTAGTTCCTCTTCCTCTACTTCGAGACTAATTACTATTGTAACTTTCTCTTCATGCTCATCCAACATCTTATCAAGCGATTCTCCTTGCGCAATTGTTCTTGGAAAACCATCGAGGATAAAACCTTTTGCACCATTTCTTTTCTCCATTAATTCGGTAAGCTTTGAAATCATCACCTCATCGGGAATTAGATTACCCTTTGAGATATATGAATCTGCCAGACGTCCGAATTCTGTACCCGCTTCTATTTCTGCACGCAGCATATCTCCAGTTGAGACATGCTCAAGACCATATTTTTTGGCCAACTTTTCACCTTGTGTGCCCTTTCCTGACCCGGGGGCACCAAATATAATTATATTCAACATAAGTATTGCCTATTATTAAACCTGCAAATATACACAAATTCACTGGCTTTTATTGTCATATTGTCGCTCATTATTTAATTTTTAGGTAGTTTTATTTCTTACTTATATTATTAAAAAGTGAAATTAATGTTATTTAACCACGATATGTATCATAAATCTTTTCGTGGTTTATTATTAAATTGAACTAACTACATTAACAGTGTGTTTATTTAATGAAATTGAAATATTAAGGAAACTACATATCTCTAATTTTAAACAATATGAAGAAAGACGATTTTAAACAAAAAACGCATGAATTGCTGGATGAACTTAAGGAGTTTATCGAAAATATGGAACAGAAAGCTGATGAAATAGCTGATGATGCAAAAGAAGGCTATTACAAACAACTAAAGAACTTAAAAGAGATAAGAGATAATTTAGCCGCCAAGTTGGATGAATACGAAGGTATTACTGATACAAAATGGGATGTAATAAAAGAGAGTGCTGAGGATTTCTTTGAATCGGTAGTTGACTCATGGAAAAAAAACTTCAGTAGGGTAACTGAAGCTTTTAAGAAAGAGTGAGGTACCTGGCGGATTTGAACCGCCGTAACCGGTTTTGCAGACCGACGCCTAACCACTCGGCCAAGGTACCGTTTTGTGTAATTAGAATGCAAATGTAATATTTATTTTTCGAGTAAAAAAATGTTCCCTTACAATTTTAAGTGTATAGCATAGTGGAAACAGATAATATTAAGAGAAAAGTAAACGAAAGGCATCACTCACTTTTGAAACCTGTTTTATATCTATAGAAACTTTTTTATTAAATCCTTTTAGGTTGTTTGCAGGTATGAGGATTCTGGAAAAGCCAAGCTTCTCTGCTTCTTGAATGCGCTGTTCTATTCGATTGACTGGACGTATTTCTCCCGACAAACCAACCTCACCACAGAGGCAGGTGTCATTATCAATTGCTATATCGAGACTTGAAGATAGAACTGCACTTATCACCGATAGATCCATCCCTGGATCATTAACTTTAAGCCCTCCTGCAATATTAAGAAATACATCTTTCTGAGCTAACTTGAAACCTGCCCTCTTTTCAAGTACGGCTAGCAACATATTCATTCTTCTTACATCAAAACCGGTAGTCGAACGCTGAGGCGTGCCGTATGCGGCAGAACTTACAAGAGATTGCGTTTCGATTAGAAATGGCCGTATACCCTCTATTGCAGCTGAAATTCCTATACCACTTAGTCCTTCGCGATTGCGAGTAAGTAGTAATTCTGATGGATTACTCACCTCTCTTAATCCCGATTGGTTCATTTCATAAATTCCAATCTCAGCTGTGCTACCGAATCTATTCTTTATACTCCTTAAGATACGATACATATAATGCTGGTCGCCTTCAAATTGTATTACAGCATCGACTATATGCTCAAGTATTTTGGGTCCTGCAATACTTCCGTCCTTAGTGATATGCCCTATTAGAAGTACAGGTGTTCCACTCTGCTTTGCAAATTTAAGTAGTGATGATGCACACTCTCTGACTTGTGATATTGTGCCTGGAGATGACTCTAGAGCTTCACTGTATATAGTTTGTATTGAATCGACAATTAAGAGTTGAGGTGATACCTCCTTAACATTCTTGAATATCTCATCGAGATTAGTTTCACATAGTAGTAGACAATTGTCATTTTCGAGACCTATCCGATCTGCTCTCAATTTAAGTTGTCGGGCACTCTCTTCGCCCGATACATAAAGTGTAAGTATATTTTTAAGTTTAAGAATTGTTTGCAGAACTAAGGTCGACTTACCTATGCCGGGCTCACCACCTAGTAAAACAACTGATGCTGGCACAAGTCCTCCACCAAGGACACGATTTAGCTCTTCGTCGATCATATCTATACGCTGCTCTTCTCCTGCCTTGATATCTTTCAGGGGGAGAGGTTTTGATTTTACATCTGCAAATGAGCGTGTATCTTCTTTAGGCGATGATGCATCTTTACGAACCAATTCTTCTACAAAAGTAGACCACTCACCACATGCAATGCATCTTCCCATCCATTTTGGTGATTCATAACCACAATTACTACAAAAATAAGCTGATTTTAGTTTTGCCATATTACTATTCTCTCAGGGCTGAAGAATTTACAATTGTCATATCAAACAAAGATAGAGAAAATTCTTGTATTTTTGTATTTGATCAAAACAAGCATAAATTCAATAAATAGATGTCAGTAACAACTTCATTAATTTCTAAATCGCTTAATCTATCAAGCAGAAACGTTGAAAGTACCATCAAACTTTTAAATGAGGGTGCCACAATACCATTTATTAGTCGCTACAGAAAGGAGTTAACTGGCGGACTTGATGAGGTGCAAATTGCAAACATTAAAGAACTAAATGACAAATATTTAGAGCTTGAGAAAAGGAAAGAGTATATACTAAAATCGATATCTGAACAGGAAAAACTGACTGATGAACTAGAACAAAATATTATTGATTGCTGGGATTCAACACAATTGGAAGATATATATTTACCATTCAAGCCAAAAAGACAGACACGAGCTGAGATTGCAAGAAAAAAGGGGCTAGAAGATTTGGCTAAGTGGCTTTTGGCTCAAAATAGAGGTTCGGCCGAAGCAAAAGCGGCTGAATTTATTAAGGGTGAAGTTGCAGACATTGATGAAGCCTTAAGAGGTGCACGCGACATTATTGCAGAGCTGGTGAATGAAGATGCAGATGCAAGAAATAAAGTGCGTAATATCTTTTCACGTGAAGCTGTTATATCGTCTAAAGTTGTGAAAGGCAAGGAAGGGGATGGTGAGAAATATAAAGACTATTTTGACTTCTCTTCAGCATTGGCTAAATGCCCTTCGCACCGTCTGCTTGCTATTAGAAGAGCTGAAGCAGAGGGTGTTTTGCGTGTCTCGATCTCTGTAGATGATGAGAAGAGCCTAGACCAACTTGTTAGAATGTATGCTAAGAATGACACAGAAGCAGCAGATCATGTAGAAGAAGCCGTGGTTGACGGTTACAAAAGACTACTAAAACCTTCTATTGAAACTGAATTTGCCAATCTCTCTAAAGAAAAGGCTGACGAGTCTGCTATTAAGGTATTTACAGATAATTTAAGACAATTGCTTCTTGCTGCTCCGCTTGGTCAACAAAGAATAATGGGAGTAGACCCGGGATACCGTACCGGATGTAAGCTTGTTTGTCTGGATGAACAGGGCAATTTGCTGCACAATGAAACAATATATCCTCATCCTCCTCAGAATGAATTCTCTAAAGCAGCAAATAAAGTTACAAAGTTGGTTTCGGCATATAAAATTGATGCAATTGCAATTGGTAATGGCACAGCAAGTAGAGAAACTGAGCGTTTTATCACTAACATAAGATATGACAAGGAGGTTAAAGTTTTTGTTGTGAGTGAGAATGGAGCTTCGGTATACTCTGCTTCGAAAATCGCGAGAGAGGAGTTTCCTGAATATGATGTAACTGTTAGAGGAGCTGTATCTATCGGCAGGCGTTTGAGCGATCCGCTTGCAGAATTAGTAAAGATAGACCCTAAATCTATTGGAGTGGGCCAATATCAACATGATGTTGATCAGTCTAACCTGAAGCGCTCTTTAGACCAGACAGTAGAGAGTTGCGTAAACCTTGTAGGTGTAAATGTAAACACTGCAAGTAAACAGTTGCTTACATATGTTTCGGGTTTGGGTGAATCATTGGCTCAAAAGATTATTGATTACAGGAGCGAAAATGGAGCTTTTGAAAGCCGAAAGGAACTTATGAAGGTGCCACGTTTAGGAGCAAAAGCATTTGAACAGGCGGCTGGATTCCTTCGAATACCTACGGCTGATAACCCACTCGACAATTCTGCCGTTCACCCCGAGAGTTATCATATTGTTGAGAAAATGGCTAAAGATTTAAACAGCTCAGTAAAAGACCTGATTGGCAATAAACATATTATTGAAAATATAGATATAAAAAAGTATCAGAACGAAACAGTAGGAACAGAAACTCTTACTGATATCTTATTGGAGCTGGAGAAGCCTGGTAGGGACCCACGCTCAAAAGTGCAGGTCCTTGAATTTGATTCAAATATTAGAACTATCAATGATGTAAGAGAAGGTATGGTTCTAAACGGTATTGTAACCAACATAACCAATTTTGGATGCTTTGTTGATTTTGGGATTAAGGAAAATGGACTAGTTCATATCTCCGAAATGGCAAACAGGTTTGTATCGAATCCTGCCGAGGTTGTTTCATTACACCAGCATGTAAAAGTAAAGGTGATTTCAGTTGATATTGAAAGAAAAAGAATTCAACTTAGTTTAAGAGAAACAAAATAACCATCGTATATCTTCTATCTTAATTGATAATATTTTTTTGAAGTGACGAAGCTTTTAAAAGAATACTTCTATAATTTTCAACCCAAATGGGTAGTTAAATGTTATACATTGAAATATTCAGATAGCGATACTTACTTATGCATTTAAAAGAAAAAGAAAATTCAAATTTATCACATTATAGACGTCTTCTTAACGGCATAAAAGACTTTAAAGAGAACGAATTCATTCCACGGCAACAATTTTTTGAAGAACTTGGGAATAAACAAAATCCTCACACACTGTTTATTGGATGTTCAGATTCACGGGTAGTACCCAATTTGATAACTCAAACTTTTCCGGGTGAACTATTTGTTGTAAGAAATATTGCTAACCTTATACCTTTCTACAAAAAACATTCAGATACCCACTTATCTACGACAGCTGCTATTGAATATGCTGTTAATCAAATGGAGGTTAGTAATATCATTGTGTGTGGCCATTCTAATTGTGGAGGATGTGCTGCCTTATATCAAGATAAAGAGCTCAAAGACCTTCCTCATACAAAAAAATGGATGGAGCTTGCACTCCCGGTTAAGAAAATTGTAGAAGAGAAAATAGCAAACAACAAAATAACAATTGAGCAGAGGAGTGTGATTACTGAGCAATTAAATATTGTTGAGCAGATGAGCCATTTAATGAAGTATAGCTATATAAAGAAAAGGGTGAAAGAAGGCAGATTAAATGTAATTGGATGGTACTACAATATTGAAAAGGGAGAGATATACAATTACGACAAAAAATTAAAGAGGTTTATTAGATTAGATTGACATCTAACTTTCTGAAAAGTTGAGTTCATATTGTTTCTCTATTAGATTAAAGCTTTTACGGTGATATTCAGTAATACCATAGTGCTTTATGGCAAGACGATGCTTTTTTGTTGGGTATCCCTTATTAGTAGCCCATTCATATTCGGGAAATTGTTCGCCAATACGCTTCATATAATCATCACGATATGTTTTAGCAAGTATAGACGCTGCTGCAATTGATTGGAATTTAGAATCGCCCTTTACTACACATGTATGTTCTATTTCTTTAAAAGGTAGAAATCTATTTCCATCAACAATTATATGATTGGGCTGTACAGTAAGGCTTGACAATGCTTTGTGCATGGCGTTTACTGATGCCCATAAGATATTAAGGGTGTCAATCTCTTCGGGTGAGCATGAAGCAACAGAATAGCAGATTGCATTTGCTTCGATTATCTTTCGCAGCTCATTTCTTTGTTTCTCTGTCAGCATCTTTGAGTCGTTGAGTTCTTTACAGTTGAAATTATGTGGAAGTATGACCGCAGCAGCAAATACAGGACCAGCGAGACAGCCGCGACCTGCTTCATCGCAACCGGCCTCAACCGAGTTGGGTTTCATACATAAATTTAACTCATCTTTTAAATTCACAATTGATATTTTTCAACGTTTAATAGGTGCTAACTCAATAATCAGATTGTTATCCTCAGGGGGGAAATCGAAAGAATAATCTTCGTTATGAACTTCATTTCCTAGTAAAGCAGCAAATGACTCTATTATTTCTAGCATTTCACTATCAACCACTTCATCTCCTCTGACATGTGATATATAGAGTTTTACTATCATCTCTATGAGAACTTCATTAATACTTGGAGGCATTGGCAAACCAAGTGCATTTAAGCGGCTCACTGCAACTCTTCTGGTTATCTCCTCAACCTTATATCGATACTCTACCTCTAAATTAGAGTTCGCTGGAATAGATGTTATAAATCGAGATTCGATAGATAGAGTAGAGTCGGTTAGATTCATTACCCTATAAACAAACGGATACTGCGAAAGGCTTGCTGTTTCTACATCATAAATAATATTACCTGAAGGTGATTTATGAAGTGTTATATCGTTTGAATGGAAATGACCTGTAAATATAATGTTTAGTCCGGCATCTGCTAAGCTATCCGCTTTATTCCTCCAATCTTCGATAAGATAATCAGAGAAAAAAGCACTTTGAAAGGGCATATGTTCAACTAAACCATGATGCATCATCCCTAACACTCTCACTCCCTTATCTTGAGCTACTTGTAAAATTTGAAGTGCCCAAATCATTGTTTCGTTCCGAATTCTTCCACCTGTAATTGAAGAATTTATATTCTCATCGTAACGATTAGCATCAATTGATAAAAGCCAGACATCCTTATTTATCTCTGCAACATAACTAAGTGATGACTCATCTCTATAAAGGACATCTCCAAAACCATAAGAGTCATATAGTTGTTCAAATTCATCATCAGTTACAGATGCTACTGCAATTGATTCATTACCGATATATCGTTTTGAATCTGGTATGTTAATGTCGTGATTACCTGGAGTAACAAATATACGAATTCCTGAATCTTTTAAATGCTTTAACTTTTCAATAAAATCGATATGACTTTGGAGTTCACCATGATTAGATAAATCTCCTGTTATAAAAAGCACATCAATTTCTTCTTTTATAAGATCGTTTATGACTGTATTCAATACGGAATGAAGATCATCAATATTTCGTCCTGTAGTGTTCTCGAATGTAGTAAGAGCCGTACCAGTTGAAGCAAGTTTTTTAGAAAGGAAATGTATATCGGTAATTACTGCAATTTTTACGCTATCAGGTAAAACTACATTTGACCTACCAAATAAAATAAAAGATAAAAGAAATATGATTTTAGTTATTCTCCTCATCAAACTACTTGTATAAATAGTCTTTCAGACTATCAATCCATTGCTGCTTATGAAGCCATCGCTCAAATGGGCTATATTCGATAAGATAGAAACTATCTGAAAGACTATTTGTACTAAACGCTTCATCATACAAAACACCCCATACATATTCGGGTAAATCGGGATAATCTATATATGGATTGCGGTTACCTTGTATTTTATAAACCTCCTCATTTCGTCTTACTTCTTTAATGCTAACCGGATCTTCTCGGTGCCATTTTAGTAGCAACTCAAGCGACCAATCACTAAAACCTGGGTAGGCTTCACCTCCAACTTGTTCGGACCTCCATGAAGACAAGACATCTTCGTATGCGGTGACTAAGTAGAAGTATGTACGTGCAAAGTCTCCTTTATACTCGTCAATAGGCTCAAACACGGTTTTTGTGTAACCTCCAAAAGTATTTTGACCTACTTTTGATCCATTTGTAGATTCCCATGAAGCAATACCAACTTCTCCAAAAGGTAGGTTACTTCTTCTGTTGTTTACATAACCATCGGTTGGGTATAAATTAAACAGATCTGATTCTAATAACTTGTTCCCTCTAAACCAGCTTCTTGGTAATGCATGCTCTCTATTAAAACAGTCACCTTCTTTTCTGAAGACTCCACAACGATTATTTCTAAAATCGTAATAATAGTCGGCTACACCATTAGGGTTATCGGAATACATATCCAATACTTTGCTGTTCTTACCAGTGTCGGTGTTTTCAAAAGCTTCCCAGAGCTGAGAGTAAGCAATGACTCTTGGATTTTTAATTATATTAAATAGAGTAGTTTTAAGTTCGGCACCACTTTTTCCTTCAGTAGATATATAAAATCCTTCAGGCACCTGTGCGTGAAGTGCAGAAGCATAAAACAGCAAAAATATAACTAATATGCTGTTATTGATATATTTCATTTCTTATATGATTACGTGCAAAAGGCAAATATAGTGAATAGATTCTCTAATGCAATAAATAATTGCAAAAAAATAGGAGCTAGAAAGAAACTGTTATTTGAAGTAACTATTATGAGTTATGAGTATAAGATTTTTTCAATCTCCTCAAGATCAGATCGAAAACCTTTGTCGAAATCATAATAATTTTTGACAGTATTACAAGCATGTAAAACTGTGGCATGGCTACGATTACCAACCTGAACGCCTATTTGAGAAAGCGATAGTTCCGTATGTTTTTTGATGAAATACATTGTTACCTGACGAGCTTGGACAATTTCGCGCTTACGTGAGGTGGACTGTATAAGATCTTTCTTAATACTATAATAATCAGATACAGCATCTTTGATTTTCTGAACGGTAATACGTTTTTTCTCGAACTTAATACTTTGCTCCACAACTCTGCGAGCAAGGCTCATATCGATCTCACGATTGTTAATAATAGAGTGAGCCATTAGTGAAACAACAATTCCTTCAAGATCACGCACATTCTCAGTTACACTATCTGCTATAAAGTCGATTACATCTTCTGGAATTGAGAGACCATCCGAAAGTATTTTATTTTGAAGTATCTTTTTACGAAGTTCTTTATCAGGCCGCTCTAATTTTGTAGCTAATCCCCAACGGAAACGTGTTAAAAGTCGCTCCTCAACTCCCTGCATATCCATAGGGGCACAGTCTGATGTCATCACCAGCTGCTTATTGTTCTGGTGGAGATGATTAAAGATGTGGAAAAAAGTATTCTGAGTTTTCTCCAGACCTGATAATTCTTGAATATCATCAATAATTAAGACATCAATGCTCTGGTAGAAATTAATAAAATCATTTATAGTATTAAATCTTCTAGCATCTGTGTATTGCACTTTAAATAGGTGTGCCGAAAGATAGAGGACCTTCTTATCGGGATAAAGCTCTTGCACTTCTGAACCAAGAGCGTGGCAAAGATGTGTTTTACCAACACCAGAATGGCCATGAATAAAAAGAGGGTTAAAAGCTGTCTTTGCAGGATTATTAGCTACAGCTTCGGCAGCTGTACGAGTAAGTCGATTACTTTCTCCTTCGAAGAAATTATTGAATTTGTACTTTTTATTTATCTGTGAATCGAACTCTGATGTTTCGACTCTATCGAATGGGCTTGGGACCTTAGCAGAAATTTTTTTACTGGTATTCTTCTCTGCTCCTGTAAAACTTTTGCTCTCACCTCGCATTTCAACTGCTGTGTTGCTTTCAGTTTCGACAAGTATACGATAATTAAGTATGGTTCCTTCGCCTATTTCTCTATAAAGTGTTTGTTGGATAATATCAAGATATTTATCCTCTAAATATTCGTAGAAGAACTGACTAGGTACTTGTATGGTTAGAACATTATCCTCATAATTCAATGGAACAATAGGTGCAAACCATGTATTGAATGCCGGTTCAGGGATATTATCCTTGATAACATTTAAGCATTTGCTCCATAAAATATCGAAATTACTATTCATTTAGTTTTAAATTGCTCTTTTCTCTTAAATTTGATTTATCCTTTTCCTGATAATTAGATACAAATTTTCAAAAAATAATCGAGATAAAAAAATGGTTCTAAATTAAATAAATATCTATTAAAAAAACAGTCCTATCAATCAATCGGATAGAGTTATCACCCTTTATATTAGGCTGTTACTCAAAGAGGTAATTCTAGACACAACTGATTAGCAGACACATACAAAATATACTTTTATACACTTAAAAACAACTAAACCGAAACAAAAAAGTCACTTAAAGTCATACAAATAAAGAGTTACCAAACATATTAAAAAAAATAGCATATTTAGAATGATTCTATTTTAATTAAAAAGGCACTTATGAGATATAAACAGCTAAAGTTAGAATAATCTCAATTTGATTGAAAGATACCTATTGGGATTTTCCCTTATATCTTCAAGCAGTTTTGCTGCGTTATCAATGGTAACATTTAAACTATCATGCAGCTTTGTATCGTTTAATAAAAGCCCTAATGAGCTATCGTCATTATTGATTTTATTTGTTAACGAATTTAAATTTGCAATAGTTTCATCTATAGATTTATATGTGTTCTGAATATCCATCTTGTTGAGTTCATTGCTTATATTCATTAAATCGCTACTCACTGTAGAAAGATTGCCACTAATCTCGGGAAGATCTTTCTCTACAGAAGAAACTATTCTGTTAAGACTATTACTTGAGAGATTCAATTGATCAACGGTAGAAGCTATACCCTCAATGGATCTTTCCCACATCGGGTTTGACAATATAAGATTAAGAGAGTATAATATAGAATCGATTCTAACCATAATAGAATCAGCTTTAGGCATTACTGCAGCAGCACCCTCCATAAGTCCGGTTTCTCTTCTTCCTTCGAGCGTATCACCGGGTTGATAATACCTATCTGAAGGATTAATTATCAAGTTTGCTGTAGATGCACCAAAAACATCAGTTCCGTATTCAAGGTAACTTCCAACGGGAATTGGAAACTTTTCTGTCAGACTAATTCCAACAGCAAACTCCATTGGACTTGAACTAATCATCTTTATATCACTCACCAATCCAATCTGATAGCCTTTAACGTAGATAGGTGATGATATTAATAACTTAGAAACATCGTTGAACTTACCGTAATATTGATTCTGTTGTTTTAAAACATTCACTCCTTTAAGAAAATTAATGCCGAAATACAGCATAAAGAGGCTGGCAATGAAAGTCAGACCCATAATCACATTCCTGTTAAACTTACTCTTCATAGATATATATATTTATTTAACACGATGTCCATTTTCAAATTCAACAATGAAAGCATCTTTAAATTTCTTCTTAACCTCTCTAAGTTCTTTTACTATGCTTTCAGTATTGTTGCTGTTACCATAAGTATATTTATAAATACCTCCATCGTAGTAGAACTCTACTGGGCTTAAACCCTTAAAAGAGGGGGACCCACTATCGAGTTTTTTGGATGAAGTTAAGATCTGTATCCTGTATTCTTTGTCCTGTGAAGCAGTAATGACTGTGGACTGAACAGCAGATACATTATCAGAGTCACTCCCATTTGAGAAAACAAAACTTTTTTTATCAAATTCTTTCTTATAATCTCTAAATCCATTATAGATGGATCTGGCGAGAGATGTTTGGCCACTTGTGCTTTTTAAATATGCCTCTTCCTGTTTATTGCTGATGTATCCAAGCTCTACCAAAATGCTAGGCATAGCGACCTCTCTTAAGACCAGAAAGCCAGCCTGACGAACGTTTCTGTTAACCCTTTTAGAATTTGTGACCAGTTGATTTTGGACTAAAGATGCAAAATACACACTTAAATCGAGAAACTCATTGGCCATAAACTCAAATATAATATACGACTCAGGCTCATTTGGATTAAACCCTTCGTATTTAACTGAATAATCCTCTTCATACATAATAACGGAGTTCTCAGCTTTTGCTACATCTAAATTGTCTTTACTCCTGTGAAGCCCCAAGACAAAAGTTTCAACTCCCTGTGGGGAAGTCCTTCTTCGATCTAATGCATTACAATGAATGGAGATAAAGAGATTTGCATGTGCCTTATTTGCTATTGAAGCTCTTTGATTCAAGGGCACAAACAAATCTTTGTTGCGTGTGTATAAAACGTCCACATCAGGATGATTGCTTTCTATGAGCGCTCCTAATTTGAGTGCTACTGATAGCACAATATCCTTTTCTTTAGAAGAAGACCCTAATGCTCCTGGATCTTTTCCTCCATGACCAGGATCAATTACCAGTGTAAATTTTCCGTTTTGTGCAGATAAAGATGTGGTAGAGAAGGCAATAAAAACACCTAAAAGTACAATTAGCACTAGTTCAGATGTTTTCATATAATATAAACTAAACATGTCTTATGGCATCAACTCAGCTAATTTTGCTTCAAGTGCATCACCTCTCAGGTTTTTCTCGATAATAATACCTTCTTTATCCAACAGTACAGTATGCGGAATTCCAACTATGGCGTAAAGATCTACTACTGGACTGCTCCAGTACTGAAGGTCGGACATCTGAGGCCAAGTCATATTTAAATCCTTAATTCCCTTTGTCCAAGCTTCATATTCTTGATCGAATGATACTCCAACTACTTCGAAACCTTTGGATTTATATTTTTCGTATGCAGACACAACATATGGCATTTCTCTGCGACATGGTCCACACCAGGCTGCCCAAAAATCAACTAGCACATATTTGCCTTTTCCAGCGTAGTCTGATAAAGAAACTTCGTTACCTTCTGGATCAGCAAGAGTAAAATCAACAAACTTTTTACCTACAGCTACTTTTTCAAGGTTATCTAAACGATCAACAATACGTTTTACATTTTCTTTGGCTTTAAATGAATCGCTAGCATTCGCTAAAATATCTCTTTGCTGATCTGGCTCGAACATTGAAGATGATGAAATAAACAGATACTGACCGAGCTCGTTGGTGATATTATTTTTTGCAAAGTTAAAATTAAGTTCTGTAAGTTGATTATTAATACTTTCGTATTCTTGGTTCACCTCAGCTTCAAGAGTCTCTGTTAATGTTCCTTCTGACTGTGCAGCATTAAACCGACCAACTACCTCTCTTATTTGTTTTACCAATGTATGTTGTTCTTGTCTCAGGCTATTATAATCGTCGTTTACTTTTGTTCCGCTTACTGTAATTATGGTGTCGAAATTAACATTAATCTTACCAGGCTCTATTAATACAGGCACTCTAATTTCTTGTTCAGCATTTACTGTTTCATCTAATGTTACAAAACGAAGTTCAGCAACTTCTGCATTTCCAGAGAAAGAGAATTCTCCATTTATTACCACCGAAGTATCAGTAATAATCATTGCATCATCAGTCATCTTCTGCATATACACATTTGTTCCTTCATATGCTTCGTTTACAATCTCACCGTTGACTTTGTAGTCGTTACTATTCTGACATGACATTAAAATTAGTCCTGCCATTATTGATAGATAAATTAGGCTCTTCATTTTGATTCTTTTATTAATTATTCAATAACAAAGATATGTAAATTATATAACTATGAAATAAAAATGTCTTTTTTTATTCCATTATAGCAATAATCAGCATCTTCGGCCGTTTTAATCACACAAAACAGTTAGTATGATTATCTATATTTCAAAAGGAAAATTCCAATTAAAAAAAAGGCTAAATGGTTATAAGGAACCATCTGTGTTAGTTTCTGCTATACTAAGTCAGTTTGTGAGATGCAGTTATATTGAAGAACGTCTTCCTTTTCAGGAAAGAATTATTTTTCTAAACTAACGAGGAAAACTCATACTTAATCACAAGATACTCAATTAGCAAAAATCGTATTTAATATTGCAGCAGAATATCAATTTTGAAAAACAGAAAAAAACATCTACTTTTGAAAATATAAAAATTTAATCATATGAGCACAATTGTAGCACCTTCGCTATTGTCTGCCAACTTCCTCAACCTCGAAAAGGATATAGAGATGCTTAATCGAAGTGAAGCAGATTGGATTCACCTCGACATAATGGACGGAGTGTTCGTGCCAAATATATCTTTTGGGTTTGCAGTTACAAATCTTCTTAAAAAGGTTACAAATAAAACACTTGATACCCACCTGATGATAGTTCAACCCGAAAAATTTTTAAAAGAGGTTGAAGAAATGGGATCAACATACATGAATGTGCATTATGAAGCATCTTTGCATTTACACAGAACTGTGCAAGAGATTAGAAACCATGGAATGAAACCAGCTGTTACACTCAATCCGCATACTCCTGTTTCTGTTTTAGAGGATATCATAACTGAAGTGGATATGGTTTTACTTATGTCTGTAAACCCCGGCTTTGGGGGCCAGAAATTCATTTCTAATACTTTAAAAAAAGTTTCTCAGTTGAAGGAGTTAATAATAAAAAGAAATTCAACTACTCTAATTGAAGTGGATGGGGGCGTTAATCTCAAAACAGGAAAAATGCTTGTAGAGGCAGGTGCGGATGTGCTTGTTGCAGGCAGTTTTGTCTTCTCCTCAGAAAATCCGGAGGAGACTATTAAAGAGTTAAAAGCTCTGTAAATCACTGAAGAGAATTTTTTAGTATGACTGTAGTTAGATAAAAGAAGAGGCTTGGTTTGTTTAAATGAGCAGTTTTTTAGGAAAAACACCTTTTTTTCGGTTATTACTTCCTGTAATAATCAGCACTCTTGTTTGGCATACATTTCCTCAGCTCAACTCACCAATGTTGATACCTGCACTTTTTGGACTACTTGTAATGCTCCTCTCAGTATTTATTTCAAAGAAAAAGCAATATGAACTAAGGTGGGTTTTTGGCAGTGGCCTATTTATATTTTTGATATCACTTACCCTTATTCAAAATCATTACCAGGAAGTAAACACAAATCTAGGTGCTATTGAAATGCACACTGGTCAATATCACATTGGCACAATTATCAGTATCCCTGAAAAAAAAAACCGTTCTGTAGCTTGTAATGTTAAGCTTTCGTTACCAAAAAATAAAAAGGTAGTACTATATTTTGAGCAGACAAGTAATGCTCTTCATCTACAACCAGGCGATGAAATAGTCTTCTACTCGAAATTAGAACCATTCAAAAATTTCGGCAACCCTGATGATTTCGACTATCCTCGATTTATGAAAATCAGAGGATTTTCAGGCACAGGATATATTGCAGCCACTGACTGGCAAAAAACAGGTAATAGGTCCAACTCAATCACTTATGTTTCGCAGCGAATAAGATCTAAAGCACTAATCTTTTATAATTCTATAGAACTCAGTGGAGATGCACAAGCTTTTATCTCTGCCTTAACAATTGGGTACAAAAATGATCTGTCTGAAAATATTCAGGAGGCATTTCGTGCATCAGGAGCAGCACACGTACTTGCTGTTAGCGGATTGCATGTTGGAATTATCTATCTAGTTATAAATGTAATATTCTCATTTTTAGGCAGAAGAGGCATAGCTTACATTTTGCGCCAATGTCTAGTTATAATTGTTCTTTGGGCTTATGTTTTTATAGCAGGTATGACTGCATCTGTTGTAAGAGCAGCAATTATGCTGACAATTTATTGCGTAGGCAACATTTATAAAAGGAAAGGGTTTACACTAAATACATTATGCGCTGCTGCTTTTCTCATACTTATATATCGTCCCTTTACACTTTTCGATATTAGTTTTCAGATGAGTTTCGGAGCAGTTGCTTCCATTCTGTTTTTTCAACCTAAACTACAAAGAACATACGTGCCAACAAACAAATTTTTAAAACACTTATGGAACCTATCAACAATCTCACTATCTGCTCAATTGGGCATTTTCCCATTGGTGCTTTATTATTTTGGCACATTCCCAACATACTTTTTTGCAACAAACATCTTAGTAGTACCACTAGCTGCCATTATTATATACTCTGTTATACCTCTATTAATATTAAGCCTTCCTTTTTTTGCAAATTCACTTTTCTTCGAGTATATACACTCTATTCTACAGTGGACAGTAAGAACATTAGTTGAGGTAACTTTACAAATCGTATATTTTGTTGAAGCACTACCTTTATCTCAGCTTTCAGATTTGAATGTCTCAATATTGCAAACAATTCTTCTAATAAGTTTTATATACTTGTTTTCTACTTGGGTTTCTTATAAAAGGCCACTCTCTCTTATTATATCTCTTGCACTTGTTTGGGCGCTTCTAACAATCAAAACCTACAATAATAAGATGTTTGAACAAACACAATTGGTAGTTTTTAACAGCAGAAACAAAAGTGAGATTTTACTTTATCATAAAAACAGACGTCAATATATTGAAGTTCCTGAAAACGGACTTTTACCCCATCGAGAAAAATCAATTTACAGATTATCAGACAGCTCAATTTTTAATAACACCCCAGAAAAAAGTATTACGTTAGACATTCTAATACTTTCCCAAAACAAGGATTTTAATCTTAATAATATACTTACCATATTTAGCCCATCAACAATTGTACTTGACAGCTCTTTACCGTCATACTTTTCAAAAACAATTGCTAATCAATGTGAACAATTAGGAATCGAAGTTCATGATGTAACGAAAGATGGGGCATTTTCGGTTAATATTTAGTACTTTTGCTATCTTAATACAAATATTAGTAAGGCTATGAACATACTACCTTCGATCACCTCTATTATAGAGCCCGAAAAGGTGAATCAGATAATGGACTCAATTGATAGCGCCCATAACATTCTTATAACTACTCATGTATCACCAGATGGAGACGCCATAGGCTCTTCCCTGGCATTATATCATTTCATCAAAAACAAAGGAAAAAGAGTTCGATTGGTTGTACCCAATTCATTCCCATATTTTCTTAGGTGGATGGATGGAATAAAAGAAATAGAAATTTTCGAATACAATCCTAATGCAGGTCAGAGCATTATAAAGAATTCAGATCTAATTTTCTGTCTTGACTACAACATAAGTAAAAGAGTTGGTGAAATGGGTCCCTACATTGAAAATTCACCTGCAAAAAAAATATTAATAGATCATCATCCATTACCAGGTACTATCTTCGATATAATTGTTTCAAAGCCTGAGATATCTTCAACAAGTGAGCTCGTATTTCGTTTACTTTTCCAAGCTGATAAATACGATCAGATTACAAAAGCAGAAGCCGAAGCGATTTACTGTGGTATGATGACCGACACAGGTGGATTTACATACAACTCAGCAGATCCGGAGATATATGAGATAATAAGCCTCCTTCTTAGAAAGAAGATAGATAAAGATATGATCTACTCTCATGTTTTCCATAATTACTCTGAAGAGAGATTCAGGCTTTTGGGATTTACACTTTCTCAAAGGATGAAAGTATATCCTGAACTTCACTCTGCCCTTCTACACCTTTCACAAGAAGATCAAAAGCAATTTAAATTCAATAAAGGAGACACTGAGGGTTTTGTAAATTATCCACTCAGCATAAAAGATATCGTGTTCTCAACTTTTATAAGAGAGGATGATGGCATAATAAAACTATCATTTAGATCACAAAAAGATTTCCCATGTAATCAATTCGCATCAGAATTTTTTAATGGAGGAGGTCATTTGAACGCTTCTGGAGGAGAATATAGAGGTACTCTTGAAGAAGCTGTAAGGATCTACAATGATGGATTAAAAAAATATGAAGAGATATTAAAAGAAGCAATTAAAGGAGAATAACTCTTTTTTATGAATAGAATATGTATTTTTGTACAAAAAAAGATATGAATAAAACTTTTACAGCAATAATAGCTCTCCTCTCCATCTTAATCTTTGCCGCATCGTGCAAAGACCAAAAGACTTACGCTGATTATCTCAGAGAAGAGACAAGAGCAATTGATGAGTTTATTATAAAAAACAACCTTAATATCCTTACCAAGTTCCCCTCAAATGGAGTTTTTGGGGATAATGATTTTTATAAAGATCCTGAAACAAAGGTATATTATAATATCATAGAATATGGAGATACTACTGAAAATATTTTTCTCGGAGAAGAAGTTTATGTGAGATTTATGGGTCTCAAATATTTTATGATGGATGACTCCACCACGTATACAAATATCGATCATAGAGAGCCTCAGGTGATCGAATTTATTGGCCCAGTCAACTCATCTACCCGTAGTTATTACT
The DNA here is from genome assembly GCA_964605035.1 of uncultured Proteiniphilum sp. GTDB lineage: Bacteria > Bacteroidota > Bacteroidia > Bacteroidales > Dysgonomonadaceae > Proteiniphilum. Next base: position 19,237 of record CAZSBA010000012.1, on the reverse strand, counting down.
CAGTTCCTGGATGGGCTGTACCCTTACCAAGAGTTGGTCATAGGGCAATAATCAAAATGATTGTCCCATTCAACATGGGCTCTTCAAGTGAGAGGTCGCAATATATGCCGAGTTACTACGATAGAATAGAATACAGGTTTGAAAGCAGAAAAATTAACGACTAGTTAAACATCAACAAAAAGATATATTACACTACATGACTTTAATAAAATCTATATCTGGCATCAGAGGCACAATTGGAGGAGATGCAGGTGAAAATCTTACCCCACTCGATATTGTGAAATTTAGTGCTGCCTATGCAACTTTTATAAAAGAATCATCTCAAAATAATCGACCACTAATAGTTGTCGGCAGAGATGCGCGAATCTCTGGTGAAATGGTTCACAGAATTATAACTGGAACATTAATAGGAATGGGTTGTGATGTTACAGATATCGGAATGGCCACTACCCCTACTACTGAAATAGCTGTAAAAAAAGAGAATGCTTCGGGTGGAATAATTATTACTGCAAGTCATAACCCCAAACAATGGAATGCACTTAAACTTCTAAATAACAAAGGTGAATTTCTTAACGCAGAAGAAGGAGTACGAATATTAAATATTGCAGAGAAAGAAGATTTCGAATTCGCTGAAGTGGACAATTTGGGAGAAATAACTCAGAAACAGTATCTTCACGAGCATATTCAATCAATTTTATCACTAAAACTTGTTGACGTTGATGCAATAGAGAAAGCCAACTTTAGTGTTGCAATAGATTGCGTTAATTCAGTTGGAGGTATTGCTATTCCCGAGTTACTTTATGCTCTTGGAGTGAAAAAAATATTTAAGCTTCACTGTGCTCCTCACGGAAACTTTTCACATAATCCAGAACCACTTCCTCAGCATCTTACTGAGCTTTCATCACTCACTCGCACTTCAAAGGCCGATGTAGGTTTTGCTGTAGACCCCGATGTTGACAGATTGGCGATATATTGTGAAAACGGCAATCCATTTGGAGAAGAATACACTCTAGTGTCAATTTCAGATTACGTATTACAAAACACAGCCGGCAACACAGTTTCAAACCTAAGCTCAACAAGAGCTTTGAGAGATGTTACCACCAAAAGAGGGGGCAAATACTATGCTGCTGCAGTTGGCGAAGTCAATGTTGTTACTAAAATGAAAGAGGTAGATGCCGTTATTGGTGGAGAAGGAAATGGTGGTGTTATATACCCGGCATCACACTACGGACGTGATGCTCTTGTAGGAATTGCGCTATTCCTTTCACAAATGGCTAAATCAGGAAAGAAACCAACAGAGCTAAGAGCCGATTATCCATCATACTATATGGCCAAACAAAAAATAGAGCTAACTCCTGAAATGAATATTGATGAAATCTTGGCGAAGGTTAAAGAGCGATTTATAGAACAAAAGCCAGTTGATATCGATGGGGTTAAAATTGACTTCCCTGACAAATGGGTGCATTTACGTAAATCAAATACAGAACCCATTATACGTATTTATTCAGAAGCTAATTCTACAGAAGAAGCAAATGAAATAGGAAAACATATAATAGATTTAATAAGAGAACTTGCATAAATGCTATAAAGAATGAAAGAAGCATTAATTAGTCGCAACGACTTACGAAGTCTGCATCCGGTCTTTCAAAGTAAACATGGCGACAAGATTATTGACTTTGGCATTAAAATTTCGGCATTGCATGTACCAAATGAAATTTATAACCGCTCAAAACATCTAAGGGGAGCCATTTTTTGTAAAGATGTCCTGGATAAATTAGAAATAAAACGTACATTACGCAATGTAGAAATTATTGATGATTTTAAGAGTAGCCCATTTATAACAGTTTCAAATCACCCCTACGGGCATATTGACGGAATAGCAGTAATAGAAGCAATAGCAAGTCGTACAGGCAACTACAAGATGATGGTGAATCACATTCTTGGTCTGATAGATACTATGGCTGACAATTTTATAACTGTAAATCCTCTTATTAATGAAGAGAAGAATAAGGTTACTTTTGCAGGAATAAGAGAGAGTATTGCTCATCTGAAGGAAAATAATCCAATGGGCTTTTTCCCTGCTGGAGCAGTATCAAATCTATATTTAAAAAAGGGGCGATTTATTATTGAAGATAGAGAATGGCAGCCTGCTGTTCTTAAAATAATACAGAAAGCTGGTATTCCTGTTATACCCATTCACATTTCTGGATATAATAGCACATCTTTCTATCTTTCAAGAATTTTAGGGTGGAAGTTTAGAAATCTAAGACTCTGCCATGAGCTTTATAACAAGAAAGGAAAAGAAATGGTATTGACTTTTGGTGAACCTATTATGCCCGAAACCATTAAACAGTTTAATAATGGTACTCAACAATTAGGTGATTTCCTGAAAAGGACAACTTACTCACTTGGTAAAAGACAATAAATATGGCAAAGCAATCAATACAACAAGTAAAACAACGTTTCGGCATTATCGGCATTTCACCCGAACTGGATCGGGCTATAGATATTGCTTTGCAAGTATCACCAACTGACCTGTCGGTACTAATAACCGGAGAAAGCGGTGCAGGTAAAGAAAACTTTCCACATATAATTCATCAATATAGCAAACGTAAACATGGACCATATTTTGCAATAAACTGTGGTTCAATTCCAGAAGGCACAATAGACTCCGAACTTTTCGGACATGAGAAGGGCTCTTTTACAGGCGCTACCGGCACTAGGAAAGGTTATTTTGAAGTTTCCAATGGAGGAACCCTATTCTTAGATGAGGTAGGCGAACTGCCTTTACCCACACAAGCAAGACTTCTAAGAGTACTCGAGACAGGTGAATTTATTAAAGTTGGATCTTCTAAAGTTGAAAAAAGTGATGTCCGTTTAGTAGCAGCAACAAACCTCGATTTAGTTAAAGCTGTAGAAAAAGGTAAATTCAGAGAGGATCTATATTTCAGATTAAACACTGTGCCAATTAGAGTACCCGCTCTTAGGGATAGAAAAGAAGATATACCATTGCTATTCAGAAAATTCACTACCGATTTTGCCGAGAAATATATGATGCCCCCAATAAATCTCACAGAAGATGCAATAGAGGTATTAAAAAACTACAGATGGCCGGGTAATGTGCGCCAGCTTAAAAATATAACTGAGCAGATATCAATAATAGAGAGGGAAAGAGTTATTAACCCCGAAACTTTAAAGAAATATCTACCTCATCACGAGGTAGGGATGATACCAGTTGCTGTGTCTAAGATATATGAATCGGAAGGTAAATCATTCGCCAACGAGCGCGAAATATTATATCAGGTACTCTTTGATATGAAAAAAGACATCTCCGACCTTAAACAAGTAGTAAACAGTATTATAGATGACAACACTCAACATCAGTCGTCAAACATTGTTCCTGTAAAATACGAGACATACAGTGATAGTATTACAATTGGAGAATCTTTAAGTAACGATAACGATATTCAAGAAGCAACTGAATACGAAGAAAGTGCACTATCCATAAGTGAAGTTGAGAAAGATATGATTGTTAAAGCTCTTGAACGTAATAGCGGGAAGAGAAAGATGGCTGCTAAAGAATTAGGTATATCTGAACGAACTCTGTATCGCAAAATTAAGGAGTACGATTTATAGTAAAAACAGTAACAAATGAGACGTTTACAACATATATTACTTATTCTTCTTTTATTTCTGGTTGCAGGTTCTTGCAATATATCATACTCATTCAGAACTGCCTCTATAGATTATGAACTTACTAAAACATTATCCATAGCTCGTTTCATAAATCAAGCTCCACTAGTTTATCCTCCAGTTGAACAAAGATTCAATGAGACTATGGTTGATATGTTTACACGAAACACTCGACTTCAATTAGTGCAGCAAAATGCTGATATGGAAATTGAGGGTGAAATAGTTGGTTACCAGCTAACCCCAATGGCCGTTCAAGAAGATGCTTTTGCTTCTGAAACCAAAATAACAATGAGTGTTCGTATGCGTTTCAGAAACAACAAGACCAACGACCCCCCTATCGAGGAAACAATTTCGGCTAATAGAACCTTCTCTAGTAATACGGTATTCGACTCAGTGCAAGACGAACTTGTTAAGCAACTTATAGATGAAATTGTAGATCAGATCTTTAATTCCACAATGGCAAACTGGTAGAAGTGATGAAAAAGGAGGTTTTATACGAGCTTATTGATATTCATACACCTAAAAGAATCCATAACAAGCTGGAGGAAGAATCTAATATTAATACATCTGGTTTAAAGATAAACCATGAGTTAACTGATGAGGAATTAGAAAATGTATTAATAGAATATCCTTATTTTCAAACTGCAAGACTTTTATACACTTTACAGTTGCAAAAAAATAACAGAAAACTTTTTATTGAAGAATTATCAAGAACGGCACTTTTGTGTGCAGATAGAAAAAAATTATTCTATTCAATGCAACCCCATAATTATAACGAGTTTATAAAACTTGCCGAAAATATTACAGACAATCAAGATAGAACTGAGGAACTACTTGATTCATATTTCAAAACATTTAGTGAAAAACCTGACGAATTAAACTTTGCTCCAAGCGAATACTTCAGTTATCTTGAATCACTAGGTGAAGAGTCATCTACAATGAACGAAGACGATAGCCAACTTCAGCACCAAGAAATTATTGATGCATTTATAGAAAAAAACGAATCCGACTCTTTAAATAAGATTTCTTTCACTAAAAAGCCTGCCAATCCTTCAGGCAATAATGAAGGGTTAACAGAAACTCACAACAAAGACGATGATAGTGAGTTCCTTACCGAAACTTTAGCCAAAATATATATCAAACAAAAGAAATATGACAAAGCACTCACAATTATTAAGCGATTAAGTTTGAATTTCCCAAAAAAAAGTGCTTACTTTGCGGACCAAATTCGTTTTTTGGAATATTTGATTATCAACGACAAAAATAAATAGTTAAAATTATGTATATTTTCATCACCATTCTTATTCTGCTAGCTTCTATATTAATGATATTTGCCGTTTTGGTTCAAAAATCAAAGGGTGGTGGATTAGCGAGTGGTTTCTCCTCGTCTAACCAGATTATGGGAGTAAGGAAAACTACCGACTTTCTTGAAAAGTTCACTTGGTCATTAGCTGCTGTAGTTATACTATTAAGCATTTTAACAGCAAAATACACTGCTGCTGGATCTAGCTTACCACAATCTCAAGTAGAGGTACAACAACCAGCACCGCTTAGTCCAACTACTGCACCAGATGTAACACCGACTACCCCATTCTCAGTACCTGCTGAAGCTACACCAGAAGAGGAAACTCCTACTGAATAATATAATGAAAAGGTGGCTTCTACTTCTTCTCCTTATTCTACCTACAATATCATTTGCACAGGGTTTTACACTCGATACTATAAGGGTTGATTCGGAAGACAGTAGAAATATACATCAAAATACTCAAACTAATCACTCAGAGTTATCTTTAAATAAAGATAACTCTAGTCATTTTATACTAGATAGAACCAAACTCCGCTTTGGAGCTAATATAGGTCTTTCACTCAGTAAAAACTATACATATCTAGGAATTGGCCCACAGATTGGATATCAATTCAATAAATATTTTATGGCAGGTACTGGTATAAAATATTATCACTTAAAAAGGAATCTATCAGATTACGAAAAGAAAAACAATCTATTTGGATTCAATCTATTTGGGTACGTCTATCCAGTTAGGTTCATAACACTGTTTGCGCAACCAGAGTTAAATTATATCTGGTCAAATATTACATATAATACAGGAGAAAAAATCATAAACAACAGTTTTGCGCCATCACTAGTTATGGGTGCTGGTTTGAGGCTAGGCTATACTCATGTAACCATAAACTACGATCTTGTTCAACACACAAATTCTCCACATCCCAAAGGATTTTATTTAGGCATTTCAGCCTTTTTCTAACGTATCAAAATATCCCTTACTACAGGTAATCCCGCATACTCGTTAATCTTTTCTATGAGCCCTTCTTTATTCATTATTAGTTCTGCCCGAAGCACAGCAGATGAAAGATGAACATAAAGCACATTTCTCTTAAAATAAACATTCCGAGTATATTTTAAAACTCCTTCACCAAGCACTTCCTGCCAGGCTTTCACAGCACGACGCTCAGCAAGTTTCACTTTAAGGCCCGAATTACCATCCAGAAAATCGGAAAGAAGCTCAGATATTGGTTGTGCATTTTTTTTCTTCATCTCTGCAAGATATTAACCTCACCATCCACAACACTGTAAATATGAGAATTATTATTAATTCTATCAAGAATCCTATCAAGAGATCCCCTATTAGTGTCAGAAATAAATATCTGTCCAAAGTCTGGTCCCGAAACAAGTTTTACAATCTCCTCTACCCTGATAGCATCCAACCTGTCGAAGATATCGTCAAGTAAAAGAATTGGAGTAGAACCACCAATGTCTAGAAGATATTTAAACTGAGCCAATTTTAGTGACACAAAATAAGTTTTATTTTGTCCCTGGGAACCCACCTTCTTTATAGGGAAGCCATCAAGCAACATTTCTAGTTCGTCTCGGTGAATGCCTGTTGTAGTATGACCAATAACCATGTCGCGTTGACGATTCCTTCTCATCAATTCACTAAAATCACCATCATTCAATTGAGAAATATAATCAAAAGAGACTAAATCAGCCGAACAACTAATTTGTGAATAATACACATTAAAAATTGGGGTCAATTTCTCAATAAACTCTTTTCTTTTTTTATAAATGAATATTCCATCCTCCACCATCTGATCCTCCCAAAGCTCTAAAAGAGAAACATCGAGCTGCTCATTATCAAGTTTCAAAAGTGCATTCCTTTGCTGTAAAGCTTTATTATATCTAACTAAAGCACGCAGATACTCTTTATCGAACTGCGAAATGGCAAGATCCATAAACTTACGTCTCCCATCACTTGGTCCGGTTATAAGCTCGTTATCAGTTGGAGAGATCATAACAAGAGGTATTAAACCAATATGATCAGATAATCTGTCATACTCTTTTTTATTTCTCTTAAACTGCTTCTTCTGTCTTCTGCGAACAGCACTATAAACAATTTCTTCAGACTCATCCTTAAAAGTGTATTTACCCTGTAGCATACACATATCAGCATCATGGCTAATAATCTGTGAATCTATAGGGTTTGTATAACTCTTACAAAATGATAAATAGTAAACGGCGTCTAGCAGATTGGTTTTACCCATACCGTTGTTACCTATAAAACAATTAATCTTTGGTGAAAGGTTAAGTTCAGCCTGAGCTATATTTTTATAATTAATTATCGTTAGTTCATTTAAAACCATTCAATCTCATCTCCTAATTCTGATTTCAAAACAGACATTTCTATTCTCCCATTAACAAACTCTGAAGATCTTCTGGTGTAATATTTAATTTTAGCCTACCATCAGATGCAAACGAAATCCTACCTCTTTCCTCAGATACAATAATCACTTTAGCATCCGTTTCTTGAGAAATACCTAATCCTGCCCTGTGCCTCAAGCCAAGGTGTGAAGGGATGTTAGGATTTTGTGAGATTGGCAATATACAACCTGCCGATTTTATTTTCTTTCCAACAATAATCATCGCACCATCGTGAAGCGGGCTGTTTTTAAAAAACACATTTTCAATTAAACGTGATGATACATCAGCATTTATAATTTCTCCTGTTTGTTCGTAAAGCCCCATATGTATATCTCCCTGTATTGCTATAAGAGCACCCGTATTAGTTTTAGACATATTCATACATGCTAAAACTATTGCTGTTAGGTGTGAATTATCTTTATTATCCCTTTCACTTGGAAAAAAGAGCTTAGTAATAAAGTTCCACCCTTTCTTTGAACCTAGCGACATAAGAAATCTACGAATCTCATCTTGAAAAAGAATCACTATCAAGAAAAGACCAACACTCACAAACTGATCAAGAATTGATCCTAGTAACACCATATTAAATACACGTGATACCAGAATCCATATTAGCATAAATACCAATATTCCCAAAAAAAGAGGTCTCAATCCCGATATCTTTACCAACCTGAATAAGTAAAACAGGAGTAGAGCAACGAGTAGTACGTCAATGAAGTCTTTTATTCCAAAATGTGCAAACATACTTTTTATTTATCGTATTCAGCTAATTCAGATACTAACTTAACGCATTCCACAGCCTCTTTTACATCATGAACCCGCAAAATGTTTGCGCCTGAAAGAAGTGAAACCGTATTTAGCACAGTAGTGCCATTCAAACTATCTTCAGGTGTAGTTCCAAGAAGTTTGTAAATCATAGATTTTCTTGAAACACCCACCAATATCGGTTCTTCAAAGATATGAAAATATTTAAGATATGCCATCAATTCATAGTTTTGAGCTACACTCTTACTAAAGCCAAAACCAGGATCAATAATCACATCATTAACACCTAACAGACTTAATTTAGCCCTTTTTTCCGAAAAGTAATATAAGATGTCCTGAATAAAGTTGTCGTAATTAGTCATATCCTGCATCGTTTGTGGAACACCTCTCATATGCATCAAAATGTATGGAACATTTAGCTCAGCAACAACATTAAACATTCTCTTATCAATCTCACCTCCAGAAATATCATTAATAATATTTGCTCCATACTCCTCAACAGACTCCTTTGCAATATCAGCATAAAAAGTATCAACAGAAATTATTGCATTAGGGAACTCCTTACGAATTAATTTAAGAGCTGGCATCAATCTATCCGCCTCCTCTTTTGCAGACAGGAATTTAGATGAAGGTGAAGTTGACTGAGCTCCAACATCAATAATAGCCCCTCCATCTTGAAGAATATCTCTACATCTATTTACTATATCCTCATCAGATTGTTTTCTACTGTTATGATAAAATGAGTTTGGTGTTACATTCAATATACCCATCACCAAAGGAGTAGACAGGCTTAAAAGAGAACCGTTTATGTTAATTGTTTTTTCTGCTTTCATCATCTATTTTTGTCTCTATCTTCAAAGAACAGAGTTAGGGTCACGATCGGGGTAATCAATAGTATAATGAAGCCCTCTACTCTCTTTGCGTGCCATTGCTTGTTTAATTACAAGATAACCTACTTTAATAATATTCCTCAGCTCACAAATATCACGAGAAACTTCAGATCTTTGAAATAGATTCTCAGTTTCCCTAAAAATAATATTCAGTCTGCTCATTGCTCTCTGCAGTCTGATATCAGAGCGCACAATTCCTACGTATGACGACATAATTTGTCCGACTTCCTTATAACTCTGCGTAATCAATACCAACTCCTCAGGAGAAGTTGTCCCCTCATCATTCCAAGCCGGAACATTCTCCTGGTAACTATATTTTTCTATCTGTGGGATAGAGTGTTTTGCAGCTGCATCAGCATATACAACAGCCTCAATTAGAGAATTAGAAGCAAGTCTGTTTGCACCATGAAGCCCAGTACAAGCACATTCTCCATTTGCATACAAACGACCTATAGATGTTTCACCATCCAGGTTAACAGTTATACCACCACATAAATAGTGAGCAGCAGGTGCAACTGGGATCATCTCATTAGTTATATCTATGCCAAATGACAGACACTTCTCGTAAATAGATGGGAACTGCTTTTTTATCTCACCCGGATCCTTAAAAGTTATATCCAGAAACACATAATCATCTCCCCTCTCTTTCATTTCAGTATCAATAGCTCTTGCAACAATATCTCTAGGAGCTAGAGACCCTCTCTTGTCATATTTATGCATAAACTCCTCCCCGTCTATAGACTTTAGGATACCCCCAAAACCACGCATTGCCTCCGTTATTAAAAAAGAAGGTCTTGCACCAGGGTGGTAAAGAGCCGTTGGATGAAACTGAACAAACTCCATACCTTTTATTTCACCCTTAGCACGAGCAACCATAGCAATACCATCTCCAGTAGCAACATCCGGGTTTGTAGTTGTTTGATATACCGAACCAATCCCTCCCGTTGCCATCAAAGTAACCTTTGATAAAAAAGTATCAATTTGATTAGTCCCTTGATCCAATATATAAGCACCATAACATTCAATACCGGGAGTATGTCTTGTTACAATTTTTCCTAGATGATGTTGTGTCAGCACTTCAATAGCAAAGTGATTCTCAAACAAATCAATATTTTGATGCTTTCTAATTGTATCAATTAAACTGATCTGAATTTCAGCTCCAGTACTATCTTTATGATGTAAAATACGAAATTCTGAGTGTCCACCTTCACGATGGAGATCAAAGTTACCCTCATCATCCTTATCAAAATTAACTCCCCAGTTTATTAGCTCTCTTATCTGTGCAGGAGCTTCATTAACCACTTTCTTCACTACCTCAGGATCACATAATCCACCTCCTGCATCAAGCGTATCATCAATATGCTTCTCAAAATTATCCCAAGGGTTTGTTACAGAAGCTATACCACCTTGTGCATAAAAAGTGTTGGCATCCTCCAGTTTATTCTTTGCTATTATGGCTACTTTCCCATACTTAGCAACCTTTAGAGCATAACTCATACCGGCTATTCCGGAGCCAATTACCAGAAAATCGTATTTATATACCATCTATCTTTCAGTTCTGATTTAGTTGCACAAATTTAGTCAATTATTAGAGTTTTATACCCTAACCATATAGTTAAAAGTCCAATTTAAATTTGTACATTTAATACTATTACTTTACTTTGTTAGTTAGTATTAAACTTCTTGTGATCTTTTTAAACAAGTATCAATATGAAAAACTTTATTACTTTACTTCTGATAATATTCTTATCACCAACAGCCACCCTTTTATCTGCTAATAAAGAGCTACAGCAAGAACCAACAATACTGCTAAGAGGAAGAGTTTTAGGAGGTGATAGTAATCAACCGTTGATAAATGCCAGTATTTCAACAGATTTTATTAATGTATCTACCGTAACTAATCAAGAAGGATACTTCTCAATAAGAGTACCTCAATCTTCTCGCAACTCCAAATTAATAATACGACACATTGGTTATTCAAATAGAGAGATTCCAATAGCCACACTAATCGACAATCCTAACAACAATATAACACTATCATCCTCACCCATTGAATTAGGAGAAATTCAAGTTGTATCAGGAGATGGTTCACAATTAGTAAAAGATGCATTATACAAAATCCCTCAGAATTATCCATCTACTCCAAATATGATGGTTGCATTCTATCGTGAATCAATAAAGAAAGGGTCAAAATACATCTCATTGGTAGAAACCGTACTCGATGTTTATAAAGCTTCATATCGGTCGTATAACAATGATCAGGCAAGAATTTATATCGGACGAAAAGCAACAGATATAAATCCTCGCGACACTGTTTTACTAAAATTTCAAGGTGGTATAAGCGATGCACTCATGCTCGATATCGCAAAAAACCCCGAAATTGTTTTTGGCACCGATGCTTCGGAATACAGCTTTCACATAGAAGGACTTATAAACTTCAACAATAAACCACACTATAAAATAAGCTTCTCTCCACTTTCTGAAATAGAAGAAATCCTATTCAGAGGAACTATTTACCTTGATTATGAAACACAATCTTTTGCCAGAATGGAATTTAACATGAATGTTGAAAACAGAAAGGATGCTACAAGGATTTTCATACGAAGTAAACCATCCAAAATGCGTGTAGAAGTAGAAAAAGCACAATACATTGTAGACTATATTGAAAACAATGGAAAATGGTATTTCAATTATAGTTCTACCGATGTAGAGTTTAAGGTTAGGTGGACCAACAGATTCTTCGGACTCTTTTCAACTAATTATGTTATCTCATCTGAAATTGCAATCACAGACAGGTATAATGACAACGTTGTAAAATTCCCTCGAAGCGAACGCATCAGATCAACAGACGTTATAGCCGAAAAGGTCGAATACTTTCTCGACCCAACCTTTTGGGGCGATTACAACGTGATAGAACCCGACCAAGAGATTAATGATGCTATAGAAAGATTAAGCGATAGGCTACGAAGGAGAAGCGAATAACTAATTGAATAAAAGGTGAAAACTGTTTGCAAATAAAAAATTAAGCAGTATCTTTGCAACCCAAGTTTTTTAAACATTATATTTATAAACATGTATTTAGATTCTACTAAAAAGCAAGAAATCTTTGCAAAGCACGGAAAGTCTAACACTGATACTGGCTCACCAGAAGCGCAGATAGCATTGTTTTCATACCGTATTTCGCATTTGACTCAACATTTGAAGTCAAACAAAAAAGATTATAACACAGAAAGATCATTGAGAATTTTAGTTGGTAAACGCCGTCGTTTACTAGATTATCTTATAGACGTAGATATCGAAAGATATCGTTCTATAATTAAAGAACTAGGTATTAGAAAATAATTCTCATAAAAAAATCAAAGAGGGTAAATTAATATTTATCCTCTTTTTTTTAGATAAAATCAGATACATCAGATTATCAACCTATTATATAAAAACGAGCATAAATAACACTAAAAACATATTCTATAACTATGTTTTATAATATGTTTTTTTATTTGGCTCATTCATATTAGTGCCATATCTTTGTATCGATAACCTAAAACAATCTTTTTTACCTTACTTACTGATATCAAGTTAACCAAATACGAAAGAGGCCATTTCAATCGAAGTGGCCTCTTTTAAATTTTAATGCCATAGTAAACAGTTTATACTATTATTTCGTTATAGCCTTTACCTCAACTTAAAAAATATAATGAATAGTAACTGGAAGAGAACTTTTGCAATTATCTGGAGTGGTCAGTTCTTCTCAATTCTCACAAGCAGCTTAGTTAACTTTGCAATTATAATATGGCTAAGCCTTCAAACTGGTTCAGCAGAGATTCTTGCCTGGGCGGCAATTGCAGCAATGCTACCTCAATCAATTATAGGCCCATTTACTGGTGCACTAATCGACAGAGGAAATCGCAAACTCGTAATGATGCTTGCCGATACCTTCATCGCACTATGTACACTGATTCTTGCAATCCTATTTTGGCTAGATATAGCAGAATTGTGGCACATATTCATACTTCTCGGATTAAGGTCAGTCGGCTCTGCATTCCACATGCCTGCCATGCAAGCCTCCGTACCACTCCTTGCACCTTCTGACCAGCTCACACGAATAGCCGGCATAAATCAAATAATAGCCTCAGTAAGCCAAATAGCCGGCCCAGCACTCGGAGCAATGATGATTACAATATGGGATATAGAATATGTTCTAATATTTGATGTTGCAGGTGCCTTAATTGCAGTAACCTCTCTATTTTTCGTTCACATTCCCAACCCCGAAAAACAAGACGATCTCGATAGAGATATACTAAAAGAGATGAAAGAAGGGGCCATGGTAGTATTAAGAAATAAAGGGTTGAGTTTTGTATTCTTATACTCAACCTTAGTAGTATTTTTTATTGTTCCCATAAGCGTACTATTTCCTCTTATGACACTCGATTACTTCAACGGCACCGAGTTTCAAGCCGGTATCATAGAAGCCGTATGGAGTGTGGGAGCATTGGTTGGTGGAGCTATAATGGGAGTTAAGGTTTATAAAGTTAACCGAGTTGGACTAATAAATTGGATGCACCTATTACTAGGAGTAGCATTTCTATTGTCCGGACTACTGTCGCCCACTGGGTTTACCTGGTTTGCCATTTTAACAGCCCTCTCAGGCGTTACAGGCGCAGTATATAATTCGGCTTTCACTGGTCTAATTCAAACAAAAATAGAACCCACAGCACTAGGGCGAGTCTTCTCAATGTACTACACCATCGCACTTGTACCAGCAATGTTAGGATTAATTGGAATTGGATTTGTGGCAGACACCATTGGTCTAAACACCTCTTTTATTATATCAGGAATAATAATAATGTTAATAGGGATAATTGCATTTCTTACAAAACCTGCAATGAATTTAGACAAAGTAGAGAATTAGAAGAGCAATAAATACTATATTTACTCTTTTAAATCAGCAATATATATACTATGTCAACTCTAACAATCCTAATCATAGTAATCTCAGCAGTACTTTTACTCCTATACATGGTGTTAAAGCTCAAAATTAGTGCCTTCATTGCGCTTTTGCTTGTATCAATATTTGTAGGAATTGCCACAGGTATGCCTCTTAGCTCCATAACAATGTCTATCCAGGAAGGCATGGCGGGCACATTAGGGTTTGTAGCAACCGTAGTTGGATTAGGAGCAATATTTGGACAGATGCTCGAAAGTTCTGGTGGAGCCGAATCACTTGCAAATTATTTACTTAAAAAATTTGGCAAAGAGCGCGCACCATGGGCAATGGCAATAACCGGATTTCTCGTTGCCATACCAGTCTTCTTTGATGTAGGGTTCATAATATTAGTGCCAATTATTTATGCCCTCTCACGCGACACTAAACGCTCATTACTCTATTATGCCATTCCTCTACTTGCTGGATTGGCAGTAACCCACAGCTTCATTCCCCCCACTCCCGGACCAGTTGCAGTAGCCGACATTATAAACGCACAGCTTGGCTGGGTTATACTTCTAGGTTTTATACTAGGTGTACCTACAACCATAATTGCCGGTCCCCTCTTTGGTAAATACATCTCAAAGAGAATATATCTAGCTCCACCTATCAATTTAGATGATTCCCAACAAGAATTATCATCAGAAAATCACCCTCCTTTTCGTACAATCATATTAATAATCGCAATCCCACTATTTCTTATTCTCCTAAATACATTCACCACCGTTGCAATATCAAATGAAATAGTTGGTCAATCTATATGGACAGAAATAATTGAATTCATAGGACATCCTTTCTCAGCACTTATAATTGCTACTCTATTTGCCACTTATTTCCTCTGTATCAAGAGAGGAATGGGCAAGCAGAAAGTTCTTGAATTAAGTACAAAAGCACTCGGTCCCGCTGGAATAATAATACTAATAACAGGTGCAGGAGGAGTACTAAAACAGGTGCTCATAGACAGTGGGTTAGGACAAACAATGGCAGAATCAATGATGCATTCACCATTACCCCCAATAATGCTAGCATGGTCAATTGCTGCAGCAGTAAGAGTCACCCAGGGATCGGCAACAGTTGCAATGATTACTGCCGCAAGCCTAATATCTCCTATAATTGGTGAATTCGATCTTAGCGATCCCCACCGCGCCTTAATCGTAATAGCCATCTCATCAGGTGCAACTATTTTATCTCACGTAAACGATAGTGGCTTTTGGTTAGTAGGAAAATATCTTGGAATGAATGAAAAACAAACATTACAAAGCTGGACAGTTATGGAAACAATTATTTCGCTATGTGGACTAAGTTTTACATTAATTGCAAGTTTATTTTTCCCTCATTAAACCCTTCATCAAAATACAGCGTTTTTACAATAAAATAAAAAAAGCTGCATCATCATGATACAGCTTTAGTATAAATATATTATTACAAACTATTCAAACCAAGAATCAACAATACTCTTGTTATCTTCATACCACTGTAAAGCTCCAGACTCCTCACCTTCACTATCAATAGTAGCCATCAAATCATAAAGCTGGTCTTCAGTCAAATTAAATTTCTTAAAGAAACCTGCAGCCTCAGGCATATCTTCCTCAAAACCTTTTCTAGATACGATAGCACAAACATCCATTGGGTAAACACCTTTTGGATCATCAAGATACTTAATATCAAAATTCATCCATTTATAATGCGGCTTCCATCCTGTAATTACAATCCAATCTTCATTCTTAACAGCTCTGTCAAGACTAGCAACCATAGCAGGACCACTAGAAGAGATTTGCTCATAATCCAAATCATACTCATTAATAGCCTTAAGAGTACTTGCATGTATACCAGCACCACTACCAATTCCTATTATCTCGTTACCAAAGCTATCTGCATTTGCATTCAACTCTTCAATTGAGTTTATGGACACATACGAAGGCACAACAAGACCAGTGGTTCCTTCGCTAAAAGCTTCACCCAAAATCTCAAGCCTATCTCCATAATCATTCCAGTAGTCTACATGAGTGTGAGGCAACCATGCATCAAGAAAAACATCTCCTTTTGAGTTACTTTTTGACAACTCACCATATATTAGTCCAGGCTCCAGGTTGATAAGCTCAACTTCATAGTCCTTATCCTCAAGAGCCACCTTTGCAAGGTGTGTAAACGCAACACCTTCGGCCCAGTTGGGATATAATATTGTCACCTTCTCTTTTCCACTACCAGCTCCGCCTCCACATGAGACAATCAAAAGAGCCAAACTTAACAAAACAGTTATACTCAATAACCTTTTCTTCATTTTATTCATATTTATATTTTTTACTTCCTTAATTAATAATTTCTATCCCTTCTTATTTGCGAACGATTGAGTGATACGGTCGAGAATAATTGCAAGAATCACAATTCCCAATCCCGATTCAAAACCTTTCGCTATATCATTTTGCTGAATCCCTTGATATACAACACTTCCAAGACCCCTTGCACCAACCATTGAAGCAATAACCACCATCGACAGGGCAAGCAGAATCACCTGATTTACACCTGTAAGAATAGTAGGAAGTGCCAGTGGCAGTTCAATCTTATAAAGAATCTGCTTCTCGGTAGCACCAAAGGCACGTCCCGCTTCAACCACATCTTGAGGAACATTTCTAATCCCTAAACTAGTAAGACGAACCGCAGGAGGAAGTGAAAATATCACTGTTGCCACTATACCTGGAGTATTTCCCACACTAAAAAAGAAAATAGCTGGTATAAGATAAACAAAGGCCGGCATAGTCTGCATAAAGTCTAGAACTGGCTTGATAATTACATCAGCTGCTTTATTTTTAGCTGCCAGAATTCCAAATGGAACACCCATTATCAATGCAATAAAAGTAGATACAAGCACCAAAGTTGTAGTATACATAGCATCACGCCAATAACCCATTGCATATATAACCCCTAGGCCTATAACTATAAACGACACTAGTCCAATTCCTTTTTTCAACCCCTCCTTTTTAAACATCAGTCTGCCCGACTTGGCATACCATGCAAGTACCACCACAATCAACAGGAACACACCAAATGGAACAGACAAAAGAAGATCATTCATACGATCAACCGTCCACGAAATACCATCATCTATAGCACCCCACAAAAATGAGAGATTCTCTTCCAGAGCATTAATCCCTATCTCAATATATTTTCCTAAATCAATTATTCTATTCATAGTAATATGTTATGTGATAATCAAATGGTTTATATAGCGTTTGCCTTCTTAATCATACTCTTAACCTCTTTATCGCCATACCGGGTAGCCTCAATAATTAAAGAAGTTTGGCTTACTAGACCCAACAACCTGCCATTATCTTTATCCACTACAGCAAGTGGATAATTATTTCCTGAGATAAGAGGCAACATCTCCTCAACCGTATATTCTTTATATACGCTTGGCACCTCGCTTCTCAATGCTTTTTCAAGCGACTCTTCTTTATTCTCTACTAAATCTAGTACATCTTTAAGCCATACATATCCTAAAAAATAACGTCTCTCGTCCTCCACAGGAAGAAACTGAACACTTTGAGTACGCATCTTTCTGATTGCCTGCATTGGACCATCTTTTTTTATACGAAGAAGTGACGGCTTTGTAAACATAAGAGACTCAGCCGTAATAATAGTTTTACGGTCAACCTTCTCTACAAACGCTTCAACATATTCACTGGCAGGATTTGTAAGAATCTCTTCAGGGGTACCAATCTGCTCAATAATTCCATCCTTCATTATCATAATCCTATCGCCCAGCTTAATGGCCTCATCCAAATCATGCGTAATAAATACGATTGTCTTATGCACCTTCTCCTGAATTTGCAAAAGCTCATCCTGCATATCCGACTTGATAAGTGGATCTAGAGCAGAGAATGCCTCATCCATGAGTAGTACTTCCGTATCATTAGCAAGAGCTCTTGCAAGACCAACACGCTGCTGCATTCCGCCCGACATCTCTGAAGGGTAGTGATCTTCATACCCATCTAGCCCCACTGTTTCTAGTGCCTGCAAAGCCTTTTTCTCGCGATCCTCCTTAACCTCACCTCTAAGTTCCAGTCCAAATGCAGTATTCTCAAGAATAGTTTTATGAGGCAACAAACCAAACTTCTGAAAAACCATACTCATTTCGTAGCGACGAGTATTTAGAAGTTCATTATTAGTTTCACGAGTTATATCCTGATCCTTAAAAAACACCTTCCCTGCAGTAGGCTCATTCAAACGGTTTAAGCATCTAATTAGAGTAGATTTACCACTACCTGAAAGTCCCATTACCACAAAAATCTCACCTTCATAAACCTCAAAGCTTGCCTTACTAATACCTACAGTACATTTTGTTTTAGCAAGTATTTCCGATTTTGAAACACCCCTATCAAGCATCTCCAGAGCCTCCTTCTTTCGTTTTCCAAAAATTAGAGAAAGATCTTCAACCCTCAGCTTTACTACCTTATTTTTATCACTCATCTTTTTAGAATTTTATTAAAAGTAATAGCCCATGTTGATATTAAATCTACTATTCCATTCAGCATCTTCAACACCCGATCCAAGACCTTTCCCAAAAGCGTCTGTCAACCAAGGCTGATTCTTACCCATAGCATAATCTATATAAGTATAAATTGGTCCCGCCGTAATCATCATTCCTGGAACCAGGAAATGAGTATCATGAAAAAGATCCACATCTTTATCCACCATCGAATAGTTTACGTATGGCTGAATAGAACTAATTGGTCCCCAGCTCACAGGAATTGCATAGGCAAGCCCGGCAACATAAATATTTGCTTTTGAAGCCACCCCACCAGTATATCCATCGCCACCGGCATAGCCATAAGCATATGCACCCATAGGAACTACATCAAGTTCTTCACCATTATCACCAAGCGCATTATAGTCATAACGGATTACCTCTGTTTTAAGGTTAAACCTTCCAAAATCACCTTCAAGATGTCCCGCAAACGCAGTAGAAAGTTCCGACTTGTCTAATGTAGAATTATATATACCACCTGCCTGAGCCGACACCCCCACACTCCAGTTGTCATTAAAATGCCATACAACGCGAGCATTAAACTGATCTAACTCTTTAATGTTAGCCGATAAATCGTCAACTATAACACCTTCGCTATTAACATAAGCCCCGCTACCGGGTATAATATCATAAGAGTATCTGCCTGCCTGAGCCTCAGCACCTGGACC
>CAZSBA010000011.1:0-40684 GCA_964605035.1 uncultured Proteiniphilum sp. | reverse complement strand
CTTTAAAAACTACCGGGCGATAATTTTCGGGATGAATCTCTTTTTTCATTATATACCTCTTTTTTATTATTGGCAAATTTCAGAGTGCAAAGATAAGTCAATCTATCAGATTAAAAAAATATTAGATCTCTTTTTTAACAGTAAAATGCATATATATATATTTAAAATCAAAATTATCTAGTTACTTTGCAATTATTCTTACTTAACTAGCAGTTTATATGAAGGTTGAAATTATAACTATAGGAGATGAGCTACTTATAGGACAGGTTATAGATACCAATGCCACATGGATTGCCAACCAACTCACTCAACACGGTTTTGAGATTGTTGCGATATCATCTGTGGGAGATTGTTCAGAATATATTATTAAAGCCATTGATGTGGGTTTCGAAAGAGCCGATATCTTATTGCTTACCGGAGGTATTGGGCCCACCAATGATGATATTACCAAACACACTCTTTGTCAATATTTTCATACTGCTCTCGAACTGAATGATGAAGTTTTGAAAAATATTGAGTCAATTTTCTTAAAGCGCAATCTTCAATTAAATAAACTAACCCATAAACAGGCTTATGTTCCAGCAAATAGCAATATCATTCAAAACAGAGAAGGAACTGCACCAATACTTTGGTTCGAAAAAGATGAAAAGCTACTTGTTTCTATGCCTGGTGTGCCATTTGAAATGAAAACTGCAATGGATAAAGATATTATTCCATTGTTAGAAAAACGTTTTCATGTAAATGAATATGTGAGTCGCTCTTGCATATTAACAGGTATAACAGAATCTGAATTAGCATCTAAGCTTGCAGATTTTGAACTTCTTTTGCCTTCGGGATTTTCTCTCGCCTACCTCCCTTCGTTAGGATATATAATATTAAGACTTTCGGTTTGGGGTGAAGAGCATTTAAAAGAAATGAAACTTCAAATGCGTAAACTCAAACATATAGTTAAGGAGTATTATGTATCAAAAGGCAGCAAGTTACCTGAGGAGATATTGAGTGGCAAGCTGCAAAAGAAAGGCTTAACACTCTCTACAGCTGAGAGTTGTACAGGAGGTCATGTTGCACACAAAGTAACCCTTGTTCCGAATGCTTCAAAGTTTTTTACTGGGAGTATAGTATCTTATGCAAACTCTGTTAAAGAGCAATTATTAAGTGTAGATATTAACACAATTGAATTGTATGGTGTTGTAAGTAAAGATGTTGTAGAGCAGATGGCAACAAATGTGGCTGTTGCATTAAATAGCAACTGCAGTATTGCAGTTTCGGGTTATATGGGACCAAATGGTGGGCAAAAAGGTGAACCTGTTGGCACAGTTTGGATTGCAACTAAGTATAACGAAGAAATATTATCTCTAAAATACAATGTGGGTAGAAGTAGAAAACAGAATATTGAAAGAACAGCAAATCTTGCTTTACTTCAACTAATAAAAATGATTGGTAAATAGATGTTTTTGCTATCCTACTATTATGTCTCTACCAAATCCTTACAAATTCCTAATCAACTCTGTTTAATTATAAGGAGTATTAGGAGTTGGTCCGAACCTGGTAGGTCTGAAGTCTGGATTAAAAGCAATATAGGTATAAGCAAAAAAAAAATTTAGATAAATTCCAAAAACAAAATAGGTACACACCAAAAACAATTGAGGTAAACCCTTATTAGAGCCTACCTCAGTAAATGAAATATTTTATTATAGTTGTTTTTTTTAGATTTGCAATATCAACCTGATATGTTGTGTGTAAGCAAGTTAATCAATTATATCGAATCCACAATATGGAACTAATACTTCTGGAATTCTAATTCCTTCTTCAGTCTGATTGTTTTCGAGGAGTGCAGCCATTATTCGAGGTAAAGCAAGTGCACTACCATTTAATGTGTGGCATAGTTGAGTTTTGCGATTTTCGTTTCTGTAACGGCATTTTAGCCTATTTGCCTGATAGTTTTCGAAGTTAGATACAGAGCTTACTTCAAGCCAACGCTCTTGTGCAGCAGAGTAAACCTCAAAATCGAATGTCAGAGCAGATGTAAAGCTCATGTCGCCACCACACAAACGAAGTATTCTCCATGGGAGTTCTAGCTTTTCTACCAAAGTTTGCACATAATTAACCATCTCGTCTAGTCTCTCATACGAGTTTTCAGGTTTATCGATACATACTATCTCTACCTTATCGAACTGGTGAAGACGGTTTAGTCCACGTACATCTTTTCCATATGAACCGGCCTCACGACGGAAGCAAGCAGAATATGCAGTGTTCTTTACCGGAAGGTCTTTCTCTTCAAGTATAACATCGCGATACATATTTGTAACTGGCACTTCGGCTGTTGGAATTAGGTATAGATCGTCAACCCCGATATGATACATTTGCCCCTCCTTATCGGGTAGTTGTCCTGTACCAAAACCTGAATCGCTATTTACTACGTATGGTGGTTGCACCTCTTCAAAACCTGCATCGCGTGCATTGTCGAGGAAAAAGTTGATAAGTGCGCGCTGAAGCCTTGCCCCTTTGCCTTTATACACTGGAAAACCAGCTCCTGTAATTTTCACTCCAAGCTCAAAATCAATGAGGTTGTATTTCTTAGCTAAATCCCAGTGCGGCATAGCATTTTCGTGAAGAGAAGGTATTTCTCCTCCATTTCTGTCTATTACATTATCCTCGGCTCCTTTACCTTCTGGTACACTTTCGTGAGGGAGGTTGGGTATTGTAACTAGTAGATTCTCTATTTTTAATTCACACTCTTTAAGTGTAACCTCTGTCTGCTTGGCAGTCTCTTTAAGTGCAGAAACCTTTTCTTTTGCAACAGAAGCTTCCTCTTTCTTGCCCTCTTTCATTAAAGAGCCAATAGTTTTAGATATAGAATTAACCTCAGATAGAATATTATCTAATTCGGTCTGGCTTTTTCTTCTAATTTCATCAAGTTCAATAACCTGACCTATAACATCTTTTGCATCAAATCGTTTTGTGGCAAGATGTTTTATAACCTCTTCGGTATTTTCGTTTATTAATTTAAGTGTGAGCATAGAAATTTATACGCTTTTTATGTGTACCAATTAGAAATGCAAAGGTACAAAAAATAGCGCATATCAAATTATCTGTAATGGTAATTTTAGAATAGCTGGAAGTGCAATGTTTCGCGCAACTCTCTTTGTTTTTGTTTTTTCTGACGATAGCATCTTGAAACATAATAGGCAACGCTTGCAAGTGCACTCACCATTATTATATCTTTAACTGTATTATTCATATTATATATTTTATTTTTGTCTATTATACTTATATTATCTAACTCTTTATAGTTAGATGCAGAATAGGAGAAAACGTTGCATTGAAACAGAGAAAAAATAGATTATGTTCATTTATTTTTTTATTTAACGAACATATTCTATTATAATGATTTTTTTTGTGTCCTCAGTAATTCTGAATCTGTCATCATTTCTTTCACCCACTATCCATACGATATCTTCAGATGAAGTAAGAATCCACGCATCATCTTTATCTTTTAAACTAAATTTGCGATCTGTAAAATAGTCACTTAGTTTTTTTCTCCCTCTCATCCCAAATGGAATAAACCAATCACCGGTTCTCCATTTACGTAGTTTGAGTGGATATTTAATTTTCTCAGCATCAACGTAAAGAAAGTGACGGTTATATTTAATTTCTACTGGAGCTCTTAATTCTTTTATTTTTAGATTTATAGGAGAATTAATTTCTCTAATTCCTTCTTCAATTGAATATGTCTCATCTTCTTCGCACTTCTCTTTGACTTCTTCGAAAAGAAAAAAGTTTCTGTCTTTTATTAATCTGTACTTCTTATTTTCTGAATAAGATCCTCTTTCTGAGAAGAATATTTTTCCTGAAATAGAATTTATACTTTCTGATATATCTTCAATTGTTGAAGGAGTAAAGTTATAAGGGGTGAGAAGTTCAAATAAAACTGACCTAGGAGAAGCGGTATGCTTAAGCACATTAATATCTATTTTATTGTCATTGAAGGCTTTCTTTATGGCTTTCTGAATTGAATCTGAGTAAACCTTTTCGGCCTCTGTTACATTTTTAGAGGTGCGATATATTGTATCTTTAACCGAAGGGTTTAATTTTTCAAGTATGGGTAATACGTTTAGTCTTAAAGCATTGCGTAGATATAAATCTTCGTTATTTGTACTGTCGGTTACATATGGTATATCTCGTTCTGAAATATATTTTTCTATTTCGGAACGTGAAATACCAAGCAATGGTCTTACAATATATCCATTCTTTGGTGAAATGCCGGTGAGCCCTTTTATTCCGGTGCCACGTATCAGATTGAGCAAAACCGTTTCTACAGAATCGTCTTTGTGATGTGCAACAGCAATAAAATCGGCCTGATGATGTCTGCGAAGAGTCTCAAACCAATTGTAACGCAATTCTCTGGCCGCCATCTCAATTGATATTTTGCGGTCTACTGCATACTGCTTTGTGTCGAAATTAATAGAGGTAAAAGGTATATCTATGCTTTTGCACCACTTTTTTACAAAATTCTCATCACGATCAGATTCCTCACCACGCAGGTGAAAATTGCAATGTGCTGCCGTGCAACGGTAACCCAATAATATGAGAATATCTAATAGTACCATCGAATCCATACCGCCACTTAAGCCAACAATAACCTTGGTATTATTCGGAATTAGATTCTCTTTATGTATAAACTCTCTAACTTTTTCTAACATCTTTCTTTTATAGCTATAACAAACATAATAAATCTTTCATGATAAAACCGAGAAATTCGTAATAAAAAGTGTATTTTTGTGCCTATATAGAATTGAAAGTATTGACAGTATTATGATTGATAAGATTGAAGCTCTTCTTGCGGAAGTTGAGGAACTAAAAGCCACTAGCAGTGATGAACTTGAAGCACTGCGACTTAAATTCTTAAGTAAAAAAGGTGTAATACCTTCGTTAATGGAGCAGTTTAGAACTATTCCTGCAGAACAAAAGCGCGAAGTTGGTGTGAGGATCAATGAACTGAAACAGAGAGCTACAGATAAAATCAAGGAGCTTAAAGAGCAGTTTGAAAGCAACGATTTGGAAGATTTAAGTATAGATTTAACTAGAACTGCATATCCTGTTTCACTAGGCACCAGACACCCTATTTCAATTGTTAAGGAAGAGATAAACGATATATTTAAAAGACTTGGATTTTCGATAGCCGAAGGGCCTGAAGTGGAGGATGATTGGCATGTTTTTTCATCTCTGAATTTTGCAGATGATCATCCGGCCAGGGATATGCAGGATACATTCTTTATACAAAACGATCCTCAGATTTTACTCCGCACTCACACGTCTTCTGTACAGACTAGGGTGATGGAAAATACTCAACCTCCAATTCGTATAATTTGCCCCGGAAGAGTTTACAGAAATGAGGCTATATCTTATAGAGCTCACTGTTTTTTTCATCAGGTTGAAGCTCTTTATGTTGATAAGGATGTATCGTTTGCCGATCTGAAGCAAGCGTTGCTTTTCTTTGCCAGAGAAATGTTTGGAGAAGAAACTAAGATTAGATTGCGTCCATCATATTTTCCATTTACAGAGCCTAGTGCCGAAATGGATATTTCTTGTAATATTTGTGGTGGTAAAGGTTGCCCATTTTGTAAGCATACTGGATGGGTAGAGATTCTTGGATGTGGTATGGTAGATCCTAATGTGCTGGATAATTGTGGTATAGATAGTAAGATTTACTCCGGTTATGCACTTGGAATGGGTATTGAGCGTATTACAAACCTAAAATATCAGGTAAAAGATTTAAGAATGTTCTCAGAAAACGATATTAGATTCTTAGAACAGTTTAAATCGGCATATTAATTAGAAAAACATTTAATGAAATGAGAGTAAAAAGCTATATCCTTACGTTGCTACTTATAATTTCTTCATGTGCATCGGCACAGAAGACTGTTAGGGTTAATGCAATTAAAGCCAACGATTATGGAGTGGTTTATTCACTCCCGATTACTTCTTTTGAGATAACCTTAACCATTAAAAAAAGTACTTTTCAGAGAGGCGATTTTTACACTTTTGCACAAAGATATCTTGCAGTTGATAACCCTGTAATTGAAAACAGAGTTGAATATTCTCTTGAGGATATTAATGTTGTAAATAAAGGTATTCCGGATAAAAACAACTCATTTATGGTTGCGTTCAGATCTAAGAGTGTTGAGCCTTTTGTTTTTCTGAGAGAGGATGGACTAATTGTATCTATTAATGCAGAGCAGGAAATTGAGAAGAGTGCCGAGATTTCCGTACCCACAGGTGTTTCACCCTCTGATAACCCACGCAGATATCTTTCTCAAGAGACTCTTATGGCTGGTTCAACAGCAAAACAGGCTGAACTTGTGGCACGACAAATTTTTGATTTGAGAAGAAGTCGCAGTGATATATTGGCTGGAGAAGCCGAAAGCATGCCACCCGATGGTAATGCTTATAATGTTGTTATGGGTGAAATTGACAGACAGGAAAAAGCTCTGACTGAATTGTTTGCGGGTACTTTAAAAACTGAGTATTTCACAAAAACAGTGGTTGTGATACCAGAATCTAATAATATTGATAAACAAGTTATTGCTAGATTCTCAGAGAAATTAGGTGCTGTGGATGTCGATAATCTTGCTGGTGAACCTATTTATTTATCCCTTATAAATAAGACTCCTAAAGTAGAATTACAATTATCGGAAAAGGAATTACAGCGTTTAGAGGCTAAGTTGAATGAAGGTGTAGTATATAATATTCCTGCTAAGGCAGATCTTACAATTGAGTTCAAAAACAGAGTCGTTAAGAATATAGAGGCTGATGTGGTTCAGTTTGGAACTAAAGATGTACTAGTTAAAAGAATGTTTGAGAATAACAAACAGCCAATAAAGGTATATTTCTACCCTGAACTAGGTGCTATTAAACAGTTGGTTCAGTAGTAAACCTTTATTTTTGTGAGTGGTTATAACCTATTAAGAAGTAATATTGCATAATACAAAGTAAAATAATGAGAACAAACAGTCTTTATAACATAGCTCTATTAGTGTTAGTTACTACTTCTATATTTGTTTCTTGTGAAGGTAACAGAAGAGGTGGTAAATCTTCGCTTATTGAATATGATAGCATAGTTGTTAAACAGCATATTCCCCTTCTGGTTGAGAATGATACAACTCTACCATTTGCAGATGTTAATGTCTCTTTTGTTTATCCTGTAAAATTTCGCGATGCAGAGAGTCTGGCAAGACTTGAACAAATTTTTAAAGGAACATTCTTTGGTGATATGTTGTATGACTCTATGACTCCGCAAGAGGCAATGGATCAATACATAAGTGATTATAGCGAGAGATATAAATCTTTGTCTAATCTTTACTACGAAGATAAAGCGCGTTTAGATGGGAAAACTCCTTCATGGTACTGGTATTATATGAATACAAATAATAAAATCTTATTCCAAAATGATTCGATTTTAAGTTATGCTGTTGAATACAGTGATTATGAGGGGGGAGCACATGGTTCTTATAACATCATTTATACTAATATCGACCTGAATCAACTTGTGACTGTATCAGAGGAGGATTTGTTTGTTCCTGATTATTATAAGAGATTGAAAGATAAAATAGTACAGAGCTTAATGAAGCAGTATGATGCCGAAGTTCCGGATTCTTTATTGATGAGAGGTTTTTTTACTATTGAAGATATTGTGCCTAACAACAACTTTTGGTTAAGCGACAGCGCAATTCATTACTCTTATAACCAGTATGAGATTGCTCCATACTCTATGGGGGTTATTGATGTGGCTGTACCTTATAGTGAACTTAATAATATAGTTATACCTGATGGTATTATTACAAGATATTTTTCAGATAACTGATATAAATATATTTCTATTGTTAGGCGAATAGAAAGAAAAGAAAGTCGGAATATCACCGACTTTCTTTTTTTAATTCCCAAACAGTGTTAGGCTAATATATTATAATTGAATTTAAATTATTCCTTCTTAAATTCAAGATAAAGTACAATATGCACATCCTTGCCAATTACAGCTGCATCGGGATCATAAGATACATTATAATCGACTCTGTTTATGCTGTTTTTTGCTGTAAAGCCAATGACTTCTGATCCATCATCTCCTTTTACTATACCACCATATTTAACATCAAATGTAACATCTTTAGTAACATCTTTTATCTTTAGCTTTCCGTTTAGTTTGTATTTATCTCCATCTACTTTCTCTATACTAGTACTTTCGAAAGTCATAGTAGGAAATTTTTCAACATCAAAGAAATCGGCACTTCGCAAATGGTCATCGCGCATAACAACACTAGTGTTGATACTTGTTACATCAACGTTAAAGAATACTCTTGATTGCTCGAGATTATTTATATCTCCAATAATGCCTCCGTCGAATTTTTCGAACTTTCCATTTACAAAGGTTATTCCATTATGCTTAACCTTAAAGTTTATTGATGTGTGGGCAGGATCTACCTTATATTGAGCCTGTGCCATTAAGCCAAAGCTAGCTATTAAAGCTATTGAAAGCAAAATTACTTTTTTCATATTTATTTGTATTTTATTTGTAATTCTATCTTTTAACATTAAATGTAATTGATTTGTTCAATTGATAGGCTTTAAAGGAGTATCAAAATTTGTAGCTTTTAATTTGAACTTGCTGTTATTTAACTAATTAAAACTTTATAACTAAACAGTATAACATAGCAGGTTTAAGTAATTTAAGAAAAAGCAGTATATTTGTATAAACAAAAGCTATCGAATGGTTGTTAGTATTTGTCATGCGAACCTTTTTTAAATAGATTAAATTATGCAAGAGTTAGATCAAGATCAAATATTATCTGAAGTAACCTCACAAGATTACAAATATGGTTTTACCACTGATGTGGAGACATATGTGATTGATAAAGGGTTAGATGAAGATGTTATTCGCCATATATCGAAACAAAAAGAAGAACCCGAGTGGTTGCTTGAGTTTCGTCTTAAGTCTTATCGTCATTGGATGACAATGGAGATGCCCGATTGGGCCCATTTAAACATTCCTCCTATCGATTATCAGGATATGATATACTATGCCGATCCATCTAAAAAGAAGACGCTTGAAAGTCTTGATGAGGTTGATCCCGAGTTATTGAAAACTTTTGAAAGACTCGGTATTCCATTGGAAGAGCAAAAGATGCTTACTGGAGTAGCTGTGGATGCGGTTATGGATAGTGTTTCTATTAAAACTACATTTAAAGAAGTTCTTGCCGAAAAGGGAATTATTTTCTGCTCTTTTAGTGAAGCTGTTAAACATCATCCCGACTTAGTAAAAAAATATCTTGGAACTGTTGTTCCTTATAAAGATAATTTCTTTGGAGCTTTAAACTCGGCAGTTTTTAGTGATGGCTCGTTCGTATATATCCCTAAGGGTGTAAGATGTCCAATGGAATTATCTACTTATTTCCGTATTAATACTGCTAACACGGGGCAATTTGAACGTACTCTGATTGTAGCAGATGATAGCTCTTATGTAAGTTATCTTGAAGGCTGTACAGCTCCCATGAGAGATGAGAATCAACTTCACGCAGCAATAGTTGAGATTGTAGCTTTGGATAATGCCGAAGTTAAATACTCAACAGTGCAGAACTGGTATCCCGGCGATAAAAATGGTGTTGGTGGTGTTTATAACTTCGTTACTAAACGTGGTATTTGTAAGGGTGTAAATTCTAAAATTTCGTGGACACAGGTAGAAACTGGTTCGGCAATTACATGGAAATATCCTTCTTGTATTTTGGCAGGTGATAATTCGGTAGGTGAGTTTTACTCAGTTGCTGTTACTAATAACTTACAGCAAGCAGACACTGGTACCAAAATGATACATATTGGTAAAAATACTCGTAGTAGAATTGTGTCTAAAGGTATTTCTGCAGGTAGTAGCCAGAACAGCTACAGAGGATTAGTGAAAGTTACAAAGAAAGCAGAGAATGCAAGAAACCACTCTCAATGTGATAGCTTATTGCTTACAGATCATTGCGGTGCACATACATTCCCATATACAGATATACAACATCCTTCTGCAGTGTTAGAACATGAGGCAACTACCTCAAAGATTAGTGAAGATCAGATATTCTATTGTAACCAACGAGGATTGGGTGAAGAAGAGGCTATTGGTCTGATTGTTAATGGATATGTGAAAGAGGTGGTAAACAAGCTACCTATGGAGTTTGCTGTTGAAGCTCAAAAACTACTTCAGATTTCATTAGAAGGTAGTGTTGGATAAATTGAAATTTATATTATTTAGGCGATTTCTTTAAATAAATCGTTCTGTTATATACAATTATATATTAAGTCCTATAGTTTTGGTATTACCACTCTATGGGGCTTTTTCCTTTTAATACAAGATATTCATTTGCTCTGCTGAAATGTTTATTCCCGAAAAAACCTCTGTATGCCGAGAGAGGTGATGGATGTGGTGATGTAAGTACTAGGTGTTTAGTTTGGTCTATAGATGCACCTTTCTTTTGTGCATAAGATCCCCATAGCATAAATACTAAATTATTACCATTTATGGAAAGTGATTCTATTACTCTATCAGTAAATTGCTCCCATCCCTTTCCCTGATGCGATCCGGCCAATCCGGCGCTCACTGTTAGTGTAGCATTGAGAAGCAAAACACCTTGCTTAGCCCATCGCTCTAGATTACCAGAGGTGGCTATAGGAGTACCTAAGTCAAGATTGATCTCTTTATAAATATTTACCAATGATGGTGGAATTTTTATTCCATCGTTTACCGAGAAGCATAAACCGTGCGCTTGATGGGGTTGATGGTATGGATCTTGCCCTACAATTACAACTTTTACATTATTAAAAGGGGTGCTGTTGAAAGCATTGAATATCAGTTTTGCAGGAGGATATATAGTTTTTGATCTATATTCTTCTTTTACAAATTGTACTAATTCTTTAAAATATGGTTTATCAAACTCGTTAATTAATTGAGATTTCCATCCTTCTTCAATCTTAACTTCCATGATATAATATTCTTAAAGATAAAAATTTTCAACGATAGGCTAAATATGAATAATAAAATTATTTTAGGGTATACTATGACTCAAATTAGAAATATTCCATTTTTTTTGGCTTTCTCTTTCATTTCTAGTGGCCAAATACTAGATTGAATTTCACCTATATGTGCTTTGCGTAAGTAGAACATACACAGACGTGACTGTCCTATACCTCCACCAATTGAAAGTGGTAATTCGTTATTAACTAGTCGTTTGTGAAAGTAAAGAGACAGACGTTGTTCCTGACCAAGCGACTTTATTTGTCTTAACAGCGATTCAGAGTTTACCCTAATTCCCATTGATGAGAGTTCAACTGCTTTATTTAAAACAGGATTCCAAACTAGAAGGTCTCCATTTAGTCCGTTAAAACCTTCTTCGTTTATACTGCTCCAGTCGTCATAGTCTGGGGCACGTCCATCGTGGGGCAAGCCGTTTGAAAGTGGGGAGCCTATGCCCATAACAAATACAGCACCAAACTCTTTGGTGATCGCATCTTCTCTTTGTTTATCATTCATTCCGGGGTATCTCTGTAAAAGTTCTTCGGCATGAATGAATGTAATTTCTCCGGGTAGTTGTGGCTTTATAATAGGAAAAAGTTCGTAAACCAAGTATTCTGTACGAAGCATTGCGGCATATATGCGCTTTACTATTTGTTTTAGGTATGAAATAGTTCGGTCATTTTCACCAATTACCAATTCCCAATCCCATTGATCTACATATAACGAATGAGTGTTATCGAGCTCTTCATCAGCACGAATTGCATTCATATCTGTATAAATACCAAATCCTTTTTCAATTTCGTAGTCGGCAAGTGTTAAGCGTTTCCATTTGGCTAACGAATGTACAATTTCTGCACTTTTATCACCAAGATCTTTTATGGGGAAACGAACAGGCCGCTCTATTCCATTTAAATCGTCGTTTATTCCAGTTCCACTCTCAACAAATAGTGGTGCAGTTACTCTTCGTAATCTAAGTTCGGACGAAAGATTAATTTGAAAAAAATCTTTGATGTTTTTAATTCCTAGCTCAGTTTGTTCTAGACTTAAAAGAGGCTTATAATCTTGAGGGATGTATAAATTTGGCATAACCTGTGTGCTCATTCAGAAACTTTTCTTTATTTTTTGACTAACAAAGGTAATATATATTTCCTTTTTGTCAAAAATAAAGCTGGTAAATATTACAAAATGATACTATTATTGTTGAATATAAATCAGATATTATTCTAATTAGCAAAATAGTAATCAATTAGAGTATTTGACCTACCAAGTCATCAACAGACTCGATGTTATGTCTATCGAGATACTCGTTAATACCTTCTACAATTTTTACAGATACTGTAGGATCAATGAAATTATAGGTCCCAACTTGAATTGCGCGAGCACCTGCAAGAATAAATTCGATAGCATCTTGCCAATTGCTTATTCCACCCATTCCGATTATAGGAATTTTTACTGCATTGAATACTTCCCAAACCATTCTAACTGCAATAGGCTTAATACATGGACCAGAGAGTCCTCCTGTGACTGTTGAGAGTTTTGGTTTTCTTTTATCTATATCTATAGCCATTCCTAAAAAGGTGTTTACAAGCGATACAGAGTCTGCGCCTTCATTTTCAACTGCTCTGGCTATATCCGCAATATTAGTTACGTTTGGAGATAGTTTTACTATAAGTGTTTTTGGGAATACCTTTCTAACAGCACGAGTTACATTGGCTGCTGATTCACAAGAAACACCAAAGGCCATACCTCCCTCTTTTACATTTGGGCAAGATATATTCAGTTCAATTGCTGGCATCTTATCTAGGTTGGCAAGTTTTTCTGAGCATAAAATATAGTCTTCTAAAGTTGAGCCTGATACATTTACAATTATATTTGTGTCATACTCTTTTATAATTGGATAAAGATGCTCCACAAAATAGTCGACACCTTTGTTCTGAAGCCCAACTGAATTAAGCATTCCTGAAGGTGTTTCAGCCATTCTGGGATAATTGTTACCCTGTCGTGGCTCAACGGTTGTACCTTTTACAAATATACCCCCAAGCCTTCCTAAATCGATAAAATCTTTGTATTCTGTTCCGTAACCGAAAGTTCCCGATGCAGTTGTAACTGGATTTTTCAGTTTTAAATCTCCTATTTCTACATTTAATCTAGCCATGTCAATTCCTTAATATTGAATACCGGTCCTTCTGTGCAACTACATACATTTCCTCTTACTGTTTTCTCTGTACAGCATAAGCATGCACCAAAACCACATGCCATAAGGTTTTCGAGAGATACCTCACACTCAATTTCATTATTATTTGCATATTGAGCAACTGCAACCATCATTGGCTTTGGTCCACATGTAAAAATATAGTCGTACTTTTTATCCTTGAGTATCGAATGGTCAATAACATATCCTTGCTCACCTAAGGTACCATCTTCTGTTGTACAGTATAGTGTTCCATATTTCTCGAAGTCAGCTTGCTGAAGAATATCTGAGGCAGATCTTCCTCCTAGCAGAAAGTCGGGTTTTATCCCATTATCTTTCATCTTTTTACCCAAGAATAGCATAGGAGCAGTTCCAACACCACCACCTATAAGTAAATAGTTCCCTTTCTTACTTGGTATTGTAAATGAGTTCCCCAGAGGATAGATAAGATTGATTATTTCTCCTGGTTTAAGTTTGCAAATTTTACGGGTACCTTCTCCTACACGCTGTATCAACAGCCATATCTCATTCTTTTTTTTGTGAATAAAATTTATAGAAATAGGTCTCCTTAAGAATACCTCAGGAGAATTATCAACCAAGATCTGAACAAACTGTCCCGGAAACATCTCTGGTAAGGCTTCTTTTTTTGCTGGTGAGACTTTAATTAAATTATTCCGGACGTTTAGAATTTCATTAGATTGAACTATAAAATCGTGTACCTTCATCATTTTGCAATATTCATTATTGAATACAAAAGTACATCAATATTTTTAGTTCAGCAATCTTGTGTGATTAAGTGGATAATTTTTATTGTTTCTCGGGTATAATCCAGAGATATATAGTTTTTCCGTCTACTTTAATCTTTTTATCTGGCTCCCAATCACCCATATCAAAGGCATGTGAAACTATGCGGCTACCTGGCTTCATTTCAGATTGAATTTTAGGTCTTAGCTTCAGATTAACGTCGGGTAGCAGGTATAACGTTAAAACATCGGCTTTACTAAAGTCGAATTTAAAGAGATCTCCTTCGTGGAATGTTACTTTACCTTCTACTTTAGCTTCTTCTGCATTTGCGTTTGCTTCCTCTATTCTATCCGGATTTAAGTCAACCCCAATTCCTGTGGCACCATATTCTTTTGCTGCTGTTATAACAATACGTCCATCACCACATCCCAAATCATACACTACATCACCTTTTTTCACGTCTGCCAATTTCAACATTCCATCTACAACTTTCTGAGGAGTTGGCACATAAGGTACATCCAAAACGACCTGTTGTGCATTTAAATGTAAACTGCCTATTAGGAATAACAGAATTAAAGTGAAATTAAACTGATTCATATTTAATGCTTTTATAATGTTATATGGCTTATGCCTTAATGATAATACTATTGATAAACAGATGATTGCTTTATATAGTTTAAAATAAATCAAATTATTTTACTCTTTTCTGGTCTTTTCTTACTGCTGAATAGCAAAGAGAATAACCAACCTGCTAATAAGACTGCAGCACTTACTAGCGAGCCTATTCCCGTATAAATTAAACTTGAATAGAGCATGTAACCGCAGAAACCTAAAAAAAGAATTGGTGTGAGTGGATAAAAAGGCACTTTAAATGGTCTTTTAACATCAGGATATTTTTTACGAAGCATAAAAAGACTAATACCTGTAAAAAGGAAAAAGAACCAGAAAACTGGTGCTGTGAAATCTACCATAGATTCAAAACCATTTCTTGCGAACGCACCAAATATTACTAAAATGATGGCTATAATTCCCTGTAATATTAATGAGTTAATGGGTGCTGATTTTTTTCCATTCCATTTACCTAAAAATGATAATGTTTTAAAATCTTTACCTAACGCATAATTCGATCTAGCTCCGGTAAAGATAGTTGTATTTAAGGAGGTTAACGCAGATATGGTAACCAGAAGACCTATCAAAACAACTCCTCTATCACCAAGGGTTGCACTCATCATATCAACTCCTACAGCTTCTGAATTAGCTATACCTTCCAAACCTAAAACTCGTAGAAAAGATATATTTATTAATAAATATAGTGAAGTTATAATTAGTATACTTGCTATTAAAACAAAGGTCATTTTTCTGCTTCCACTCTTTAACTCAGAAGAGACATAAGCAGCTTCGTTCCAGCCTCCAAAGGTTAGTAATACAAATATTAAGGCAAGACTTATAGATGCTGCAGACGAAGAGTTAAATATTGATTGATTTTCACTGGTAGAGATGTTAGCAGATGAATCAGCCAGTAAACCTGTTAATACTATTATAAGTATTCCTATAAACAGCAGAGAAATTAAAAGCTTTTGTAATCCTGTACCAAATTGTATCCCTGAAATATTGAATAGAGAAAGTACAATGATAATAATAAGCGCATAATAAGTAGATGAGAATTCTCCAATTGGAAAGAGTTGATTTAGGTAATCTCCGGCAATGTAAGCTAGTATGGCAATTGAACCAGTTTGAGTCACCGTAATACGCGACCAAGCATATAAGAAGGAAAATCTTTTACCAAAAGCCAATTTTAGAAAATGATAGTCGCCACCTGCATTTGGAAATGATGAACTCAATTCTGAATAACATAGGACTCCAACTATTGAAATAATTCCACCTAATACCCAAACTCCCAAAAACCAATACTCTGTAGGTGTGTTAGATGCTACTACCGATGGTGCCCTATATATTCCTGCACCTACAACAATTCCAATAATCAATACTATTGCATCTATTAATCGTAACGTTGGCTTAGGTGCAGAAATTGGTTCGGGCATATTAAGATCTTTTTTTACATATAAGCAAATTCAAGTAATATTGATGTGACTTGAGTATTTATCTATAAATCAAAGATATTAAATAGGACAACATTTAATGTACAGTTTTCATTTTTTTAATATTATTCATTTATTATTAGAAACAAAGTCTCATTTTAGGGAGTAAACTTCTCAAAAGTGTTGTCGTTGTAATAAATAATTATTTGAGTGATTTTTCTAACACACTTTCTCTCTGATCCAAGATCTTTATTATCAGAAGTTTGATGTTCATTTATAGTCTCCTTAAAGTCCAAACCCTGGCTCTGCACAAGTTTCTCTGTCCTTTGGTCGTAATTTTCGTGCTCTTGAAGAAATAAGTCCGGTTCTTTTCGGCTTGATTCTATATCAACATCGTTTTTGTACATATTACCACTTCCTTTAATTAGCCATTCAGGATTTATAAAATCCATTAACTCTAAAATTTTTGTTACAACATCAAGACTAGGATTATTTCTTCCATTTAATATATGAGATATAACCGCTCTATTAATCTCTAATCTGTCAGCAAATTTTGCAGGAGTAAGGTTCTCTTTTTCCATGATAAGCCGTATTCGGTCTTTCATATCATTTATTTTTAGGAATAGTTATACTTATGTAATTGTTAATCATTTTAAAAGTGCAAACACAAATGTAATACATATTATTTACAAATGAAAACCAACACAGTTTAGAAATGTAGGATACATTTGTATTTAAATATTTTACTTGTGTAAACAAATACACATAAACAATTGTAATCATAAAGAATCCGATGTAAATTAAATATTTATATATTAAGTATATTATGTTGATATTTAGATGTATATATTTGAAGAAATCATTTATTTTAACCATTAACCTGACATTGATCTGGTCTAATTGATTAAATATAATTTAATACTAAATATAATAAGAATATGTTGCTGTTACATATTGTTTTAATCACTGTATATATATCACTTGCATAAATGTTAATGAGCATATTTACAAAATATAATGTATGATAGTTTTGTACACAAATATACAATATACATTTGTAACGCTTCAAATAGTTTACATTTGAGCGCTGTTGTATTGTACATATGTAAACATTTGATTGATTCTTTTGAATAAATATTAGATAATATTCACAAAAGCAAATTATACATAAGTAATTTATTATCTGTTTTATTAGATTAGGTATCAAATATTTTTCAGTTTATAGTTAACTCTCTTAGAATACAATATATTTTGGTGAACAGATTACCTCTTGATTCTGTTTAAGTGTAGAGACATTAAAATATAGAACCAATATGTATTTATTATATTAAATCAAATGAAACAAATTATTAGATACTCGCTGTTTTTACTGTTAATAATGATTTCTATTCAATGTAATGGACAAAATACTAATAAGGAACAAAATAACAACAATATGCATACTTTAAAGACACTACACGATTTTGTAGTGAAAGATATTAACGGAAAAGAGTTTGATTTAGCTACGCTTAAAGGAAAAAAGGTACTAGTAGTTAATGTGGCATCAAAATGCGGTTTAACACCACAATATGAGGATCTTCAAGCACTTTACGATAAGTACAAAAATAAGGATTTTGTGGTAATTGGTTTCCCTGCAAATAATTTTATGGGCCAAGAACCTGGCACTAATAGTGAGATTATGGAATTTTGCTCAATAAACTATGGAGTTACATTTCCAATGATGGATAAGATAAGTGTCAAAGGAAAAGACCAGTCGCCCTTGTATAAATGGTTGACAAACAAGTCAGAAAATGGAAAAATAGATCAAAAAGTTACATGGAACTTTCAAAAGTTTATGGTTGATGAAGAAGGACATTTGGTGGATGTGGTTATGCCAAAAGAAAGTCCTATGAGTGATAAAATTATTAATTGGCTCAACAATTGATTGTTTAAGCAGTTTAAGGAAGCCTGAGAATGATTATTACTCTAGTGGAGTATCTTATAAATCAGTTCTTTTAATAACTCTCCCTGAGTAGCAGAAATGTTGTCTACACCTTTTGAGCGAGAATCTACTGTTCTGAGTTCTGAAATAATATTTATTACTTTATTTGCATTGTAATTTCTCAATCCATTCATATAATCTCTAGCAAAAAAACTAGATCTTAAATTCAGAGCGTTCATTACACTCTGTTCATCTTTCCTAGTCAGCCAAAAGCATTCTAGTAGATTACTGAAGTAATTGAATAGAACTGCTATTGTACTCATTATTGGATTGTTTTTTGAATTCTTGCTTAAGTAATTAACTATTCTATTCGCAGCATATATATCTTTCGCCGCAATGGCATTTATTAACTCAAAATTATTATACTCCTTACTTATTCCTACGTTTTTCTCTATTAAATCAGCTGTAATACGTCTCTGAGAAGGGGGATCAGGTAGAGACACCTCTAGCTTTTGTAACTCTGGAATAAGCTTACTAATATCATTACCCACAAACTCTGCAAGCATATGGGCCGACTTTACATCTATTCCAATTTCTTTTCCTTTAAGATATGAAGTTATAAATCCTGGAATTTGATTATCATACAACTTTTTAGATTCAAATACAACACCTAGATTTGCAATTTTTTTTATTACAGCCTTTCGTCTATCAACAGTACCATGCTTGTAACTCAAGACTAGAATGGTTTTAGAAGATGGATTTTTTAAATATGAATCCAATAGTTCAAATTTATCTAGATTCTGTGCCTCTTTTACTATGATTAATTGATATTCAGCCATCATAGGAAAACGGCGTGCAGCAGCAATTATTTCGTTTACATCAGAATCAATTCCATAGAATGTGAGTAAATTAAAATCCTTTTCACTTTCAGTAAGAACATTATCAATAATTATATCAGTTAGTTCATCTATAAAGTAAGATTCTTCACCCATAAAAAGATAAACGGGCAAGAACCTTTTGTTTAAAATATCAGTGCGAATGCTATCGAAGTCGGATTTAGTAGATTTTGCTGCCATAAACTATTACCAATCGAATCTTAGGTGTTTTATGGTTGAACTGTTATTTATAATTGAAGAAAGAGATTTAATACCAATCTTAACGTGTTCCTCAACAAACTTCTCGGTAACTAATTTATCACTTTCTTCAGTTTTTACACCTGTAGAAATAAGAGGTTGATCAGATACTAAAAGAAGAGCTCCAGTTGAAATATGATTTGCAAATCCACAAGTAAAAAGAGTTGCAGTTTCCATATCCACAGCTAACACTCTTATAAGCCTTAAGTAGCTCTTGAACTCATCATCATATTCCCATACACGACGATTGGTAGTGTATACAGTGCCAGTCCAGTAGTCACGTCCAAAGTCTCTTATATTAGAGGAAACAGCCCTCAGTATATTGAAAGCAGGAAGCGATGGTACTTCAGGTGGAAAATAATCGTTTGATGTGCCTTCACCCCTAATGCCTGCAATTGGCAAAATATAATCACCTAAATCACTTGATGCTTTTAGTCCTCCACATTTTCCGAGAAAAAGTACAGCTGTTGGAGATACAGCACTTAGTAAATCCATCACTGTTGCTGCATTTGCACTCCCCATTCCAAAGTTTATAATTGTTATACCGTTTGATGAAGCATTTGGCATATTGGCATCTGCACCTACTATAGGCACATCAAAATGATCTGCAAATATTTCTACATACTTTTGAAAGTTGGTAAGTAAAATATATTTTGTAAAATTCTCTAATGCTCTTTTGGTATAACGTGGCAGCCAATTCTCCACAATTTCCTGTTTCGTTCTCATAAAAAAGATCTATTTTTGTTGCTATTACAGCTCACCTTGCAAACAAAGATACAATATGTACTCGTTAAACTTGCCATCATACGATGCAAAAATAAGAAAAAATGGTTCCATAATGGAGATTTACGATTCTCTGCGTCGTAAATATGTTGCGCTTACACCAGAGGAATGGGTGCGTCAACATTTTGTTAATTGGCTTATAAGTGATAAAGAATATCCTACTTCACTTATGGCAAATGAAGCAGGTATTAAACTAAATTCCCAAATCCGAAGATGTGATACCGTAGTATATAACCATCAACTTGATCCTTTGATGATTATAGAATATAAAGAGTCAAATGTCTCAATTACTCAAGATGTATTTGATCAAGTAGTTCGTTATAATACAGTTCTTAAGGTGCAATACATTGTTGTTTCAAACGGTATTAGCCATTATTGTTGTAAAATGGACTACAAAAAACAATCATTTGAATACTTAACTGAAATTCCTAACTATAAAGACCTTTAGTTTCGTGATTATGAATCAAAAGTTGTTATATCAAGAAAACTAAAATAATAAAATTCTTACTAACTAATAACTTTCATCACTTGAAGGAAAATCAGACGATTTAACGTCGTTAATATAGCTTTGTACAGCCTCAGTTATAATATCGTATAAATTGGCGTAGCGACGAAGGAATTTAGGCGAGAAGCCTTTATTAAGCCCCAGCATGTCATGCATCACCAAAACTTGTCCATCAACAAATGGTCCAGCTCCTATTCCGATTGTTGGAATTGTTAGCTCATTAGTTACTTTCGCAGCTAGCTCTGCAGGAATCTTTTCAATAACTACTGAGCAACAACCAACCTCTTCAAGTAACTTAGCATCTTCAATAAGTTTTTGTGCCTCAGCATCATCCTTAGCTCTCAAACCAAAAGAGCCATATTTATTTATCGACTGTGGCATAAGTCCAAGATGCCCCATTATTGGAATACCAGCAGCTAGAATAGCTTTTACCGATTCAATGATTTCAATTCCGCCCTCTAATTTAAGGCAGTCTGCTTCTGTTTCTCTCATTATCTTAACTGCATTATTAACAGCTTCGGCCGGACTAGCGTGATAACTTCCAAAAGGCATGTCCACAACAACCAACGCTTTTTCTACACCGTTCATAACAGATTTACCATGATAAATCATCTGATCTACGGTCATTGGAAGTGTTGTATTATTTCCAACCATCACGTTAGATGCAGAATCACCAACAAGAATAATATCCATACCTGCCCTATCAATCACTGTTGCCATTGAATAGTCGTATGCGGTTAACATAGATATTTTTTCACCAGCCTGTTTCATTTCGAGCAATTTGCTGGTAGTTACTTTTTTTCTGTTGCCATTAAATAAATAACCCTTTTCTTGAGTCATAGTTGAAAATATTTATATATGTGTTCTAATTATTTTACAAAGTTAATTCATTTTGCTGTAAATAATAAAAAGAAAGCCGGGAACTAATTCCCGGCCATATAAATTGAATAGAATAATTATTTAAAACTTATAACCTAATGTAACTAACCCTCTGAATGAATTGTTGTTGAGCTCAAAAGGATTTGCATCAATAACAGGTGTCCCTCCACTATTGGAATATAAGTTGGGGAAAGGATACAAATCATCGGTCTGTGTTTTGTAAACCAAAGCAAAATCTAAAAAGAAATTATGATTAAATCTATAACCTAGCCCCCCAGTGAAATAATTTGCATCACCCTCAATTCTATGTATTGTATTTGAACCAGCCACAGCTGCGTTACCTGCTTCCTTGAAATCTACATCATAAGGATTCTGCATCCAT
Source organism: uncultured Proteiniphilum sp. (assembly GCA_964605035.1). Taxonomy (GTDB): domain Bacteria; phylum Bacteroidota; class Bacteroidia; order Bacteroidales; family Dysgonomonadaceae; genus Proteiniphilum. The sequence continues at coordinate 19,063 of CAZSBA010000011.1, read as the reverse complement.
GCATAGCCTAATCTACCGTAAAACTTTGGTGAAAATCTATATTCAGTACCAATCTTTACAGTTGATACACTGTTAAAATCAGTGGAAATATAATCGTTATCAAATTCATACCAGTTGTCATTGGCAAAAGAATTTTGTGGAGACTTCAATTTCATTTTGCTGTAATTGACCAATTCATAGTCGATGCTTGCAATAAATCTACCACCTAAAACCGTTGCAGCACTAGCAACAATTTTGCCGGGAGATCTCAGATCATATTCGTTAGAAAAACGTTTTGAGTATGTTGTTCCGGGCTCGTAGTTTGGCTCAGTTACGTAAGCTCCCATATCGTCCTCAAGTTCAGCTTCAAAAGTTTCATTTAAAGCATAATAAGTAGGAGTATGATAAGCAAAACCAATTCTAATCTCATGAACTGGTCGGTATATTGCACCAAATTTAGCGCTAACCCCTGCCCCACTCGCTGTAATCCAGTTAGTTAACCTATAATTCCCATCAGCGTAATCTTCCCAATAGTCAGATGTCACACTATAAGAAATATCCTTTATCGACAATGAAAGACCCAGGTTTAATACATTATTTATTGTTGTTCCAACTGTGAAATCATAATTATCGATATAACCCCTTTCACGAGTCTTTATCTCATTTCCAATAAGAGCATTTCCTGTGTTCAGTGGAGTATAATAATAACCCTGGTTATCCTGATGGTCATTAATAAGATAAGAATTAAATCCCAGAACCGATAACCATGGTTGCGACTCAAAAGGATCTGGAAGATTATCTCCCATTTCCAAACTAGTTGGATTAACACCAGCGCTTCTATCTGCAATATATTCTATCATTGAGCTAGCCGGAGAGCCAACTGCATCAATATTTTTATCGAATGATTTCAGCTTATTAAATGAAAATCCAAAATTGATTAAAGGTGTTACATCGTTTCTTAGAGGGAAGTAACCTACAAATCCTAGATTATCTAACTCGAATCTAGTTTTGTTAGCATCATAGTCACCTACGGATGAACCCACTCTCGATAAATTAAGTGTTCCCACAACCTCCGAGCTTCTGTAAACAGCTATACCTGCAGGATTTATGCTAACACCCGTCATATCACCCCCCAATGCACCAAATGCTCCTCCCATAGACATTGCCCGAGCGGTACCATATAGATCTTCTCTTGAAAATCTTAAGGCATCTACCTCTCCTTGTGCAACTAATGTCATTGAGAGCGTAAGCATAAAGGCAAGTAAGTATGTGATTTTTTTCATATAATTAAATATTAAATAATCTGTATAAGTATTATCTTCTTCCACTACTTGAGCGTCCACTACTGCTTGAGCCAGAGCTTCTGCTGCTACTTCCAACTGAACCGCTTGAGCTTGATGAACTTCTACTTGGTGTAGAGAAAGTTGAACTTCTGTTTGTAGTTGTAGTCCTTGTAGGAGTAGTAATATTTCTACTTGGTGTGCTACTTCTCTGATTTATTGAACTATTTCTTGATGGAGTAGTTGTAGTACTTCTTTGATAAGTAGAACTGCTTCCCGAACGATTTGGCTGTGTAGTGTTATTTATTGAACGAGATCTTGTAGTTGTTCCTGTACGTTCAATAATTCTACCTGTTCTTGAATCGTATGTTCTGCCAGTATTATCTATAATTCTTGTTCTAGGAGTAGTTGTTGTACTTCTGCCTGAAATCGCATTACGTGTATTTGAGGTTGAAGTTCTTCCAGTTAAAGCACTTCTAGTTCCACTTGAAGTAGTTCTTCCAGATGTAGTAGTTCTTCCAGATAGTGCTGCACTGCTAGCTGTTCTGTTTGCAGAGCTAGTACGATAAGTTCCAGAACTTCTGCCAGAACGGTTATTTGTTAGGCTACTGTAATACCCATCGTAAAAACCATGGCTATAACCGCCGCCGTAACCGTAATATCCACCATAGTACCAAGGGTCATACATGCCTCCATATCCATAATACCAAGGAGAATGCCAACGGCTGTAATACCAAGGACTGTTCCATCTGCTCCAGCCTCCATACCAACCACCATATCCATAATACCATGGGTCATACCATCTACTGTAAGACCATGGGCTGTACCAACCACCGTAATACCAAGGATCGTACCAAGGGTAAAAAGACCCCCATCCCGAACCATAATAAAAACTGTTGTTCCAACCTCTATTGTTATAACCTTCATATATGTTGTCACCCACATATATAATCACCTCATCTGCACCAGTAATTCTGATACTCGATTCGGGGTCGTGGAAACGAACAATTCTGTCGGTATACTCATACTCGTCATAATCATTTAATTGATTATCACTATCATTTTGCAACGACTCATTTGTATTGCCACGGCGATTGTATTCGTCTAGGTCTCTATCATTAGCCACAACTTCCATGTTTGATACATCTCCCTGTACAATAACCACTTTTTTCTTCTGTGGCTCAAGGTCATTTTTCTTTCTTATTGTTACAGTTTCGTTGCGGGAAGGATCTGCATAAATATCATCCCACTCCTGGGCAAAAATTAGCAGAGGCATAGTGACCAATAAAACCGTGAGTAGAATTTTTTTAGTTTTCATAGTCTCTCCCTTTTTTTATTGTTGTTTTAAATATTTTATCTATCTCTAATTCTGACTAATTTAGTGATAAATAGTTTAATTCACTCGATACTTATGAATTAAGCATCACAAATATACGAATCAATAGATAATTTATACTATTAAGATGAATTTTATACCTAAACGATGCATCCTGTATGGTTAAAAAACCTCAATCTCTAATCCATCGTATGCAAAATATCTATTTGGAGGCAATTCCTTTTCAATTTCAGCATGAAGTCCCATTTCATGACTCATGTGCGAAAAGTAGGCTTTCTTAGGATTTAATTTATCTGATACTCTCAAAGCATCCTCAAGAGTTTGATGCGAAATATGTTCTTTTCTGCGAAGAGCACTAATAACCAGAGTATCCAGGTTACGTAGCTTGCTTATCTGATCTTCTGGAATCGACTTTACATCTGTAAGGTAAGCAAAGTCATAAATTCTAAACCCTAAAATTGGAAGTTTGAAATGCATTACACGAATTGGGGTTATAGAGATATCCTCAACAAGAAATTTACTCTTATCATTAATCTTTTTAACCCTTAAATCAGGAACTCCTTTATATTTTAGTGTAGCAAAACAATATGGCATACGTTCTCTTACTGCTTGCTCCAGATGGTGTTCCATATATAGTTCAACAGGACCGAAACTCGAAAATGGGCGCAAATCATCAATTCCTCCTACATGGTCATAATGCTCATGTGTAAAAAGAATACCATCAATTTTCACAAAAGGAATATTCATCATCTGCTGTCTGAAATCGGGTGTACAATCTATTAATAATACTTTTCCATCCACTTCTATTCTCACAGACGATCTTAATCGTTTGTCTCTAAAATCATTTGAATTGCAAACTTCGCATCTGCAGCCAATTTGTGGTACTCCTGTGGATGTACCAGTTCCAAGAAATTGAACTTTCATAACTTCATCTATTAAAAAAGCTGTCTCATTAACTTTAATGGACAGCTTTTTCTCCCTAAAACTTAAGGTGTATATTTATTCAACTTTTTTTGAAATCGAATTAAAATTCTCTTTCCAAAATCCAAAGATCATTGAAAGGAACCCCATAATTTCTTCTAAGGTACTCAGTGTCACCCTTAGCTGAATATGTCCTATATATCTCTTCACGTTTTGCAGCCGCTTGATTCTTATCATCATAGCTAGCAACAATTACTCTATACATACCCTGTTCATTTTCAGCAAGAATAACCTTATGGCCTTCGTTTTCCATACGACTTTTAAGTGATTCAGCATTTATCTTAACACTAAGTGATGCAATTACCACGTTAAATCTTTTTAATCCCGCTGCATCGGTAGAATAAACCGGCTCCACTTTTTCTTTTCTTACCGACACCTCTACCGGGGGTAGTGGGCTGGCATCTTTAACCACAGTGGTAGGTTGTGATGCAGATTGTTGAATCTCTCTCTCTTTTGCTGCTTCGTATACTTGTTTATAAGCACTCTGTTTAGGTTTACAAGAAGCACCTAATACCAGCATACCAGCTAAAAATAACGCGAAATGGAATCTTTTCATCTGAGTTGATTGTTGTTTGTTTATTATTGTTCTTAATAATCAAAATTTATATACTTAATGCAAAGATAACAAAGAAGGCTATCATTGTATTGCTCTAGGTGTGAAAATAAATTAAATATTACTCCTCTGGTGTTACAAATTGAAGTCTAATAGGTTTAGGTGTAAGCACTTTATTTTCACCTGCAGCTAAAGTATCAGTAAAAATAGTATCCTTATACATACTTTCAGGGTGTGGCATAATATGAATTTCCCATGGCCCCTCCTCTAGTCCAATAAATTTAAACATGCCATCCGGTTCAGGAATTGTAAAAAAGACGTTTTTTTCGTTCACAATAGCAATACTGGGATTTGCTTCTAGAGGAGCTACATATCCACTTATTGAGCTTCCCCAATTCTCTTGAAACGCTCTGGCAGCAGGATTCAAGAACCAGTTGCCATTAGATTCTGTTACCGATAATGCAGCATTAATATCAATTATAATATATGAAATTACATTAGGCATTAGCTCCACATTGTTTATTTCAAATTCCAATCCATCAGCAATTTCAGGTACTTTCTGTAATTGAATAAGACTATCTGTGTTTGTGATAATTCGATTATTATTACCAAACAGAAGTCTCATCTTTTCTATTTTCACATCCGAAGGGAAGTATTGATCTATAAGTTGAACACTTTTTCCATTCATCAGTTTAAGCAAATTATACTCACCACCTGTAAACTCTAATGAAATCCATTCATCATTGGTATTTACAGAATCAGTTATAAAAAGTGATATCTCTCTAATATCTACATGCATCTCCTTAATAACCAGCGATCCTGCATCCGTGAGCTTGATACGCAAACGAGCAGCATTATCAAAAGAATCTCCTTTATCACACCCAATAAGAATGATAAATAAGACTATTAATACACTTTTAAAGTTACTCTTTCGCATAATTCAAATCTTAGTTATACAGTTTAGTATGGCAAAAATACATAAATATACAGATCTAAGTATCAAAACAGATAAAATTAAATATATAAACAAAAGGTTTAATAAAACTGTTATAGCTTTAATCTAAATGAAATTGATATGTTGAAGTCTACAAACTACATTCTTATATCTCTATTAGTTGTAAGCTTACTTTCGTGTAACCAACAAAAGAGAAACGATACCAGTAATACAACAGGAGACAGCACTAGTGAAGTAAATTCTATTAAACAGAACAACCAATTTTCATTAGTGTTACATGATAAGCTAATGAACCATTTCAGCGAAGATTGGATTGAAAGAGAATCAGATCCAGATCTTTATCCCGATTATTATGGGGGCTCATTTATCGATAACAACGGTATTTTTGTTATTGCCGTAACTAGTAACACCGAGAATGTAAAAGAGCTTCTAAAAGAAGCTCTTGAAACTGATAATTTTAAACTAGAATCCGTTCGTTACTCATATAAAGAGATGCTCAGAGTAATGGATAGTATTGATGAGTTTTTAGTAAACAATTCGATACCCAACGATCATTTGGTTTTAACCCATTTTGCAGGAGCATATCCCGATGTTATGGAAAACCGTGTTAAAGTACTGCTAACCGAGGTGAATCAAGATATTATAAACTCATTTAAACGTGACGTCACAAACTCTCAACTAGTAATATTTGAGCAGGGAGAAATCCCCGAGCTCTATTAATTATTGCAGAGTAGGAATCAAGTTTCTGTCGCCATACGCATTATCAACGCGTGCAACATTTACCCAGAATTTATTCTCTTTTACAAACTGAAGCGGATAAGCAGCTTTGCTACGTGGGTAACTATGCTTCCATTCATCTGCAACTATCTCATATTCAGGATGTGGAGCATTAACAAGAACATTGTCTTCTAGAGTAAATTCACCTCTAGAAACTTCAATAATCTCCTCATGTATCTGAATCATCGTATCCACAAAGCGATTCAGTTCATCCAAACTCTCACTTTCGGTTGGTTCAACCATAAGAGTCCCATGTACAGGGAATGATAATGTAGGAGCATGATAGCCATAATCTATAAGTCTTTTTGCAATATCTGTTTCAGTAATACCCGATACATCTTTCAAACCCCTACAATCTAATATAAGTTCGTGTCCCACTCTACCTTGCGCACCTCTATATAGAATTCCAAAAGAATCATCAAGTTTTTCTGCAAGATAATTTGCACTCAAAATTGCTATCTCTGTTGCCTCTTTTAGTCCAACTTCACCCATCATTCTAATATATGCATAGGTTATTTCAAGTACACCCGCGCTTCCATAAGCTGTAGCCGAAACACTGTTTTTATCATTTGCCATTGACACCGGATGCCCTGGCAGGTATGGGGCAAGGTGCTCTGCAACACAAATTGGCCCAACACCTGGACCACCTCCACCATGCGGTATCGCAAATGTTTTATGCAAATTAAGATGGCAAACATCGGCTCCAATCTTACCCGGATTAGTGTGTCCCACTTGAGCATTCATATTTGCACCATCCATATATACCTGACCACCCGCATCATGTATTAAATTACACATATCAACTATACCAGCTTCAAAAATACCATGTGTTGAAGGGTAAGTTATCATAAATGCGGCAAGATCGTCTTTATATTTTTCAATCTTTAATTTAAGATCCTCCATGTCAACGTTACCCTTTGCATCTGAGGCTACCGTTACAGGCTTAAATCCTGCCTGTACAGCACTTGCCGGGTTAGTTCCATGTGCAGAGGCTGGAATAAGAACAATATTACGATGTCCTTCACCTTTGCTCTCAAGATAACTGGCAATAGTAATTAAACCTGCATATTCGCCATTTGCTCCCGAATTAGGTTGCAGACTAGTTGCACTAAAACCTGTAATCTCAGCAAGCATCTCTTCCAGTTCATCAATTATCTGCTTGTAACCTTCAGTCTGATCTTCTGGCGCAAAAGGATGTATCCTTTGTAAGTTTGCCATACCAAGAGGTAGCAATTCAGATGCTGCATTCAATTTCATCGTACACGAACCCAGTGAAATCATCGAGTGTGCAAGTGAAATATCCTTACGTTCAAGACGTTTTATGTAGCGCATCAGTTCAGTTTCAGTGTGATAGCTGTTGAATGTTGGATGAGTAAGGAAATCAGACTTTCTTTGTTGAAAATCTTTTAAATTTGTTTTTTCCTGAAGTTCATCAATCATATAATCCTTAGTACTACCAACTGTCATGGCAAAAACAGCAAGTAACTCATGCAAACGAAATTTGTTTGTTGTTTCATCTATGCTAATTCCTATTTCTCCTTTTTCGAAATAGCGAAGGTTTACCGATCTCAGCTCGGCATTACCTCTTACATCATTTGTACTAATTCCTTCAGGAAGTTTAAACTTCAGTGTATCAAAAAAATTGTCATTTAACTGTTTGAAGCCCATTTTTTTAAGTTCCTCATTAACATATGACGCCACTGAGTGAATTCTACGAGCAATCCTCTTCAACCCATTTGGACCATGATATACACCATAAAATGAAGCCATTGTAGCTAATAATGCTTGGGCTGTACAGATATTAGATGTTGCTTTTTCACGTTTAATATGTTGTTCCCTTGTCTGCAGAGCCATACGATATGCCTCTTTTCCATATGCATCTTTCGAAATACCTATTATACGTCCGGGCATCGATCTTTTATATTCATCTTTTGTAGCAAAAAATGCTGCAGATGGTCCACCATAAAACATTGGAACACCAAATCTCTGACTGCTACCAAAAGCAATATCTGCACCCCATTCTCCAGGAGGAGTAAGTAAAGCTAGTGCCATTAAATCTGTTGCAACAGCAACTTTACATCCAGCTTCATGTGCTTTTTCTACAAAACCGCGATAATCTTCCACACTGCCATCGCCATTTGGATATTGAATAATTGCACCAAAAAACGAATCCTCAAAAGATATTGTTTTATAATCACCCACAACAACCTCTATCCCAACATATCTCATGCGTGTTTTAAGAACAGAAAGAGTTTGTGGAAATATATTATGATCTACAAATAGTGTTTCAACACCATTTTTAACCTGATCGCGACTTCTAAGCCCATACATCATAGTGGCTGCTTCAGCTGCCGAACTAGCTTCGTCGAGTAACGAACTATTTGCCAATGGCAGTGCAGTAAGATCACTTATGATAGTTTGAAAATTAAGAAGAGCTTCAAGTCGACCTTGAGAAATTTCAGCCTGATAAGGGGTATATGAAGTATACCAAACTGGATTTTCGAACACATTTCTGTAAATAGCAGCAGGGGTAACTGTATCATACCATCCCATACCAATATATGATGCAAACACTTTATTTTTCGATGCTATATTCGAAATCTCTTCCGCATACTCCTGTTCTGATAAAGCATCAGGCAAAGATAGAGATTCTGTTAAGCGAATATTTGAGGGTATAGTCTGACTAATCAACTCATCGATATTAGAAAGACCTAATGTTTCAAGCATCTTCTGTTTTTCAACTTCATTTACACCAATATGTCGGTTTTTAAATTGTTCCAATTTAATCATAATGAACTATATATATATTCCTATTTGTTCTATTTCTTATCTCCAATTAATTGTCTATCTATCAGTACCTACAAATGGGTTATTCTTTTTTTCATATCCAATAGTAGTTGTAGGTCCGTGTCCTGGATAAACCCTTGTCTCATCTGGCATTATAAACAACTTAGTTTGAATTCCATCCACCAAATCTTCAAAATTACCTCCAATAAGATCTGTACGGCCAATGCTTCCCCTAAAAAGAACATCACCACTAAAAACATTGCCTTTAGACATATTATAGAAAACTATGCTACCTGGGGAGTGCCCCGGAATATGTAAGACCTTTAGAGTCTGATTACCAAAATAAATCTCATCACCTTCATGTAATGTTTTACCTATTTCAGGTACATATTCTTCATCATTATCTGGTATACCAAATAATTTCATTTGAGCTTTTACATTATCTAGCAGAATTTCATCTCCATCGTGAGATTCTAGAATCAACCCAAAATAAGATGAAAGATCATTTACTCCAAAAATATGATCAAAATGTAAATGAGTATTCAACAGGTGCTTAACTACCAAGTCATTCTCTATAATATAGTTTATTAGTAAAGCTTTTTCATCTGGATAATAACATGCAGCATCAATAATTACGCACTCACCAGTTTCGTCCGAGAGCACATAACAGTTAACACCCAATGGATTGAATTCAAATGTTTTTATTTCCATAATTCGTTTAGTTTATCGGGATATATACCAACTTTTTAGTTTCAAAGAATGGTTCATTAAAATAGTTTGTGAGAGGAACCTGATCAGCAATTTTTTTGAATGGTTCAATCTCCGATGTAAGATCTCCACCCTTTAAACAGATTATGCCATTTGGGATTGAGTTTATTTGATCTTTCGAAATGTTTTTTCTTGACATCCTCACAAGATTTGGTAAAGGCATAACTGCACGGCTAACTATAAAATGAAATTTACGTTTCTCATTTTCAACCCTCGAGTGTATTACTTCAACATTGTTAAGTCCAATTGTTTCAGCAATATTATCGGCAACTTTTATCTTTTTACCAATACTATCCAACAGTAGAAACTCTACTTCCGGAAAAAGTATTGCTAATGGTATTCCGGGGAAGCCTCCGCCCGTGCCAACATCCATCACCATACTTCCTGATGTAAAATGAATATATTTAGCAATTGCAATTGAATGTAAAACATGGTGCAGATACAGGTTACCTATATCTTTTCTGGAGATGACATTAATTTTATCATTCCAGTCGGTATAAAGATACTGCAGTTGTTCTAATTGCTTTTTCTGTTGTTCTGTGAGGTTCGGGAAATATGTTTCTATTATTTTCACTACAAATTGGCAAGTTTACTGATAATTGTATTTTCTCTAAGAAGCGGACGGATAATATTATATGGGAGAAACACTTGAGGTGCATCTAATTGATATGCAGAGTATTCACCTTTGTTAAATGAATAAGTAATTCCTTTATCATCAATCAAAAAGTTTTTATTCGGAATAATCTCCCTTACACCAAAAAAACCTATATCTTCTAATTCTTCTAAAGATTCTACGTCATTTTGTTCAATTAGTGCATCTATAATCATATTCTGCATTGCATAATCGTAGCCGGCAATAAATATATCCCCTTCAAGTATCTGGTTACCAGTTTTCAGATTCATCACATAATTTCTGTATGATACATAAAAAGAGCTGGGTTCACCCTTGCTATTCGACTGTTTAACCTGAAAAGATATAATATCATATTGGTTAAATGTAATTGAGTCTGATAAACTTTCGAAATAAGAGTAAAACATATCATTCATGGCATGCTCACTATCATGAACATCTATGCCCTGAATAAGAGAGTTTAACTCATTCATGTCTGTTACAGTTTCTCTGTACGTGCTGGCATCTTTAGAGTAATTATTAAAGTAATTACTTATGTATGCATCAATTGCTTGCTCAGGTTCAAGTTCCTCAAACGGAATTCCGAACATACTTTTTACAAAAAACTGTTGAATGGTTTTTATTTCTCCCTCTTGACTACTTTTGGGATATACAAATTCTATCTTTATATCACAATAAGGGTTGTTAGCGTCACCTTCAATATGATGACGTTTAACAATGCTAATTGTATCGAATTCAACTTCATTCTCAACCCTGTATTTGCTAGCCTCACTATTATTACAAGATATAAATACAATTGATATCAGTAATAGCAGTATAAAATTTAATCTTCCTATCAGCTTCTCCATAGAGAAATATATTAATATAGAAGTACAAATTTACACTTTTAATCGGGATTGAAGAAAAATACTAGAAGATTTCACCTAACTGCATTTCAATGTCAATAGACGTGTCCATCTTTATTCACCTCATCAGTTCCCAGCTTCTTCTTTTCCAGTGATCTCCACGCATAAATTATGTATCCTAAAACTACAGGAACTAAAAGAGAAACAACAGCCATTACAGAGAGTGTAAAATAACTAGATGAAGAGTTGAAAATAGTAAGAGAACTCTGTAAGTCGTAAGATGATGGATAATAAGCAGTATTATTGAGCCCTGCGTTTACCAGTAACATCATTACAGTTACTACTGTGCCCGCACCGCTAAACCATATACCATTTTTAAATTTAATATCTATTACAGACTTCACTATTCCATATAGCACAGCAACAACACCCAAAGCAAAGAGAATACCAACTAAAGGCATTTCAATAAAATTATTCAGATACTTCATCTTCTCCAAGTATATATCATCTGTAACCGGGTTAATAGCATATCCTTCTGCAAAAAGTGTCCAGATAAGAAATATCAAAAAGAAAATTACAAATGGAATACCGTTGTAGAGAACAAACTTATGAGATCTTTTCTCCAGATCATCATGATTAAGTCTGTTAATAAAGAAGAGGCTAGCTAATGTTCTTGTAAGGAAGAAGACAGCAAGACCAAGTGATAAATTTCTAAAGTCAGCCAACAGTTCAAGTCCCAGTAAAGGACTTTGCCATTGGCTAATCACGTTCCCTGTTCCCCCTAAAATAGCAATATTACCCTTACCAACTGTAAACATAGAGCCAGTGAAGAAGCTAGAAACAACTACCCCTAGTAAAATTGTTCCAATTAAACCATTAAGGAATAAAAATACCCTATAAGTGCGGGCTCCAAATATATTTCCTGGTTTCGATTGAAACTCATATGAAACAGCCTGCATAACAAAGCTAAAAAGCATAATCATCCATGCCCAATATGCACCACCAAAGCTAGTTGAATAAAATAGTGGAAATGCAGCAAAAAATGCCCCACCAAATACAACTAAAGTCGTAAAAGTATATTCCCATTTACGCCCCAATATATTAACCACCAGCTTTTTTTCTTCCTCTTTTTTAGCAAGCGATCCAAGCATAGTTTGGCCACCCTGAACAAACATTAAGAATACTAATAATCCTCCCAAGAGCGACATTATGATCCACCAATATTGTTGTAGAAATTCGTAAGTAATCATTCCATTAATCATTTTTCAATTTAACATCAAAATCAAGCGGCTCAGGTCCTTTTTTAATTTGTTTCACCATTATAGTTATCAATGCAATAAGCAGTGCAGTAAAAATAGCAGCAAATAAAAAGAACGTAGTTATTATATGCCCTGTTGATACACCCGATACGGCAACATTTACAGGAAGTATATCTTGAATTGTCCAAGGCTGTCGGCCCATTTCAGCAACAATCCATCCAGCCTGGCCCGAAATGTATGTTAGAGGAATACTCCAAAGTGCCACATATAATAACCATTTTGTTTTATGTAGGCTCTTTTTGTAAAGGAAGTATATAATTACCATAAAAAAGAGTATAAAATACATACCAATCATAACCATAATATGGAAAGTATAAAATGTAAGAGGTACATGAGGAATTATATCTTCACCTGTTTCAAGATAACCATATCCAAAGTGTGCATAATTATCCCTCAAAACATTTTCATAATTAGCAGCATCAGCAGAAAGTTTAGATGCAGTTGCATTATCACCTGCCAAAACAGCCTCTTTTTCCTTTTGTTTAGCCTCTTGATAGTCGGCAAGAGCCTGAATAGCTAATTTACCTCTTGCTTGTCTCTCCTCAAAAGAGAGAGCTGTCGAACCATCGGGAAGTGTGTAACCCCCATCTACAATATCTTTAACACCCGGCACAAATGCATTTAAGTCTCTATATCCCAATAACGAAAGAAGTTTGGGTATCTCTATTTTAAATATATAAGGATCAACATTGTCGTTGTAAGCCTTCTTGGCAGGGTTAAGCATACCTATTGCAACTAATCCTGCACCTTCAGTACCCTCATAAAGACCCTCCATAGCTGCCAATTTCATTGGTTGCTTTTGTGCTACCTCATATGCCGATCCGTCACCGGTATATGCAAGCATAAGAAAAGAGATTATACCTACAATCGAACCAATTTTAATGCTTTTAAGAGCGAAGTCAATATGTCGTTTTTTAAGAAGGTACCACGACGATACTCCCACCACAAATGATGAACCCACAGCAAAACATGCCAATACAGTATGAAGAAACTTATTAATTGCTACGGGCGAAAGTGCTACAGCCCAAAAATCTACCATCTCGTTTCTAACTGTATCAGGATTAAACTCCATCCCTACAGGATATTGCATCCAAGCATTTGCCACCAAAATCCATAGTGCCGAAAGTACTGCTCCTAAAAACACCATCCATGTAGATAGAAGATGAACACCTTTCGATACCCTATTCCATCCAAAAAACATTATAGTTACAAATGTGGCTTCAAGAAAGAATGCCAAAATACCTTCAATAGCTAACGGAGCTCCAAATATATCACCTACAAACCAACTATAGTTAGACCAATTTGTTCCAAACTGAAACTCCAGAATTATTCCGGTTGCAATACCAATAGCAAAATTTATCCCGAAAATCTTTTGCCAAAACCTTGAGATATTTTTCCATTTCTCATCTCCTGTTCTCACATAAATACTCTCCATGATTGCCATGATGAGAGCTAGTCCGATTGTCAGCGGGATAAAAATCCAGTGATAACTCGCTGTTAGAGCGAATTGTCCTCTGGCCCAATTCACTGTTGCTGCGTTTAAAAGAATATCCATATGAATAGATTGTTTAACTAGTTATTCAAGCCTGCCCCATACCACCCATCGGGGGTAGAAATCCAGGATTGTTTTGTACTTTTATTTTTCCGTTATGTTGTTCAAACTTATCGATATTATCATTCAAAGCATTCAAAAGCCTCTTAGCGTGCTCTGGTGTTAGTATAATTCTCGATTTAACCTTAGCTTTAGCCACCCCAGGCACTATACGAATAAAGTCAATTACAAACTCAGCCGAAGAATGAGAAATAACTGCAAGATTCGAATAAGTACCCTGCGCAACTTCATCACTCAATTCTATTTGAATTTCGCCCTCTTTCTTAAAATTTTCCATTATAAACTGATGTTCAAAGTATTTGATAGTCCTAACCTAATTTGTTTTTATAGAATCTAGTGAATCTTTAAAATGATTTAAACAAAGAAAAATAAATTAATCCATACTACAAAAATAATAGGTCTATATTATAGAATTATTTCTTTAATTTGATGAGCTATCAATTTAATCTATCTAATAGCTCGTTAAGCGACTCCTTTGCGTCTCCCAGCAACATATATACACCTTCTGTTCTGTTGTATAACGGATTATCCACCCCAGCATAACCGGGCTGCAAATCATAATTGCAAATAAATATCTCTCTTGCCTTATCTACATTTAAAACAGGCATACCATAAATGGGAGTATCCTTAGCATCTCTAGCAGCCGGATTTATAACATCATTGGCACCAATAACAATAACTACATCTGTTTCAGAGAATGTGTCATTAACATCATCCATCTCAAACAGTTTCTCATAAGGTACGTCAGCTTCTGCTAAAAGTACATTCATATGTCCGGGCATTCTGCCAGCAACAGGATGTATTGCAAATTTAACTTCTGCTCCATTGACTTCCATCTTATCTGCCAACTGTTTAACCAGGTGTTGTGCTTGTGCCAGTGCCATACCATAACCAGGAACAATGATTACAGATTTAGCTATTTTTAGAATCTCACTTTTATCTCTGTTCTCGTGGGTTTCATTATAAGATAATTCACCTTGCTCTTCAACCGTAGCATAATTCTCAGGTGTTTCGTTTAAATCTTCAAAAACAGACTCAACAAAAACAGCATTTTTAACAACCTTAGGGCTACTCACAGATGATGTCTTACCTAGCAATATATCCATAAGACTCCTGTTCATAGATTTACACATTATCTGCGTAAGAAAAAGTCCCGATGCACCAACTATACCACCCACCGAAACAAGCAGAAGGTCGTTCACAGCCATACCAGCAATAGCACCTGCCACACCACTTAGCGAGTTTAACAGTGAAATTGTAATAGGCATATCCGCTCCACCCACACGAATGGCAAAAGCATATCCAAATACCGAACTTACAATTATGCTTAATACTAACACAATATAAAGTATAGTTGAATTGTCACTCAAAAATACAGAAGTAGAAATAACACCTATCATTATAATTAGCAACGTGTTGAGTATCACCGAATGATTTTTCCATTTTACAGGCTTTTGTGGTAGTAATTTATGAAGCTTTGCTGCTGCCACAATACTACCAAACAGAGTAACGAGTCCCACTGTAATTGCAAGCACCGATGTTACATTTACAAATACCCTATACCGACTAACAATAATTCCAATTCCTAATAACGATAAAACTCCTATCAATGTAGAAGCCAAGCCCCCTACTCCATTTAACAAAGCAACCAACTGAGGCATCTGAATCATTTTAACTCCCCTGGCAAGTGCACTTCCTACCAATACGCCTATCAGCATAAATGTGAAAATTGTCCATACCGAAAATATCTCCTTGTAATATAGTGTTATAACAATACCCAATAGTATACTAAAAGCACTTAATAGGTTGCCTGCAACGGCAGTCTTCACTTTACTCATCAAAGATATCCCTGTTAATACTGCAATAGATAGTATTACACAAAAAATATAATATAACGTTTCGCTCATGATTCAGATTTTTTTCTTTTTTTTATCAAACATCTTAAGCATTCTGTGAGTTACACCAAAACCTCCAACAACGTTTACTGTAGCTGCCATTATTGCAATTCCACCAATTATCTGGCCTAATATCATGTGTGAGTTATTTTCAGCTGTGAAGGCCAATCCAACTGCAGCAATTGCTCCCAGTATAGTAATCCCAGACAGTGCGTTCATCCCCGACATAAGTGGGGTATGCAAAAGACTTGGAACATTTTTTATTATAAAGTAACCCACCAAAGAAGTTACAATAAAAATTACTACTAATATAATCGGATTCATACTACCAAAATTTAAATTCCCATTGCCTCGCGTGCTCCCTCATGAACTATTACATTTTTGTGAGTCACCAATATCGATTTTGTAATATCGTCTTCCATATCAAGTTCAATTTCTCCATCTTTTAAAAGATAGGAAACCAAATTGAAAACATTATTAGCAAACATCCATGTTGAACTTGTAGGTATCAAACCGGGAATGTTTTTTATACCATTTATTGTGATATTATGTTTCACCTCTTTTACCCCAGGGGTAGTTATTTCGCAGTTTCCTCCCTGATCAATAGATACGTCAACTATTACAGATCCGTTCTTCATCTCTTTAACCATGTCTTCTGTAATAAGTATTGGTGCAATCTTTCCGGGAACCAAGGCACTTAAAAAGATTACATCCATATTTTTTATAACCTTACTTATTTCTTCACGCTCCTTTAAAATCCATTCGTCAGAGAGCTTCTTTGCATAACCACCTTTGCCAACTGCTATTTCTGCTGGAATACCTGTTTCAATTACTTTAGCTCCTAAACTTTTCGATTGCTCAATTGCATCCGGGCGTATGTCCATTGCATAAGTTACCGCTCCTAATCTTTTTGCAGTTGCCAATGCTTGCAAACCTGCAACACCTACTCCAACAACCAATACATTTGCCGGCTTTAGCATACCAACGGCAGTAAACATCTGAGGCATAAAAAATGTAAGATCATTGGCCGCCATAATAATACCTTTATACCCTGCACAGGTGCTCATCGATGTTAGAGCATCCATATTTTGCGCTCGCGATATACGTGGAATACCATCTAGCGTGAGGCTAGTAACACCTGCTTGGGCAAGATTTCTCACCATATCATGATTTACAGGAGATGCCGGGTGAATAAATGTTATAAGATGCTGTCCTTCGTGCATCATGTCTACTTCATGTTTTCCTTTATCCGTATTAAATAACGGCTCCTTTACTTTAAGTATCAGGTCGGCTCTCATATAAATATCTTCAGGATCATATACCAGCTCGGCACCTTTCTCTTTATACTGTGTATCGTAGTAATGCGATTTTTCTCCAGCCCCCGATTCAACTAAAATAGTTAATCCTGCTTTTCTAAATTTCTCAACTGTCTCGGGTGTAGCTGCAACACGGGCCTCGCCTTGCATAATTTCTTTTGGTATTCCAATTATCATAATAATTAATTTGAAAGTTGTAAATGTGTTTTATCAATCTAAAATATGAAAAACCAAAGTTAATAAAATTTCCTGTTTTTTTATTACTTTGAGATATTTTAATGGTTTGCATACTTATAGAATCATAACTAGTGATTTCGATGCATTTTTCTTATTCTATGATTTTGATATTGTTTCTCGACTTACGATAATTCTTTGACCTGTCAGCGCCTCGCTGTGAGCAATTTGACAAACTGACTGCAATGCTCTGAAATAGAATGACATTATGATTTTGAACCAGGTGAAGATTATGGTTATTCAAATACCAATTATATGTTGATTGAGGACCTTATTGATAAAACTTTAGGCTATCCCCGACAACAATATATCAAGGAGAGAATATTGGTTACTCTTGGACTAGAACACACTTTTGGTTCGATTAGTGAAGTAAACATAGACGAAGTAATGAGCGGCTATTATGTAGGTGTTGAAACCGATTTCAAGTATGAAAATATTGGCTTAATGCTGGCTACAGCAGAAGACGTGGGCATATTCTTGAGGGCATTAAACGATGGTTCTGTGTTTGATAAAGGTGAACAGGAAATTTATTCTTCAATTTACGTTTATGAACATACTGGCCTCCTTCCTGGTTACCAAAGCATTGCAAAATACTACAAAGACATGGACATGGTTGTTATTCAATTCAACAATACAACTAATTTTAATGGATATGACTGGAATTTAGCTGAAATCATTTATAGTTGAATTGTCAAAATATTAAAGAATAAAAGAGCATAACATCATGTATAAGTAAAGGCGGGGTTTGTTGCCCACAATCGTATACGTTACATTTACTCAATCTTAGCATTACTGTTAAAAACAAACAGTAAAATTTAAACACAACAATTAGAAAATAATTTTATTCGCAAAAGCAACAGTTTAAAATTACGATCTTGAAGAACGCTCTAAATATGAGCAGGAGAACGATGTCATTATTCACTAGTTATTATATTAGAATAGCATAATCAAAAATATTGTTAAAAAATAAGACTATTCACTATTGATGTAACCAAAAATTGATTGCCTGCGTCATATTATTGAACAATTTAAAAATCAAGGTGATGAAAAAAATTCTTTTTACAATGTTTTTAGCTGGGATGATAATCCCTATCAGCGCCCAAATTAAGGGTACAGTAACCGACACATACAATAATCCAGTAAAGAATGCTAAAGTGGCTATCTACTCCCTACCCGATTCTGTGTTAATCGCCGGAACCACTGCCAATGAAAAAGGTGAATTTACATTTCCCAATTATTACAGTGTGAATAAACTGATGAAGATATCCTATAACGGATACAAGACTACAATGTTCCGCGCACTACCTGAACAGAATGTAAAACTTAGAGAAGAGCTGACCATGCCAGATAATTTGGCGTTAAACAGTCCCAGTAATTTGCCACTTGAAAAAAAGAAGAGCTTATAATTACGAGAACCGTCCTGTTCTGATATCTTAAGATCTGTCCGTCTCATACACCATGGGACGGTTTTTTCTATTGAAACTCAATGTCCTCTATCCATGAGAATTAATTGTACTTTAAACTGCTGGAATTCTTGTTAATAATCCAGTTGTTCGGTAATTGAAGCAGCTAAAATGGAGAGATAGACAAAAAATCATATGAAAACTATTTGAAAATGGAGCGCAAAAAAGCACATTTTGAATCAACCATCGAAGAGAAGCGAAAAAAAGATAAAGAGTTTGGAAAAGTGATTAAGAACTACAAGAAATACATGAAGAAAAAGTAAATGTGAAAGATAATATATGTAATAGATATATTACTTTTGCATAAAATTAGTAATATGACAATTGCCATA
>CAZSBA010000010.1:0-41187 GCA_964605035.1 uncultured Proteiniphilum sp. | reverse complement strand
TGTCCATGTTTTTGGAGGAAGTGTTCTCACTGAGAATTTCTTCCTCCGAAACATGAGATTTATTCTTGTACTCGTAGTTGTTATTATACTTTTTATCAGTCACAGATACACTATGTTGCAAGGAATGTCCGATGTAGAACGCTTGCAGCGAGAACTTAAAGATGTAAAATATGAAGCTCTAACTATCTCATCCAGTCTCACAGAAGCTAGTCGCCAAGGTGAAATAGAGAGAAGAGTAGAAGAGGCTGGATTAGAATTAAAGGTGTCTAACGAACCAGTATACTTTATAGAGTAAAAGAAATATTAAGTAACAATGTGTACTTATAATCAGCCTTGGAAATATGAGTAAAGAAAATAGAGATAAAAATAGTAATAAGGGTATTTTGAGTAAATATGGACTCATTGTAACTTTCTTAATGCTGTTTTCTATAATGATTATCTTTTCCGCAGGTAAGATTATTTTCTCATCGGAAGGTAAAAAGTGGAAAGAGGTAGGGGAAAAAGAGACAGTTATAAGAGACAGGGTAATTCTTCCCAAAAGAGGTAATATTTATACACACGACTTTAAACTACTTGCTTCAACAGAACCAATATATAGCATATATATGGATTTTTGGGCAGATGGAATAAAGAAAGATACACTTATGAAATATATAGGTGATCTATCAATTTCGCTTGCAGAAAAATTTCCCGATAGATCTGCTTCTCAATATAAGAATGTTATCCTAAACGGATGGAATTTACGAGAAAAGGAAGAAAAAAAGATTGCAGAAAATAGAACAAAGGGTATTGAAGAAAGAGTCCCTCTTCGATCGAGGTATGTAAAAATTATCAGGCACGATATTAACTATATTGAACTAAAAGAGATTCGTACTTTCCCGTTTTGGAACCAGAGATCAAATAGAAGTGGATTGATTGCTGAAGAGCGTAATTCTCGTAAAAAGCCATTCGGAAATCTTGCAACACGAACAGTTGGGAGTGTTTATAAAGATATAGAAAAAGGTGGTGCAAGTGGTCTAGAACTTAAATATGACTCATTACTACAAGGAGTTTCAGGTGTAAAGTACAGACAAAAGATTCAAGGTAAGTGGATGGATGTAGTAGAGCAGCCAGCAAAAGATGGATGGGATATTATTACTACTCTGGATGCAGATATTCAGGATATATCAGAACGAGCTCTCAGAGATAAGCTTGTAGAGACCGAAGCAGAATCGGGTACTGCAATTATTATGGAGGTAAAAACTGGAGAGATAAAAGGGATAGTTAACCTCGATAGATTGAGTAATGGAAACTACGCAGAAGGAAATCCGAATGCTTTTTCTTATATGAACGAACCCGGATCGACATTTAAAACTGTTACAACAATGGTTGCCCTAGATGATGGTGTTGTAAATCCTACCGACTCATTTTATGTTGGAAATGGTTTGTTTCAATATAATAAAAGATGGGTAAGAGATCATTATTGGCGTAGAGGGCAGGATAGAGGCTACCTTACAGTTGGCGAAGGATTAGATATATCGTCGAATGTTGTAATGAGTAAGATTGTTCTTAAAGGTTATGAAAATAAGCCAGAAAAGTTTATTGATGGAATTGATAGGATAGGACTTAGGAAACAGCTTAAATGGGATGTACCGTTAAATGGTATTGAGGGGACTTCATCTATAAGGTATCCAAATGATAAAGATAATTACTGGTCTAAAACGACTCTCCCATGGATGTCGTTTGGTTATGAAACACAAATTCCTCCTATTTATATGCTGATGTTTTATAACGGAATTGCAAATGGTGGTAAAATGATTAAGCCTTTTATAGCTAAACAGTTGGTGGAGGGTGGCAAGGTGGTAAAGAATATTGAAGCAGAAGTAGTTAATCCTAAAATCTGCAAGGATACTACACTGGAAGTAATTCAGGAAATGCTGAAATCTGTTGTGGATAATGGTACGGCTAAAGTGGTGGGATCTGACTACTTTGATATAGCAGGCAAAACAGGAACTGCAATGATTGCCGGTGGAGGGGGTTATTCTGGTTACTATGTTTCGTTTTGTGGTTATTTTCCGGCAGATGAGCCTATGTATACAATATTTGTGGGACTTCGGAAACCAAAAGGAGTACCTTCTGGTGGTGGCATGGCTGGTATGGTTTTTAAAAATATTGCAGAGCAAACTTATCTTAGAAAAGTGCAGCTATCGGTAGAAGATTGCATGATTGATTCGACCCTACACAAAGAACCTGAAATAAAAAATGGGAATAGAAAAAAAAGTCTTACACTTTTATCATCACTGAATTTTAAAGTTGAAGAACTTGAAGAGGATTATGATTGGGTAAAGGTTAAATTAGATAGTATTAAGTATAAGCCAGAGCCAATTGAATTAAATGAATCTCTTATCCCTGATGTTATTGGTATGGGTGCAAGGGATGCACTTTATCTGCTCGAAAAAACGGGGCTGAGAGTTAATCTTAACGGCTCAGGAAAAGTAGTAGCACAGTCTCTTCGTCCAGGTCAGAGACTGGTTAAGGGTTCTACAATTTCTGTTACATTACGATAATGAATTAGATTATGAAGTTAAGTAAACTGTTAGAGAAGTGTAAAGTAATCAGCATTAAAGGAGATGAGGATGTTGAATTACAGTCTATAACATCCGATTCTAGAACTGTTAACAAGGGCTCTCTTTTTATTGCTGTAGAGGGGATCTTTACAGATGGGCATTCATATTTAGGCAAAGCAATAGAGAAAGATGCAAAAGTAGTTGTTTATGATAAACCTTTAATTGATGAGTATTTTTCACGAGTAACCTACGTTCAGGTAGAAAATAGTGCCGATGCACTAGCACAGATTGCATCTGTGTGGTATGGTAACCCTTCTATTAAACTGAAACTGGTGGGTGTTACAGGTACTAATGGTAAGACTACTATAGCTACTCTTCTGTATAATATGTTTAGAATGTTAGGTTATCCTGCAGGTCTGATTTCTACAGTGGGCAATTATGTTGATGGAGAGTTTTTTGCAACTACTCATACTACTCCTGACCCGATTACAATAAACAGTTATCTGCGCAAAATGGTGGATGCCGGATGTGAATACGCTTTTATGGAAGTAAGCTCTCACGCTATACATCAGAAAAGAGTTGGTTGTTTGAATTTTGTTGGAGGTATATTTACTAATCTAACGCAGGATCATCTCGACTACCATAAAAATATGCTTGACTATCGAGATGTTAAGAAATCATTTTTTGATGCTTTACCAGTTAATTCGTTCGCTTTAACTAATTCAGATGATAGAAATGGAGCTGTTATGCTTCAGAATTCACAAGCTAGTAAATATAGTTATTCACTCAGAGGAATGGCAGATTTTAAAGCACGTATCTTCGAAAAACACTTCGATGGAAGTGATATTGAAATTAACGGAAGAGAGTTGACCGTACTTTTTGTGGGTGTATTTAATGTATATAACCTACTTGCTGTTTATGGTGCTGGAGTGCTATTAGGCTTAGATGAAGATGAGGTTCTAAGGGTACTTTCTATGCTAAAACCTGTTGCAGGTAGGTTTCAGACAGTTAGATCTCCTAAGGATTTTACGGCTATTATAGATTATGCTCATACACCTGACGCATTGACTAATGTGCTTAGTGCGGTGAATGAGGTTCTAAGAGATAAAGGGAAGCTAATTACAGTAGTTGGATGCGGAGGTAACAGAGATAGATCCAAGAGGCCATTAATGGCTCGTGAAGCCGTAAATCTCAGTAATAGGGTGGTATTTACTTCAGATAATCCTCGTTTTGAGGAGCCAATGGATATCATACAGGATATGCTTGATGGTCTATCGGAAGATGAGAGAAACAATGCACTGACTATTGTTGATAGACGTGAAGCTATTAAGACGGCATGTGCATTAGCTCAACCGGGTGATGTTGTACTGATAGCCGGTAAGGGACACGAAGATTATCAAGAGATTAAAGGTGTTAAACACCATTTTGATGATAAAGAAGAAGTAGAAAAGATGTTTTTTAAGTGAAAGAATTTAGAATTTAGATTAAGATGCTGTATTATCTTTTTGATTATTTAGATAAACTAGATTTCCCGGGAGCCGGGATGTTTCAGTTTGTAATGTTTAGGTCGGCAATGGCTGCTGTGTTTTCACTTCTAGTTGGAGTATTTGCAGGCAAAAAGATTATTAATAAATTGCAAAAGAGGCAGATAGGGGAAACTATTCGTGATCTTGACCTGGAGGGTCAATATAGTAAGCGTGGAACACCAACAATGGGTGGTGTTATCATAATTATTTCAATATTGACATCAATACTCCTTTTTGGAAAACTCGAGAATATATACATAATCTTGATGATGGTTAGTACTGTATGGCTAGGTGCTCTTGGTTTTGCAGACGATTATATAAAGGTTTTCAGAAAAGATAAAGAGGGGTTAGAGGGGAAATTTAAGATTATTGCACAAGTAGGACTTGGATTAATTGTTGGACTAACTATTCTATTAAGTCCCGAAATTGTTGTTCGTGAAAATAGTGAAATACGTGTAGGTAATATAATTGAAGAAGTAACATTTAAGACTGAAGATGTAAAAACAACAGGCACAACAATTCCTTTTGTGAAGAACAACAACTTCGACTACAAATGGCTTGTGAGCTGGATGGGTGATTATGCAGATACAGCCGTATGGCTTGTTTTTATTTTAGTTGTTATACTTATTGTAACTGCTGTGTCTAATAGTGCAAATCTCACCGATGGGCTTGATGGATTAACTTCTGGCTCATCTGCTATAATTGGTGTAGCCTTAGGTATTCTTGCTTATGTATCGGGCCGAGTTGACTTTGCTTCTTATCTTAACATAATGTATATACCGGGTAGCGATGAACTCATGGTGTTTGCATCAGCTTTTGTTGGTGCTTGTATAGGTTTCTTGTGGTATAATGCATATCCTGCCCAGGTGTTTATGGGTGACACAGGAAGTCTCACTCTTGGAGGAATTATAGGTGTATTTGCGGTTTTAATTCATAAAGAGTTGTTGCTGCCAATTTTGTGCGGGATTTTCTTTGTTGAAGCTCTTTCAGTAATAGCACAGGTTACCTACTTTAAGTATACAAAAAAGAAGTATGGTGCAGGAAGAAGAATATTTAAAATGACACCACTTCATCATCATTATCAAAAACCCGGAAATGGAAGTATAGATGCACTTATTCAAAAACCTTTTGCGCCAGTTACAGAGCCTAAACTAGTAACAAGGTTCTGGTTGATAGGGATTTTATTAGCCGTTTTAGCAGTGGCTACATTAAAAATGAGATAATTAATATAATGAACGATAAATTGATAGTTGTACTCGGAGGGGGAGAAAGTGGAGTTGGATCTGCTCTTTTGGCTCAAAAAAAGGGATTCAGGGTGTTCTTGTCTGACAAAGGAAAATTAAAAGATAAACATCGTGAAGATCTAGTGAGTAACGGTATCGATTTTGAAGAAGGTGGTCATACTGTAGATAAAGTTTTGCAAGCCGATGAGGTTGTAAAGAGTCCCGGCATCCCCGATAATTCTCCAATTGTAGTGAAAATCTTAAATAAAGGGGTACGTGTAATTTCAGAAATAGAATATGCCGCTAGATATACAAATGCTAAACTGATTTGTGTAACTGGTAGCAATGGAAAAACAACAACAGTTAGTCTGATATATCATATTCTAAAATCGGCTGGACTTAATGTAGCACTAGCCGGTAATATTGGTATGAGTTTTGCTAAACAGGTGGCTGATGAGAAGTACGATTATTATGTACTCGAACTTAGCAGCTTTCAACTCGAAGGGCTTTACGATTTTAAAGCAGATGTTGCTGTTTTATTAAATATCACACCTGATCATCTAGATAGATATAACAACAACCTTCAGGATTACATAGATGCTAAAATGAGAATTATTCGTAATCAGAAAATAGATGATGCATTTATATACTGGGAAGATGATCCTGTTGTAACGAGAGAGATTGAGAAGCTAAAGCCTGAAGTATCAAGATATCCATTTGGTGAGAAAAATAAAGGGCTTTCTGCAGGATATATTGATAACGGTAGAATATTTATTAATTCAAAAGGAAATACATTTAATATGGAGCTCGAGCTACTTGCATTAGAAGGAATGCACAATGTCTATAATTCATTAGCTTCGGGTATCGTGGCTAAACTGATGGATATAACCGATGATCAACTAAGAGAGTCTCTTGCCGATTTTAAAGGTGTTCCACACAGATTAGAAAAAGTTGCCACAGTAAGAGGGGTACAGTATATCAACGACTCAAAGGCTACAAATGTAAACTCATGTTGGTATGCATTACAATCTATGAGAAGTAAAACCATTCTTATACTTGGAGGGGTGGATAAAGGAAATGATTATCACGAAATTGAAGATCTTGTAACTTCTAAAGTTAAGGCTCTTATATTTTTGGGTAAAGACAACAGTAAACTGCACAATTTCTTTGATGGTAAAGTGGATGTATTAAGAGATACAAATTCGATGGATGAGGCTGTTAGGAATGCCTATGAGTTAGCAGAAAAGGGCGATATTGTTTTACTTTCACCCTGTTGTGCTAGTTTCGACTTGTTTGAAAATTATGAAGATAGGGGTGATCAGTTTAAGAAATTTGTTAGAAAACTGTAATCATTAAATAAAAAAAGATGCTTGATAAAGAATTTTATACAACAGAGCCTGATAAGACTGTTGATGATATAAATGAATCAGGATCAATTCTGAATGATTTTGGAAGTAAAATATTTAAAGGGGATAAGGTAATTTGGACAGTCTTTATTATTTTATGCGTTATTTCGCTTATTGAAATTTTTAGTGCTACAAGCACTATTGTATATCGTCAGCAAAATCAGTGGGGACCAATACTCAGGCATGCAATGTTTTTGATTGGTGGAGTGGGAGTTATTCTTCTTATTCATAATATACCTTATCGCTTTTTCTCGTCACTAATATTTGTTCTACTGGGAGCAATTCTATTATTAATTCTTACTCCTGTTATAGGTGTTAGCGTTAATAATGCCGACAGATGGATATCAATTCTTGGCATTACTATTCAGCCTTCTGAAATTGCAAAGATTTCACTTATGGGCACAATTGCATTTCTACTAAGTAAGCAGAATGGGGTGAATGACTCTATTTTATTTAAATGGATGATAGGCTTAATGATTGTAGTATGCGGGATTATAGCTATGGATAACCTTTCAACCGCAGTTTTGCTGTTTGGTGTTTGTTATCTACTCATGTTTATTGGTAATGTAAAGTTAATACGACTACTTAAAGTAGCGGGTGTAGGTATAGGATTCGTACTTCTTTTTATTCTTTTCCTAAATATCATACCTACAAGCTGGACGGATTCAGGACCTTTAAACAGACTGGGCACATGGCAGAATCGTATTACTCATTTTGGCCAAGCCCGAGAGATGTCTGAGGAGGAGTATTTTACAATAACTGATGAGAATTACCAGGTTGCCCATGCCAAGATAGCAATTTCAAATGGAGGTGTTTTTGGTGTTTTCCCAGGAAATAGTACAGAAAGGGATTTTCTACCACAAGCATACTCCGACTTTATTTATGCTATTATAATAGAAGAAATGGGGATCATTGGCGGAGTGTTTGTTCTGCTTTTATATGTAATTATTCTAATTCGCTCAGGAATGATTGCAAGAAAAACAGAAAAACTATTTCCTAAATACCTTGTTCTTGGATCGGCAATGCTGCTATCTATTCAAGCCTTTATTAACATGGCTGTGGCTGTAAATCTAATACCGGTAACCGGACAACCACTTCCTCTCATTAGCAGAGGAGGAACATCCACTCTTATTACATGTGCTTATTTCGGACTCATTCTAAGTGCCGACCGTTTTGGAATTGGTAAAAAGAAAGAGCAGGTGGTTGCAGTAGAAAACAGAGTTATAGGTGATGAAATAGTTAATGACGAATCTTCAGAATATGAAAAAGGCTCTATTGTAAATGTTGAAGATAATGTTGAATTTGAAATATTTGAAGGATGAAGAGGTTTATAATAAGCGGTGGTGGCACAGGCGGGCATATTTTTCCTGCAATTGCTATAGCTAATGCTGTAAAAAAGCGATGGGTAGACTCTGAAATACTTTTCGTGGGAGCCGAAGATCGAATGGAGATGGAACGTGTACCTGCTGCCGGATACAAAATTATTGGATTGCCCGTCGCTGGGTTTAATCGTAAGAATTTGTTTAAGAATATAAGTGTAGTATTTAAATTGTTTAAGAGCTTAAATAGAGCAAGAGGGATCATTGAAAATTTTAAACCAGACATTGCTATAGGTGTTGGAGGATATGCTAGCGGTCCTATTTTAAAAGCAGCAACAGGAAAGGGAGTTCCCACATTAATTCAAGAACAGAATTCATATGCAGGTGTAACTAATAAAATGTTGGCTCAAAAGGCAACTACCATATGTGTGGCATATGATGGGATGGATAAGTTTTTCCCAAAGGAAAAGATAGTTGTCACAGGTAATCCATGTCGTCAGGACCTGGTTATATCTGAAGAAAACCGCAATGAGGGTTATAAACACTTTAAATTAAACCCACACAAAAAAACTATACTTATGGTGGGTGGTAGCCTAGGTGCAGCAACACTCAATAAAAGCATAGCAAATGCATTTACAAAACTAAATGCAGCAGAGGATGTTCAGGTATTATGGCAGTGTGGTAAATATTATTTTAAAGAAATGAGTAATCTTCAGATGGAAGATAAAATTCCTGATAATGTTTTTCTAACTGATTTTATCTCACGCATGGACTATGCATATTCAGTAGCAGATCTTATTATTTCACGTGCAGGTGCCGGTTCTATTTCGGAATTTAGTATTTTGGGAAAACCGGTAATATTAGTTCCATCACCAAACGTTGCAGAAGATCATCAGACCATGAATGCTAAAGCACTTGTAGATAAAGACGCTGCTGTGATGGTGTCTGATAATATTGCAAATGATATGCTGTTTGATGTTGCACTCTCTTTGGTCAAAAACAGTCGTGAGTTAAAGAGTCTTAGCGAAAATATATTAAAGCTTGCTCAGCATAATTCAGCAGAAAGAATTGTAGATGAAATTGAGAAGATTTTGAATTAATATAATGGAAGTCAGTAATAAGAAATACAATAACATTTATTTCATAGGTATAGGAGGTATTGGTATGAGCAACCTAGCTCGCTACTTCCTCCTAAAAGGAGCTAATGTGGGAGGGTATGATAGATCTATGACAGATCTGACTAGAACACTTGTTGAAGAGGGTGCATTAGTCCACTATGAAGATGATGCTACGTTAATACCTGATGAGTTTACAGATAAATCCAATACTCTTATTGTTTTTACCCCTGCAATTCCCTCAACACATAAAGAGCTTAATTATTTTAAAGATAAAGGCTTCACTGTTATGAAGCGAGCCCAATTGCTGGGAGAGATTACAAAACTGAGTGATGCTATTTGCATTGCCGGTACGCACGGTAAAACTACCGTTTCGAGTATGGTGGCTCACCTATTCAAGCAATCTCAGATCGATTGTAATGCATTTTTAGGAGGTATACTCAGGAACTATAATAGTAACTTACTACTTTCGGAAGAAAGTAATTTCACAATTGTTGAAGCTGATGAGTACGACCGTTCTTTTCACAACTTGCAGCCTCATATTGCTATTATCACATCTGCAGATCCTGATCATCTGGATATTTATGGCTCAGAAGAAGCATATAAACAAAGTTTTGAGAAGTTTACATCACTAATTCGTCCAAATGGACACCTTATTCTAAAGAAAGGAGCAAAACTTACACCAGAGGTTATCGAATCGGTAAATGTGTGGAGTTATTCAGAGAGTGAAGGTGATTTTCATGCCAATAATATAAGAATAGGAAACGGAGAAGTTTTATTTGATTTTGTTTCACCAAAAGGTATAATCAAAGATATATCCCTTGGGGTTCCTGTAAAGATTAATATTGAGAACAGTATAGCCGCAATGGCTGCTGCCGAGCTTAGTGGAGCTACCTCTAATGAGATCAAAACTGCTATGAGCTCTTTTATGGGAGTTAAAAGACGTTTTGAGTTTCATCTTAAAAGACAAGATATAGTCTATATTGATGATTATGCTCATCATCCTGAGGAAATTAGGGCTGCAATAATATCAATAAATGCTCTTTATCCCGATAAGAAATTAACTGCTATATTTCAGCCGCATCTGTTTTCACGAACTAAAGATTTTGCAGTTGAGTTTGCTGAAAGTCTTTCGCTTGCAGATACCGTAATACTTCTTGATATTTATCCAGCTAGGGAGGAGCCGATTGAGGGAGTGAGCTCTCAAATTATTTTAGATAAAATAACATCACCCGATAAGCATCTGGTTGATAAACACGACCTGTTGGATTTGATTATCAAAAAGCAACCCGAACTGGTAGTAACGTTTGGTGCAGGAGATATAGATAGGATGGTGCAACAAATTAAAGATATATTAAGCGATAATATTTAGAAAAATAACTGAGTGTGAAGAGAGTTCTTGTAATATTGATAGCTGCTATAGTAATAGGATACATTATTCTATCTGCCAACTATTTCAGAGATTCATCTCTTAACCGTGAGTGTACTGGTTTTGAGGTGGAAATTAAGGATAGTCTTAAAACTCAGTTTGTTACTGCTGCAGAAGTAGAAACGTTAGTAAAAAAACATGACTTGTATCCTGTAGGGAAGTCTTTTAAAGATATCAACACTCTTGCTATACGTGATACAATAATGGCAAACCGATTAGTGGAATCGGCTAATGTTTTTATTACTTCTAAGGGATCAGTTATGGCAACTGTGCAGCAAAGAGAACCGGTGCTTCGGGTTATATCTGAAAATAAAGGCAGTTTTTATATAGATAAAGATAGAAAAATTATGCCTGTAGCATCAAGTTTTTCGGTATATGTGCCTGTTGCTACAGGAGATATAGAAGAAGAGTTTGCTAAGAATGAACTGTATGATTTTGCAATGTTTCTTAATAATAATTCCGATTGGGATGCTTGGATAGAGCAAATTGTAGTAAATGACGAAAATGATGTGGAATTAATACCTCGAGCAGGTAATTTCAGAATTATTATGGGAAGCCTTGAAGATTACCCAACTAAATTGAATAAATTTGTACGTTTTGTTGACGGTGGACTAAATGTGTTGGGGTGGAATCGTTATTCAGAGATAAATCTGAAGTTCGACAATCAAGTAGTTTGTACACTGAAATAATTAGCGTACAATTAAAATGATGTTAACAAAAAAACAAATATCAATTCAGGAGTGTTTGTTAAACAACTGAATAACCATTAACCAAAAGTATGACTCAATCTGAATTTATAGCTGTAATTGATCTTGGAACTTCAAAGATAAAAGGGGTTGTAGGCCGAAAAAATGAGAACAATGTTATTTCGATAATGGAAAGTGAAATCATTGATTCTGGAAACTCCGTTAGAAGAGGGATGGTTTATAATATTGAGGAGGCTGGTGCAAGCATTCGTAAATTGTTGACAATGCTTGAGAATAGCATTGGAGACAAGATAGGAAAGGTGTATGTTTCACTTACCGGACAATCGTTACATACTCTTGAATTCAGGGAAATGATGACTCTTTCTCCTGGAGGAATTGTGACTCAGGAAGTGGTTGATCAGCTAAATAACTCGGCTACAAAGTACGTTCCAGATTTACAAAGAAATTACGCTGTAGCCGACGTAGAGTATTATATTGATGGCAAAACTGAGAAGAATCCAGTAGGTGTTGCAGGATCGGAAATTGAAGCTTCATTTCAAATAGTAGTTGGAAGGCCAAATCTGCTTTCAAATATAGAAAAAAGTATTACCGAAAAGGCCAAACTGCCAATAGCAGGTTATATTGTTGGGGCTTTAGCATCAGCTGCCATAACTCTCAATGAAGAAGAGAAAGAGCTTGGTTGTGCATTTATTGATTTTGGCGCAGGCACAACTTCATTGTCTGTTTATAAAGAGGGTTTATTAAGAAAATCGGTTGTTATACCTTTTGGCGGCAAAAGCATTACAAAAGATATTAGTGCTCTTAATTTTACGGAAAACGATGCTGAGCAGTTGAAAATTAAATTTGGGAAAGCAATGGAAACCCATGAAAGCCCTTTTTTCTCATCTCCTTTTTCAGCCAAACCCGATATTGATTTAACCGAACTAAACCGAGTTATTGGATTACGTCTTGACGAAATAACAGCCAATATAATTGAGCAGATACGTTTATCAGGATATGAGAATCAACTAGGTGCAGGTATAGTTATAACTGGAGGTGCTTCTCAGCTGAAGAATCTTAATGAGTATCTTGTACATAAACTTAAAATGCCCGTTCGCAAAGCAACTGCAAAGAAATCTTATATTAATAACGCTCCAGAGCTAATAAGTAATCCCTCTTTTACTCAGTCATTAGGGATGTTGTTGATGGGGCAGGAGAGTTGTAGATTCGTTCCAGAGGAGGTTATTGACGATAGTATGGATTACACTTCAGGTAAAAAACGATCTGAATCAAGACATAGTGTAAAAGAGAGCAAAAAAAATAAAAAATCACCGAAGCCGGGTCTCATCGAGAGGTTTGGAGATGTTTTCGGAAACATGTTCTCTGACGAAGATGAATAAAATAATTGAGATGATTTTATGAACGTAGATATATTAGATTTTCAGATAGAGAGCCATACAGATGCTATCATCAAAGTTATTGGTGTAGGAGGCGGAGGAGGAAACGCCGTGAATCATATGTTTCAAGAGGGTATTCACAATGTTTCTTTTGCACTTTGTAACACAGATAATCAGGCATTGATGGAGTCTCCAGTACCAGTTAAGGTACAGTTGGGGTCACACACAACGGGAGGTCTGGGTGCAGGCAACAAGCCTGAAATAGCCAGTAAGGCTGCCGAGGAGAGTTTGGAACTGATAGAGACCCTGATGAATGATGGCACCCGAATGGTATTTATTACTGCGGGAATGGGTGGTGGAACAGGTACTGGTGCAGCCCCTGTAATAGCTCGTGTTGCTAAAGATTTAGGTATTCTCACAGTTGGTATAGTAACAATACCATTTGTTTTTGAAGGCTCTCGCAAAATAGTTCAGGCTCTAAAGGGAGTTGAAGAGATCGCAAAAAACGTTGATGCTTTACTAGTTATAAACAATGAGCGTTTACGTGATATATATAGCGATCTTACCATGCTTAATGCATTTGCTAAAGCCGATGACACGCTCACAACAGCAGCAAAAAGTATTGCAGAGATTATTACTGTTCATGGGCACGTAAATCTCGACTTTGCAGACGTAAACACTACACTCAAAGACGGTGGTGTTGCTATAATGAGTAGTGGAATTGCAAAAGGAAGCGATAGAATTAATGAGGCAATTAAAGATGCTCTTCACTCACCATTATTAAATAATAATGATGTATTCAGCTCTAAGAAAATATTAATTAATCTATGTTTTGGAGAAGAGAATCCTCTGATGATGGAAGAAATGAACGCCTTGCACGACTTTATGTCTAAATTTAGTAAAGAAATCGAAGTTATATGGGGAGCAGCAGTTGATGAGTCGCTAAAGGATGAGGTGAAGGTTACACTTTTGGCTACCGGATTTACAATTAACAGCGTGCCAGGTATTAGAGAGATTA
The DNA here is from genome assembly GCA_964605035.1 of uncultured Proteiniphilum sp. GTDB lineage: Bacteria > Bacteroidota > Bacteroidia > Bacteroidales > Dysgonomonadaceae > Proteiniphilum. The sequence continues at coordinate 27,522 of CAZSBA010000010.1, read as the reverse complement.
AAGAGGAAGAAACCAAAGCTGAAGAACTAGAACGTAAATTTAAGGAAGATGAAGAACTTAAGCAGGTAGCAAAAGATAGAGAGCTTATAGAGAAATATTACGGAAAAGCCGGTCTAGAATCATTAGCTGCAAATAACTACAGACAGGAACCGTTTATTCTAACTGTAGAGGAACTGGATGATGATAAGCTATTGGAAGCATTAGAAAAGAATCCTGTTTTTAAACGCGATCGATTATTTAATCCTCGCACTTATCATACCGATATTCAACAACAGTCTTCAACATTATTTGATTTATAATATAGAAAAATATGTCACTATTTGATATAATTACAGAAGAGATTAAAAAAGCTATGCTTGCTAAGAACAAGGTAAGATTAGATGCTTTAAGGGGTGTAAAAAAAGAGTTCATCGAAGCTAAAACAGCAAAAGGAGCAGGTGATGAGTTCACAGATGACAAAGCAACATCTATTTTGCAAAAGATGGTGAAACAGCGTAAGGAAAGTTCTGAAATATATGTACAGCAAAATAGGAAAGAACTGGCTGAGACTGAGATTGAACAGATGAAAGTTATTCAGGAGTTTTTACCAGCTCAGCTTTCAAATGATGAAATTGAAGCAGAAGTAAAAAAGATAATAATAGAAACTGAAGCTTCTTCAATGAAAGATATGGGTAAGGTAATGGCTGTTGCCACTAAGGAGCTTGCAGGTAAAGCAGAGGGTGGAGCTATCTCTGGTATTGTAAGAAAACTATTGTCGTAAGGAAAATATAAGATTTTATACTATTAGTAGAAATTATCGAACGGCTCAAACTCTTTTTTAAAGCGTTTGTCCAGTAGGTTTTTCTTGCGTGCTCTCTTCTCTAACTTATTTAGCTCTGCTTCTCTTTTCTTATCACTATTAAAGTTGTCTGTAAGTAAAATAATAGAAAGCGTCTCGTCATCTATTTCGTTAAATCTAAAAACAGCTGTTTTCTCTTCTATAACATCATTATCGGCTAGTCTTACCAGGTAGTCGTTGCCAGCATTAAAGTCGAATTCTATTGAGTTGTATCCCATTGCAGAAGCACCTATTTTGGTGCACTTATCGTTATCAGTGAACAACACTTTACCATCGCTGCCTGTTACCCCTGCTGATATAGTTTTTCCCGATTTGTTTTTTGATTCAATCAAAATACCTTGTACAGGATAATTATTTATTGAAACTACTTTAACAACACAAGTGTCATTTTTTGAACCGGGCAAATCTTGATAGTTAGACTTCATACCGCTATATTCATCTGTATGGACAATCATATAGTTATCAACTATTTCGTAAGTGCCTTCACCCACTTGTGCCGAAGACAAACCTCCAAAACCACTTATTCGGAAAGTTACGTAATCGTTAGAAAAATGAAGCGAATCTGTGCCACTCTTATATGTTCCATTCAAAGTTTGTGCAACTATAAATATTACATTAAAAAAAACTGTAGCCAATATTAATATTTTTTTCATATAACTTCGAATATTGAGGAAGTGAGTTAGTTTCATACAATACAAAAGTACCATTATTTTTTATTACATAAAAAGTTAATATAAAAAACCGCCCTCATAATGAGAGCGGTTTAAATAATAGACTAAATATAAATCTTATTCAAGAAACTTCTATTCAACATCGGTTGCACCTGTTTGCGCCTGAGTACTCCAACCAGGGTTTTGGTATACAACAGATGTGCTGTAGTTAGACTTATCTGAAGAAGTAAGTCTGAAAACATCCATACCAATAGGCTCTAAATAGTGAGCTGGTGTAAACAGGAATCCACCCTGGGTAGCGATGTTATTATTAACAGTAATCTTTTCATAGGGAACTATATAATCGCTTAATGCAGGCGCTGACATATTGCCAGTTGTAGGATCAACTAAAGTCAAATCTTCAAGTTCAGTTTCATAGACAGTACCCCAGAAACGCATCCCTTCAACTTTGTATGGGTTGTTTTTAAGCTGGTCTAATGCTCTCCAGCGTTTTAAATCATCCCACCTGAATGCTTCTGCAGCAAGTTCATTTCTACGTTCTCTACGGATATTATACAATACTGGATCAATAAGCAGTCCATGAGAATATGCTCCAAAGTCACCTTTTGCTTCTTCGCTCATCACAGTAGCATTAATGGTTTTATTGAAATCTTCATCAACATTTGCTCTCCTTCTTAAAGCTCTCCAGTAGTTACTTGCAGTAGCGTCAATAGTACCGTTTTTTTCGTACGAAGCTTCCATGTAAATTAACATAGCTTCAGTTCCTCTAAATACAATACCCCCACTTGTTCCTGCATTATGATCCTGTGCCATTACAGGAGAATAATGCTTTCCTTTTTTAATCATAAATCCGGTTGTTGCCTGACTACCAGTATCACCAAATATTAATCTTATATCAGCTATTGCCGGAGATCCGTCAGGTTGATAGAAGTTAACATCACCCGGTTTTTTTGTGAAAATCACTATTCTTGAGTCTCTATTTTGAAGTGTTTCATTTACACCTTCTTTTTCCCAATCAGCGTTGTAACCTGACCCAGGAGCATATATTGGTAAACCATTGCTCATTACAAATGAATTTACCATTCCTTTTGTCCAGCCAGAACCACCACCATTACGCGTCAATTCCATCTGAAGGTTGTTAACAACTCCTACAGATCTGTTGAATTCTCTCCACATCAGAATTTCGTCATACTTCTCCATATCCTCATCAGCAAACATCATATAATATGGATTTATAGAGTTCAATGAAGAGTCCATGCCTTCTGCAGATTCAGTGTTTTCAGCTAAGCTATTAACCATTTGGTCACCTACAATTTTAGCAGATTTCATTGCCTCATCAAGGAAGTATGAGATCTCATTATCAATATTGAAGCCTTGAAGGTCAGCTTGGTCGCCTGGCCATCCTGTTCCACCCGGTACAAATGAAGTGCCTTTGTGATGTTTCTCCCAAGTTCCTTCATATAGTGCCACACGTGCTCTTAATAAATGAGCAACATTTTTTGAAATTCTGTTCTTTCCATTTGGAGGAGTATCCATTAGCAATTCGATTGCTTTGTCGAGGTCTTCCAAAATAAATCTGGCAACCTGATTTCTTGGTTTTCTTTTACTAGCATCAATCAGTAAATCCTCAGTATCTGTCAAAACCTCAGTAATTATTGGGTAATCTCCAAATGCTTTTAGCTTATCAAAATAATTATAAGCTCTTATTACATACATTTCTCCAATGTAATGTTTAACATGATCTTGGTTTCCACTTATTTCACCAGCCTCATATTTTGGAAGCACATTTTCGAAGAAATAGTTATTTGAACGAATATTACCCCAATCCCAGCCACCACTGCCAGAAGGAACTTTCTTCTCTCCTGGTTGCCAGAATGTTGGATAACCTGTTCCAGCTTGGTTGTCGGTGTGATTGTCTATTCCAAATAAGTTAATACCATAGTTGGAAGTAACTGTTTGAAATGTGTAATTGTTAATTGTATATGCAGCCAGATCGTCTACTGTTCTGAAGTACATCTGTGGAGTTACCTGATCTAAGGGTTCTCTGTCAAGAAAAGAGTCACACCCAATAAACAGAGCAACAAATGCTGTTAATATTGAAATTTTTATATATTTTTTCATCATTGTTTTATTTAACTAAATTATTAAAGGGTTACTGTTAAACCAACAGAGAATGTTTTGGATAGTGGGTATGTTGCTCCATCCCATCCTCCAATACCAACTGTCTCTGGATCATACATTTTCAATTTAGTAATAGTAAGCAGGTTTTCACCTGAAACAAAGAGTCTTAGATTAGAAACGCTCATGTTATCAGTTAATGTTTGTGGCAGTGTATAACCAAGCGTTACGTTCTTTAAGCGAGCATAAGCAGCATTTTGCAGATAACGAGTTTGACTGTATCTATTCCTTCCGTTTTCAAGAGGACGTGGATAATATGCTTCTAGGTTTGCTCCAAGCGGATTGCTTGTACCTTCCGGTCTGAAGTAATCAAGATGAGGCTCAAAAAAGTTTGTTTGCCAATATCCCACAGCTCCCCAGAATACAGTTGTGCCACTTCCTGGCATATAATCTCTTTTAAGAGTTCCTTGTAAAAAGACTTTCAAGTCGAAGCCTTTATATGCAGCATCTAGGTTCAATCCAAAATTGTATCTTGGGTTAGAGTTACCAATAATTCTGCGGTCACCCGAATCTTCAACAGTGTTTTTGCCTCCGTCAATTTTTCCGTCACCATTTAAATCTTTATACATTATGTCACCTGCTCCCCAGTTAGAACCCATAGCACTTTGTGCACCATTGTTCATCGAGCTTAAGTGAGCTTGCATCTCTTCGTTTGTTTTAGCAATGCCAATAGTTTCATATCCCCAGATATCGCCAATAACAGCACCCGGATAGTAAAGAGAAAGTGATTTTGACTCGTTTGGATAGTTGTCAATTGTTACAGTATTGTCAGCTAAAGATAGAGTTGCTCCATATCTGAAGTCTCCAATAATATCTCTCCAATTAATTTGAACTTCCCATCCTCTAGATGTCATATCAAGGTTATTAACACGTGGTGTTCCAATACCTAATATATGTGGAAGTTCTGGCGCTGGCCCTACCATGTCAAGCGATTTTCTTTGATACCAATCGAAAGAAGCATTCATTCTGTTACGTAACATAGATAAGTCGAAACCTACGTTAAGAGTTTGAGTTTTCTCCCATGTAAGTAGTGCAGACACGAGTGATGACTCTGCTGCAGTATTTGGTCTTGCCCCATTAAGTAGCCATGATCCATTTGCATTTCCTCTACTAATAACTCTATAGAATGGATACCAATTATCTGTGTTCTGATTACCTAATTGTCCCCATGAAAATCTTGGTTTCAGGTTGCTTACAATATCGGTATAGTCTTCAAAAAATTCTTCTCTTGCAATATTCCATCCAAAAGAGAAAGAGGGGAACCAATTCCAACGCTGATCTGCAAGGAATCTTGATGTACCATCATAACGCAAGTTAGCTTCAACAAGATAACGTCCTAAATAGTCGTAGTTGATACGTCCGAAATATCCTGCTGTAGCCCAATGACCATATCCACCACCAGTCCTAGGATTTGATGTGGTAGTATTCAATGTAGGGATACCTGCTGCAATATTGTCTTGTGTTCCCGATAAGCTTCTATCGGTATATAATTCTGCTTGAAATCCAAGTAACCCTTTAACATTGTGTCCATAACCTAACTCAGTACTGTATTCTGTAAATACATTAGGATTAAAAAAATTACTCTTATATGCATACTCATTTACAGTAGTTGTGTTATTAGTAATAGAGTATGGTATTTCGTTCACATCATAAGCATAAGTTGTTTGCCAGTCTCTGTGTCTGAACTGATTATTTGTTCTATAATTCAGTTCAACATTTGTGATCCAGTTTTTAACTGGTTCTAATGTAAATGCAAGCTGTTGTGTTAATACATCATTTTGCGTTTTTTCACGACCACCATTTTGAATCTGATATACCTGCGATTCAGCTGTATAATATCCATTTGGATCTTTAAGAGGAATTACCGGCCAGAATCTAACCATATCAAAATAAAACTGATTCCAAACAATATCATTACCACCTGTGTGTGTAGGAGCTTCGTAGTCAGTTCTACTAAAACGAGCTGTGTATCCCATATTCAACCAGTCGGCGAGCTTACTGTTAATTCTTGCATTAACCGTATATCTTTGTCTACTGTCGTCACCATATGTTAATAAACCACCTTGGCTAAGATAGTTTCCTGAGAAGTAATATTGAGTATTATCTCCACCACCATTTATGCTTAATGAGTGTTCTTGTGTGAAGCTATTGCCAAAATGAGTTCTTAACCAATCGGTGTTACCAGCAGGCATAATATCCTGTCTTTCTGGGTCATCAAATGAATTCCAGCGACCATTTCTTTCCCACATAAACTGTGTAGATTTTCCTTGTTGGAAATCCAGTATTTGTTGAATTTTTGTGTCGCTATACATAGGAGCTTGACCTCCATTGCCTAACTGATCATTAATTGAAAGTGCAAAGCTGTATGAATCGGCCATCTTAGGCATATTAAGAGGAGATAGAAACCTTAAACTGTTGTTATAGTTTACAGTTGGTTTTCCTTCTTTACCTTTTTTTGTGGTAATCAGAATAACACCACCCGGAGCACGTGATCCATAAATTGAAGAAGCAGCAGCGTCTTTAAGTACAGAAATACTTTCAATATCATTTGGGTTTAGAGTGTTCATATCACCTTCCATGCCATCGATAAGCACAAGTGGCGAAACACTAGAGCCAGTTCCAATTGTTCCAACTCCACGTATGTTAAATCTTTGTGTAGAATTAAGTGCACCACCACTAGCACCCGTAGAAATATTCATACCGGGTACTACACCTTGAAGTGCTTCTACTACAGTGTTTACAGGGCGTGAAGTTAGTTCATCCGAACTCACTGCAGATACTGCGCCTGTAAGATTTTCTTTTCTTTGTGTTCCAAAACCCACAACCACTACTTCATCAAGTAGTTCTGTGTCTGTGGTTAATAAAACATCAATTGTTGTTCTTCCCTCAACAGGAACTACCTGTGTTCTCATTCCAACGTAACTGATTTGCAACGAGCCATCAGCAGGTACGTTAGAGAGTGTGTAATTTCCGTCGATGTCTGTTACAGTACCACGAGTTGCATCTCCTTCAACTATTACAGTTGCTCCAATTACTTCGAAGCCTGTATCGTCTTTTATCGTACCACTCACAGTAAGTGTTTGAGCAGAAATTGAGAAGGCTATAAAACTCAGAAAAAGAGTCAACATGCCTCTCAAGTCAAATAGTTTGTTTTTTTTCATTCTCTAGTTTTTAGTAGATTAATTATTAATGAAAACTGAATGCTGACTAATATATCTAAAAAGTGTAGAAGATAACCCGACAAACTTTAATATATAATAGACAGATTCTATTTTAGCATACAAATATAACTGTAATTACGCCATTAAAAAAAACTATTTAACAATATGCTTTAATGGTATTGGGTATTTAAATAAATATAAGAATATATATAGTTAATTACATAGAATGATGTTGACTTTTTAAAATAAATAATAAATGAGATTTAACTCCAACTTTTTAAATGTTACACAACGCAAATGCCCCCGACAATAAGTTGTGGGGGGCATTATATTTTTTGATTTTAAGATCTGTAACCTATAAACCTTTTTCAGAAAGGTAACGTTCAGCATCCATAGCTGCACGACAGCCGGTTCCAGCAGCAGTTACTGCCTGTCGATAAATAGGGTCAGCCACATCGCCACAAGCAAAAACACCTTCAATATTTGTTTTTGTATAAGGATGTTCAGTCTTAATGTATCCTACATTATCAAGCTCAATAAAATCTTTAAATATTTCTGTGTTGGGCTTATGTCCTATAGCAAGAAAGAAGCCATCAATTGCAATATCAACCTTTTCTTCGTCTTGTTCACCCATTCTTTTAATTAAATGAGCACCTTCTACTCCATTATTACCAAAAAGACCAACAGTATTATGTTCGAATAGGATTTCAATTTTTGGGTTATTCATAACCCTTTCTTTCATAATCTCTGAAGCACGCAGGTAAGGTTTACGAACAATCATATATACTTTATCAGCTAAACCCGAAAGATATGTTGCTTCTTCACATGCAGTATCTCCTCCGCCAACTACAGCAACTTTTTTCTTTCTGTAGAAAAAACCATCGCAAGTGGCACATGCTGAAACACCTTGTCCTGCATATTTAGTTTCATCTTCAAGTCCAAGATATTTAGCTGTAGCACCAGTTGAAATAATTACTGTATCAGCTTCAATCACCTTATCATTATCAATAGTAACCTTTAATGGACGCGTTGAGAAGTCAACAGCGGTTCCTCTACCCGATAATACCTCTGCACCATACCTTTGTGCCTGTTTCTTTAAATCCTCCATCATCTCAGGACCTGTTACACCTTCAGGGTAACCTGGGAAGTTTTCAACCTCAGTAGTTGTTGTTAGTTGCCCTCCTGGTTCCATACCTTCATATAATACAGGTTCTAGATTTGCCCTTGCGGCATAAATTGCTGCAGTATAGCCTGCAGGTCCTGATCCTAGGATCAGACAGCGTACTTTATTTCTCATATTTAAATTGATTTATTTATTAGTTCAAAGGTACTAATATTCTCCTAATTATTAAACTGCTATTATATCTATCTATTTAAGGTAAACAGATGAAATAGTTGTTCAATATCATCTGAGATCAATAACTTCAGTATCCATGTATTCAGATTTATCAAAAACAAATTCGTTATCACTGTATTTATAGTTATCATTATAATCTGTGAGATCTATTTTTGTCTGCATATTGTTTTTCAAAATAAAGTGAGCTTGAGTAAGTCTTTCCGATGCTTTATCAATATATATTGTGATAGCTTTAAACTCTTTATTTGCATCTAAGGGAGTCATTTCAATCTGGTGCACATTTCTATTTTTTACGGTTTTAGTTATTGGTGCTTTTAATAGATAACCTTCTTTATATATTCCAAGTAATGCAAGGGGACTAATTGAAGCCAGCTCACTTTCTGAAGGATTACTAATATTTACTTCATTAATACTTTTCATGAGCACCCACTGGGTTTTACCATCAAACCATACATCCATTTCGTTCATTTCAAGATGAAATTTATTACCCTTTATTGATGCTACTCCTTTCTGAGAGTCATATTCTTCTCCTTCTGAGTCGAGAGTAGTAAGTACGAATGATATTCTAATACCATCAGAAGAGATGTAGTCATTGTATGTTTTATCAACAATTTTTCTTGACTCAGACGAGTTTTGTGCAATTAATCCTAAAGTAAGTAGGAGTGTCAATATTGTAAAAATGCTCTTTTTCATATTTTATGATATTAATTTAACATTAAGACAGTAATAACTAGACTTAGTTTAATCGTAGTTAATTCAATGAGTCGAGCAATTTCTCGAGCGAATATTCATCCTGAATAAATACTTCACGCGGTTTACTTCCTTGAGCTCCTCCAACAATACCAGCAGCCTCTAGCTGATCCATAAGTCTCCCTGCGCGATTATAGCCTATCGAGAACTTACGCTGAATGAGAGATGTTGAACCCTGCTGATGCACCACAATAAGTCGTGCTGCCTCTTCAAACAGAACATCCCTGTCGTTTATATCTACTGCCCCTGGACCCGTTTCTGCCTCGGAAAGTACTTCGGGTAGCGGATATGCTGTATCGTAACCTTGTTGTTTAGCAATAAATTTTGTTAGATTGTCCAATTCGGGAGTGTCAACAAAAGCACACTGTATACGTGTTATAATACTGCCCTGAGAGAAAAGCATGTCACCTCTACCTATAAGTTGGTTAGCTCCACTCATGTCTAGTATTGTTCTGGAGTCTATTTGTGATGTAACTCTAAAAGCCATTCTTGCAGGGAAGTTAGCTTTAATTGTACCGGTTATTATATTTGTTGTTGGTCTTTGAGTGGCAATAATCATATGAATCCCAACGGCACGTGCTTTTTGTGCAATTCTTGCAATAGGCATTTCAATCTCCTTACCTGCAGTCATTATCAGATCACCAAACTCATCAATTATTACAACAATATAGGGCATAAACCTATGACCGTTGTTTGGATTAAGTCTTCTGTTTTTGAATTTTTCGTTATACTCTTTTATAGTTCTCACATGTGCTTTCATAAGTAGCTCATACCTATCGTCCATCTCTTTTGTGAGCGAGTTAAGTGTTTGAGTTACTTTAGTTACATCAACAATTATTGGTTTTTCTTCATCGGGTAGTTTAGCTAGATAATGATGTTCAATTGTTGAATATAAACTAAACTCCACCATCTTAGGGTCAATAAGAACCATCTTCATCTCTGAAGGATGTTTTTTATAGAGTAGTGATGTAATAATTGCATTTAGTCCCACTGACTTGCCTTGGCCGGTGGCACCTGCAACCAGAAGGTGAGGCATCTTAGTAAGGTCAAATATGAAAACCTCGTTAGTAATAGTCTTACCAAGAGCCACTGGTAGCTCATAATCACATTCCTGATAACGCTTCGAAGACAATACTGAATGCATTGAAACAATCTGAGGCTCTTTGTTGGGAACTTCAATTCCTACAGTCCCTTTGCCAGGCATTGGAGCAATAATACGTATTCCCAAAGCCGATAAGCTCAGAGCGATATCGTCCTCAAGGTTTCTGATCTTTGAAATACGTACACCAGCTTGAGGTACAATCTCATAAAGTGTTATAGTGGGACCAACTGTTGCTTTTATAGATGTGATTTCTATACCGTAATTACGTAGTGTATGAATGATTTTATCCTTATTCTCATTCTGTTCAATCATATTCACCTCACGATTACCAGTGTTGTATATTTTCAGTAAGTCGAGTGTAGGAAATTTGAATGAAGATAGATCTTTTCTAGGATCATATTCCTCCTCATTTCCTGGAAGATTGAATTTTAATAACGATTTGTTTTTATTGCTTTCGGGATGAAGGTTATCAATTTTTTCATCTTCACCTGGAATAATCACTTCAAAATCATCATCATCATTAGATATCGTGGTAGTCGAAGATGTCGTTGTAGATAAAGGAACAGATGTTAAAGGTTCACTGTTTGTCTTTGGCAGAATTTCCGTAACATCATCATCGTTTGTATCACTAGTATCTATATTATCATAAATTTTGTTCTTTGCTTTTATTTTGTTCTTTGCGTTTATTATAAAACGTTTGAAAAATCCTGGTTCATTATCATTTTCTTCTTCAATAACATCTTCAGGTTCTGAAGGTGTATCAGATTTCATAAAAGTTGGTTTATTATCCACTAATGACTTCTGTATCTTGTACATTGAACTTTTTTTTACCATAACAACAGTTATTATGATAAAAAGAATTATTAGCAATACAATTCCCGGCCAGCCAATACTGCTTTCAAGCATTTCCTCAACCTGATTACCGTGTGCTCCACCCCATTTAACATGTGAATGAGGTAAATGTTTGTCGAATATAAATGCACTTGTAATTGAACCACATATTAGTCCAAATGCCGTTATAAATAGGGCCTTCAAAAAGTGAAAATTAGAAACCCTCATAAATCGTAATCCTATATAAATTAAAAATACAGGTATAAGAGCAGAGAATATTCCGAACCAGTCATTTACCAATCTCTCTGCAATGAAAGCACCTCCGGCTCCTGTCCAATTTTCCACCACTAACGTTTTAGATCTAACTAGTTCCCAATAAGTCGCATTTAGTACTATACTCTGATCAGCAGCACCGGTAAAGAAAAATGAAATAATAGCAAGAAGCATGAAAATGCCTGAAAATGCAATAATCACCCCAAGGATAAAGTGTGTACGTTCACTTTTTAAAAAGTGTAACAATACTGCACTATTTTTTTTTGCTGTAGAAGTTCTCTTCCTTTTTCTTTTTGCCATATAGAGGGTGATAGTGTTATCTGAAATTTAAAGTACAAATTTAAGAAAAAGAAACTTAGATTGAAAGTATTAACTCTAAAGTTGTATTTAATTTGGGTAGTATATAATTAACTAATATGTTATTGTCTTTTGTAATAGCGAAAGGTCCGCGAATCACTTCGCAGACCTCCCTTGTTAACACAATCTTCATGAAACAAACTACACTATCGAGTTGATTGCAGAATTATAATCCGGTTCGTGTGCAATCTCAGGAACCAGTTCGGTATATACTATTTTACCTTCCGGATTAACTACCACTACTGCTCTAGCCAAAAGACCTTTAAGAGGTCCGTCGGTCATTAGTAGTCCATAATCATTGGCAAAAGCCGTATCACGGAAAGTTGAAAGAGTAACTACATTTTCTATACCTTCAGCAGAGCAAAATCTACCTGCTGCAAAGGGTAAGTCGGCTGATATACCAAGTACTACTGTATTTTCTAATGCGGTTACCTCCTTATTAAATTGTCGAACAGATGCTGCACAAGTGCCTGTATCAAGACTGGGGAAAATGTTTAAAACAACATTTTTTCCTTTGTAATCCGATAGCTTCACTTCTGAAAGCTGACTGTTAATTAAACTAAAACCGGGTGCAGATGCACCTATTGCAGGAAGATCTCCATTTGTATTTACAGTGTTACCTTTAAATGTTATATTTGCCATAAAAATATTTTTAATTCTATAATAATCGATATTTAATTAGCTTATTTCAAAGAGTAAACAATAGGTCAGATTAAAAGTTCATCAGGAATTGTTTTTTAACTTTCAAAATGTAATGAAGCTCTTTTAACTAAAAAAATCATTTCATCTCTTCAGCTAAAAACCTAGCAGTGAAGCTTTCTTTACTTTTTATTATCTCTTCGGGGGTACCCGTAGTAAGTATACTTCCACCTCTTTCACCACCTTCGGGACCCAGGTCAATAATATAATCGGCACACTTTATAATATCAAGGTTATGCTCAATTACAATCACAGTATTCCCTTTATCCACAAGCTTGTTTAATACTGTGAGTAGCACTCTGATATCTTCAAAATGCAGACCTGTTGTTGGTTCATCAAGTATATAAAGAGTGTTTCCAGTATCAACTCGAGCAAGCTCTGTTGCAAGTTTAACTCTTTGACTTTCGCCTCCCGAAAGCGTTGTGGATGATTGACCAAGTTTTATGTAGCCAAGACCCACTTCTTGTAGTACTTTAATTTTATGCAGAATACTCGGAATATTCTCAAAAAAATCAACAGCGGCATTTATTGTTAAGTCAAGCACATCTGCAATCGATTTTCCTTTGTAGCGTACCTCTATTGTTTCGCGGTTGTATCTCTTTCCGTGACACACTTCGCAAGGAACCATCACATCGGGAAGAAAATTCATTTCTATTGTTTTATAACCATTACCTTTACATTTTTCACATCTGCCACCTTTTACATTAAAAGAGAATCTTCCTGGTTTGTATCCTCTTATTTTTGCTTCAGGCATATTTGCAAACAGGTTTCTTATATCAGAAAAAACACCGGTATAAGTTGCCGGATTTGATCGGGGAGTTCTGCCAATTGGCGATTGATCAACACTTACCACCTTATCTAGAAATTCTATACCCTTAACCGATTTGTATTCAAGGGGGTCTTTTAGTGAACGATAAAATTTCTGGCTGAGAATAGGTTGTAGAGTTTCATTTATAAGTGTTGACTTACCGCTACCTGATACACCAGTTACACTTATTAACGTCCCTAAAGGGAACGAGGCGGTTACATTTTTCAAGTTATTGCCTGCTGCACCCTCAATAATTAAATTGTTGCCATTTCCTTTTCTTCTTTTTTCGGGAATAGCTATTTCTAGCTTTCCATTTAGATAGTTTGAAGTTAAGGTATTCTTATTAAGCATCTCAGATGGAATACCTTCATAAACAACATCGCCACCTTTTCTGCCTGCAAAAGGTCCCATATCTACAATATAGTCTGATGCAAGCATCATATCTTTATCATGTTCCACTACAACAACAGAGTTCCCAGAGTCGCGTAGTTTCTTTAAAGAATTAATTAGTCGATGATTATCTCTCTGATGAAGTCCAATGCTTGGTTCATCAAGAATGTATAGAACATTTACCAGCTGCGATCCTATTTGGGTTGCAAGTCTTATTCTTTGACTTTCACCTCCCGACAGAGAAGCGGAAGATCGTGAGAGCGACAGATAATCTAATCCCACATCAAGCAGAAATTGAAGTCGTGTTGAAATTTCTTTTTTTATTTCAACAGCAATTAAGCGTTGTCTATCAGTAATTTCAGTATCGGATTTTGCAAACCAATTATATAAAGATTGGATATCCATATCTGCCAGTTGAGAAATATTCTTATCGTTAATCTTAAATTGGAGTGCTTCTTTGTTTAATCTTTGACCTTTACATTCAGGACATACAGAAGTAGTGATGAACTGGCCGGCCCATTTCTGTGCAGTTGCCGACACATCCTCTTCTTGCTGCATCTCAATATATTTGGCAACACCTTCGTAGTTAACCATATAGTTTGAGTTTCCCAAAGACTCATTCTTTATCTTCAATCGTTCGTTAGTACCATAGAGTATCTCATCCATAGCCTCTTCAGGAATCTTATTTATTGGTGTCTTAACAGTTACACCATATTTCTCACAGATGGCAGTTATCTGCCAGAAAAGCATATTACTCTTCTCCTTACCTAGTGGCACTATACCACCGGCAGCAATGCTCAAATTTGGATCTGGAATGATTTTCTCGGCATCAACCTGATCCACAGTTCCAATACCTTTGCACCTTGGGCAAGCTCCTTGGGGAGAGTTAAATGAAAAATTGTGTGGAGCCGGTTCGCTGTATGAAAGACCAGTGGTGGGGCACATTAAACTGCGACTGTAGTGCCTTACCTCACCAGCCTCAACATCTTGAATCATTATAAGTCCAGAACCCTGCTTCATAGCAGTTTTAACGCTTGCTTTTAGTTTATCAGAAAACTTGTTTGATACAATTAGTTTATCAATCAATATTTCAATACTGTGATTTTTGTATCTGTCCACTTTCATGCCCGGTAGAATCTCTTTTACTTCACCATCGACTCTTACATTCAAGTAACCTTTTTTACGAATCTGCTCAAATAACTCTTTGTAGTGACCTTTCCTATTTCTAACGGCTGGTGCAAGAATATATATTTTCTTTCCTATATACTTTTCTAGAATAAGTTCAAGAATTTGCTCATCTGTATATTTAACCATCTTCTCACCAGTAATGTATGAGTATGCCTCACCAGCACGTGCAAAAAGAAGTCGAAGGAAATCGTAAACCTCAGTTGAAGTTCCAACCGTTGAACGGGGATTCTTATTTGTGGTTTTTTGTTCTATTGATATAACAGGACTTAGTCCTGTTATTTTATCCACATCGGGGCGTTCCATCTTACCTAGGAATCCACGCGCATATGCCGAAAATGTTTCTATATAGCGTCGTTGCCCCTCAGCAAAAATGGTGTCGAATGCAAGAGATGATTTTCCACTACCACTTAAACCTGTAATAACGGTAAGTGAGTCGCGTGGAATTGTTACATCTATATTTTTTAAATTGTGTACACGGGCACCATACACATGTATTTGCTC
This sequence comes from uncultured Proteiniphilum sp., assembly GCA_964605035.1. Taxonomy (GTDB): domain Bacteria; phylum Bacteroidota; class Bacteroidia; order Bacteroidales; family Dysgonomonadaceae; genus Proteiniphilum. Next base: position 12,418 of record CAZSBA010000010.1, on the reverse strand, counting down.
TGTTTCAGAAGTCATATTATGTATTAACGATTGATAATCTAAAAAGTTTATTCAGTGACCCATAGTGGGTTGTGAACCTTTGGCCGAACTCCACTTTTATAGTAGAGATCTTCCTGAGTTGGTATAAGTATCGAGTAAGATTTACCTGATGCATTATTCAACTTATCAGTTCTTAACCATGAATTAAAATCTTTTAATTGAGCATACGTAATATTATTTTCCTTGGCAAATACAACTAAATCGGGGATGGTATTTGTAACAGTCACCTTTTTAAATGTCATTGGTTTATAAAGATGCTCAGGTTTAATTACAAATCCATACTGTTTGGGTTGTTCAAATATTTGTTTAATAGCAAGCATTCTGTAGTAATATCTAGTGGTCTCCTCCACAAGCCATAGGTCGAGTGCCTCCTCAGCACGTTGCTCTCTCAATGCATTGGTAATTCTACCCTGACCCCCATTGTATGCCATTGCAGCAGCACTCCAAGAACCATACCTGCGATATGCGTCATTTAAATATCTACAAGCGGCAATAGTAGATTTTTCTAGATGATAACGTTCATCAACATCAGTTCTAATCTCAAGTCCATGCTCTCTGCCTGTTGTCTGCAGAAACTGCCACAACCCCGCAGCCCTTGCAGGAGAAACTGCCCTCCAGTCGAGGCTACTCTCAATTACTGCCAAATATTTTAGATCATCAGGTATACCTTGGCTTTTTAAGATGGGTTCTATGATAGGAAAAAGGCGATTGGCTCGTTTAAAGAGTAGCATAGTAGTAGAATGAAAATACGTAAAGCTGTTTAATTCTCTATCCATTCTTTCACGCTTGTCGTATCTGTCGAATATTATCTCCTCACCGGCAAAAGTCATTTTCTTCGGAATATCCACCGATGCGGTCATCGAAAGAACATGAGGTTTTTCTGATTCCATCTTTTCAATCTTCTGCCCTGCAGTGAATAGCACAAATGCTGTTGCGAGAACAGCAATAAATAAAAATATTGATATAAATATAGATTTTTTCATTTTCTAAAGAGGGGTTTATTATTGTTTCAAAAATAGATAAAAAAAATGATTCAGTGAAATCCAATTAGTTATAATTATACTATTTCAAAAACAATAAACAATCATTTGAACAGCAATTTAAGCCATTACTTGGTAACTTTGGATACAAAGTAATATAGATTGCATTTTTTTGGTTTATATTTGATAATTATTAAACAAGTATTGAGTATATGAAATTGAAAACACCCAACTCGGTAATTAGAGCCCACGATATAAGCCAGCTAAGATTTAGGGATACCCCTTTTGTAAAGCTCATGAATAAGCGTATTTATAATATACTTATGGTAGCTTCAAGATACGATATGTTCATTCTCGAAGATGACGGACGAGTTGATGAGCAAATATTCAATGAATACACATCACTTAATCTAAGATATCCACCCAGATTTACACAAGTTAGCAGTAATAAAGAAGCTTTGGCCGAACTCAAGCAAATCAATTATGAATTAATTATATGTATGCCAAATATGGATAGTAGCGATACTTTTGTGCTTGCAAAGCAATGTAAAGAGCTCTATCCTCGAATTCCAGTTGTTCTATTAACTCCTTTCTCAAAAGCAGTTACAAAGTCACTGAGTAAGGAAGATCTAAGTGGCATCGATTATGTATTTAGCTGGTTAGGAGATACCGATTTGTTGTTAGCCATAATAAAACTTATTGAGGATAACATAAACGTAGAACACGATGTTAGAACAGTAGGTGTGCAGACTATCATGTTGGTAGAAGATTCTGTTCGTTTTTACTCGTCCGCACTTTCTCTTCTTTATAAATTTGTTCTTTCAGAATCTAAAGAGTTTTCAAAAGAGGCACTAAACGAACACCTCCAGATGCTTAGAATGAGGGGTCGTCCTAAAATATTACTTGCTCGAAATTATGAAGAGGCTGTGGCATACTATAATAAGTATGGCGATAATATGCTTGGTGTAATTAGTGATATGAGTTTTAATCGCGATGGGGTAAAAGATAAACTAGCAGGAAAAAAGTTGGGTGAATGGATAAAGTCAATCGACCCTGATATCCCATTTGTATATACCTCTTCTGAGTCGGACAACCGCAAGCATATTATAGACTCAAAAGATCTTTTTATCGATAAAAACTCTAAAACATTTCCACAAGACCTTTATAAGGCTATTAAAGAGAATCTTGGATTTGGAGATTTTATTATATCCGATCCTAATACAGGTAAAGAGATTTTCCGTATCAGAAATCTCAAGGAGCTTCAAATGAATATTAGAAATATTCCCGACGATTCACTTTATCATCATCTTTCACATAACCATTTCTCGCGTTTTTTCTATTCACGCGCAATGTTTCCTGTTGCCGAGATGCTAAAAAAGATAGATGTATCGGAATATGCCAATATGAACGATGCTCGTGAGCTGATTTATGCAACTATAGTGCAATACCGTAGGATGAAAAATACAGGTGTTGTGGCAGTCTTCGAGAAAGATAGATTCGATCAATATTCAAACTTTGCACGTATCGGTGAAGGTTCTCTTGGAGGAAAAGGTAGAGGTCTGGCTTTCATAGGATATATGGTGAAAACTCATCTTGAACTTAATAATCATAAAAATTTCCCTGTAACAACACCAAAAACTGTTGTGCTCTGTACCGATATATTCGATGAGTTTATGGAGGCAAATAATCTATATGAATCGGCTCTTACAGATCGTCCAGATGAGGAAATTCTCAAACAGTTCCTTGCTGCCAAATTACCAAAGAGGCTAGTAAGTGATTTTCTGGTGTTTTTCGAAGCAATAGAAGCACCAATTGCAATACGTTCATCTAGCTTGCTCGAAGATTCACAATATCAGCCATTTGCTGGTATTTACTCAACATATATGATACCATACGTGAATGATAAATATGTTATGGTGCGTCTTTTAAGCGATGCTATAAAAGCCGTTTATGCATCCGTATTTTACAAAGATAGTAAAGCGTATATGTCTGCTACTCAAAATCTTATAGATCAGGAGAAAATGGCAATCGTTTTGCAAGAAGTGGTTGGCACACAGTATGATAATTTATATTATCCTGCAATTTCGGGTGTAGCACGTTCTATTAATTATTATCCCATTGTAAATGAGAAATCAGAAGATGGTATCATAAATATGGCTTTCGGGCTTGGAAAATATATTGTTGATGGTAATACAGGGTTACGTTTTTCTCCTGTGCATACCTCAAATATTCTGCAACTTAGCTCACTCGATCTGGCGTTGAGAGATACTCAGACTCAGTTTTATGCCTTAGATCTTGATTCTGTATCAAAAGATTTTACTGTTGATGATAGTTTTAATCTTGTAAAATCTCGGCTTAAGATGGCAGATAATTCAGGACCACTTAGATTTGTTTCTTCAACATACGATCCTCAAGATCAGATTATACGCGATGGTTATTACGAAGGAGGTAGAAAGATTATATCTTTTGCCAACATATTGCAACACGATATGTTTCCTTTAGCAGAAATTTTTGTTAAATTGCTCAAAGCAGGTCAAAAAGAGATGGGAAGACCAGTGGAAATTGAATTCGCTGTTGATATACAGGATCAGAAAAACGCTACCTTCTATGTTTTGCAGATAAGACCTATTGTAGATAGCAGGGAAGTTATGCACGAAAATCTTGAGAAGGTAGATAAAGAAGACACAATTTTATTCTCGAAAAGTGCTCTAGGAAATGGAATATCCGACGATGTCTATGATATAGTGTACGTTAAAAGCAATAGTTTCAATGCATCTAAAAATCCTCTTATTGCAAGGGAGATCGAGGCACTTAATAGTAAATTCATACAAAATGAGTCAAACTATGTTCTTGTAGGTCCAGGCAGATGGGGCTCATCAGATCCATGGTTAGGAATACCGGTAAAATGGCCACATATCTCTCAAGCACGTGTAATTGTAGAGTCGGCTATAGAAAATTATCGGATTGAACCCAGTCAGGGAACGCATTTTTTTCAGAATCTTACATCGTTTGGTGTTGGCTACTTTACAATTAATCCTTTTATAGATAATGATGGTCTATTTAGTGAGAGCTTTTTAAATGAACAGCATGCTGAATATGAGACCGAGTTTATTCGTCATGTTAAATTTGAAAGTCCGATAATCATAAAAATTAATGGAAAAAAGAGAATGGGAGTAGTCTTAAAGCCATAAACAACATTAAAATTTACAAATAATAACGATTGCTTAGACAATATTTTCAATTAATCGATATTTATATAATGAGTAATATTCAGAAACTATTTTAATACTATAAAGTTAAGATGGCGAATATTTTAATCCAAAAACATCGAAATATATCAATATGAAAAAAATAATCTTAGTTCTATTAATATTTATCTATGCTTCAGGAGCTATTGGCCAAAATAGACCAAATATGAAAGATAAAAGTTATAGTAAAGAGTGGTTAAGGGTAGCAGAATTTGAGAAAAAATCATTGCCACAGTCAGCCTCACAAGTAATTGATAGCATTCTTTTAAAAGCCATCGAGGAGAAAAATAATCCTCAAGTAATTAAATCGTTAATTCATCAAGGTAAATACCATTTAGTGGTAGATACTCAAAATGATACAATTATCTTCCACAACCTAAAGCTTATGCTTGCTAAAAGCAACGATGCGATTGAGAAATCTGTTATTCATTCAATGTTGGGAGAATTATATCTTCAATATTACCAAAGAGATCAATGGACTATAAACCAGCGTACTGAACTGGTAGACTTTGTTCCATCAGATATGAAGGAGTGGACTCGAAATATCTTTTATAATAAAATTGTTGAACATATTAATGCTTCATTATCAGATAAAGATATATTGATAAAGACAAAAGTAGAAGATTATGCTGCTGTTGTTGAACTGGGCAAAGATTCTAGAATTTATTATCCTGCAATGTTCGATTTTCTTATGCTTAGAGCAATAGATCAGTTTAGTAAACTTGAAACTGATGAAGACCTTAGCAGAACACTTGCAAGAAAAGGTATTTCACAAGATTCGCTTTTTACAACAGCACAAGAATTTGCAAATATAGATTTCAAGATAGAGTCAACCGACTACAATTTATGGGTTTTCGAAACATACCGTAGTTTACTTGCCTCTTTAATAGAAAGAGGCAAGTATGAGTCTGTTCTTTTAACTGAATTAAATTTAGTAGAAAGACTTTCAGTTTTAAGAAATAGTTATACCACAAATAGAAAAACTCGACTTGCAAAATTGTTGCAAAAATGGGAGAGAGAGCCAATAAGTGTAGAAGTAATTGATAAAATTGCAAATGTATATCATAGTGAGATAAATAATTTAGCAGAAGCCGATAGTCTGCTAAAAAAAGAAAAAACAAAAGAGCTATATGATCTATTGATTAAAAGTATTCAACAGTTTCCTGAATACAGTAGAATCTCTATTCTAGAGAATAGAGTATCGCAGATGACAAGTCCTCAGTTTAATGTTACAGGCAATAAAACTTTTCAATCTAAAGGAGATAAGCTTTTATCCATATCCTATAAAAATTTAAAATCATTGAGTGCCAAACTATATCGTATTAATTCTCCTGTTGATGCACAGATGGCACAAGTGGGCATAGGTTATGATATTAATGAAAAAAGAACATTCGTAAAGGATATTTCTATCACACTTCCCCAAACAGTAGAATATCTATTTAATGATGCAACATTCAATGTTGATGTTGATGCACCAGGCACATATATGCTTTCGTTTGACTCTTTCCCTAAGTTAGAGTCGTATGGAACATCTGGCATTTATTTCTTTTCTGTTTCAGATCTGGCTGCCTTCGCCAGGCAATCAAATAAAGATAAATACAATTTTTTTGTAGTAGACAGAACTACTGGTAAGCCTGTAAAGAATGCGAAAGTAAATATTTATAAACTGCCGGGCAACTGGAGAGATTCAAAACTAAGCCTTGTAGAGTCATTGACTACCAATGCAGATGGTTTTGCTAACTATAACAAGGAAATACCCAATAACGATGTTTTTTATAATGTAGAACTAGGTAATGATAATGGTTTGTTATTGAGCAGATTGCCGTTTACATATTTTAGTATGACGAACGAGCAGGATTCTAATAAGGAGTTGGTGAATATATTTACCGACCGTAGCTTGTACAGACCCGGACAGACAGTTTTTTACAAAGCAATATTAACTCACACTAAGGGTGGTGAGCATTTATTACAGACAGAAAAAGAGGTAGAGTTTATTCTCAGAGATGCCAATTCACGTGAAATCTATAAACAGGATTTGATTTCCAACGATTTTGGTTCTGTATCCGGAGAGTTTGTAATACCTCAAGGAACTCTGCCTGGCTTTTTTACAATTGAAACAAAAAATGGAAGTGTCAACTTTAGAGTAGAGGAATATAAGCGACCAACATTTGAAGTTATATTTGATAAAATTGAAGAAACTTATAAATTTGGAGAAGAGGTAACATTAAATGGTAAAGTCGAAAGTTATTCAGGCATTAAATTGCAAAATACATTAGTTGAGTGGAAAATTACACGACAGCAAACATGGTGGTGGAGATGGGGTAGTTCTCCCGAACATTTTACCGAAGGAAGTGCTACTACAGATGAAAATGGAAAATTCAGTATAACCTTCACTCCCGAAAAAACAGATAATCAGCCTTCCCTTAGATCTGTTATGTCTTTTTCTATTGAGGCAACCGTTACTGATATAAACGGTGAAACTCAAGTGGGCAATTACACCGTCACTGTGGGCGATATCTCAATGTCTCTACAGACAGAGATACCTGCACAATTTGAGAAAAGCAGTGAAGAAAACATTATTATAAGTGCAAAAAATCTAGATGGCACCGATATAGAAGCAAAGGGGACATATATTATCTATTCTTTACAAGAGAATGATTCAATTAACCAGCAGGTAGCTCAGGGTAATTTTATAACCGGTAATCAGGTTGAAATAAAGAAGTTACTTGGCAAAATAGATTCTGGAAAATATAGATTAAAACTAACATCACAGGATGATAGAGGTAACACGATTGAAGCTCAAAATGATTTCATTGTTTTCTCATACATGGATAAACGTCCTCCCATTAAAACTAACGATTGGTTTATTATAAAGAACCCTACTTTTTCTTCTGATAAGTCTGGAGAAGTCATTTTAGGTGTTTCTGAAAAAGTTAATGTGTTGTATGAGCTTTGGCAGGAGAACAACTTGATTGAACGAAAATGGATTGAACTGAACAATGAGAACAAACTTTTTTCATTTCGTAATAAAAAGGAATATGGTAATGGTGTTACTCTTATGCTCACCTATGTGAAAGATGAAAAATTTTATTCACATAGAACAGAATTACGTCATGATAAAGAACAAGATGAGCTTAAATTGAAGCTAGAGGTATTTAGAGATAGAATCCGTCCAGGCAGCAAAGAGGAATGGCGAATTAGTATATCCGACGGTTCGGGCAATCCTAGAATCGCAGAGTTGCTAGCTTCTATGTACGATTTCTCTCTTGATGGTATATATCCTTCTCACCCTTGGAATTTATCGCTCTATAATTTCGATCGGTATAACTCTATGAGATCACTTTCTAGTGATCAGTCATTTAACAATGAATTTGCAAGTTTATACTTTTCAGCACCCATCAAACAGGTGAAGCCGTTTGAATTCGACCGCTTCAACTGGTATGGATTCTCGTTTTATAGTAGTCGAGGAATGATGATTAGAGGTGCAAAGAGTTTAAATGTTAGTGAAGATAATATTGTTGTAGGGTATGGACAGTTAAAAGCTGAAGTGACTCAAGAATCCTCAATGGCTCCAGCACCAGCATCCTCAAATGAGGACGAACTTTCCATTCAAACTGACTCACAACTAGCATCTCCTCAAGTGCGAAGAAATTTTAATGAGACCGCTTTTTTCTATCCACAACTAAAGACAAATGATAAGGGTGATACACAAATTGTATTTGATGTACCCGAGAGTAATACCAAATGGCGATTTAGGGTGCTGGCACATGATAAAAAGCTTAACACTGCAATTTCCGAAGCCTTTACTGTGTCTCAGAAGGAACTAATGGTTACACCCAATATGCCTCGTTTCTTAAGACATGGAGATAGAGCAACTATATCTACAAAAATTTCAAATTTATCAGACACTATTCAACGTGGTAGGGTTAGGATGGAATTCTTTGATCCAGTTACAGATGAAGTTCTGAATAATATACAGTTTAATAACAAAGAACAGGACTTCACTATCGAACCTACTGCTTCATCTAATGCTACGTGGATTTTTGAAGTACCTTCTGGTATTGATGTTGTAGGGTTGCGTATCATTGCCCATAGTGAACATTTTAGTGATGGTGAGCAACATGCACTTGCCATACTTCCAAACCGTATGCTAGTTACCGAAAGCATGAGAATGGACCTTGATGGAGATGAGGCGAAAACTTACTCATTTGAGAAACTGAAGAATAATAGCTCCCTTACCAAAGAGAATTTCAGACTTACCCTTGAATTTGCATCAAATCCTGCCTGGTATGCAGTACAAGCACTACCCGTACTTGGTCAGCCCACAAGTGATAATGCAGTATCTTGGTTTACTTCTTTCTATGCAAACTCAATTGGTGCACATATCGGAAAAACTTATCCAAAAGTCTCTGCAATAGTAAATGCTTGGAGTTTGAGTGGTGGTGATGAAAAGTCATTACTATCGAATTTGGAGAAGAATGAAGAGCTAAAAAATATACTTCTTGAAGAAACTCCCTGGGTGTTGGAAGCTAAAAATGAGACAGAGCAAAAAGAGAAACTCTCACTTCTGTTTGACTTAAATCGTAACAGAAATATAACCCACACTGCTTTATCAAGATTAAAGGAATTGCAAACTACTGAAGGTGGATGGAGCTGGTTTAAAGGATTTAGACCAAGTATAAGTATTACACAATATATACTTTATGGCTTTAGCCAATTAAAGGGTCTTAATGTTGAGGAGGTTTCAGACGAAGTTAATACTATGCAGGCGCGTGCAGTTAGCTATATTGATTCTGAAGCAATCCGCAGGTTCGAATCACTAAAAAAATACAACAAAGATTGGAAAAATATTAAATCAATTTCAACAACCGATTTAGAATTTCTGTTCGTTCGATCTTCCTACAATAATCATCAAATGGATAATGCGGTAAGTGACTTATACAGCTTTTATATATCGGTTTTAGATAAAAACTGGACAAGCTACGGACTTTATGAGCGTTCACTCATTGCACAGTTGATGCACAAAGAAGGGAAAGCATTAGTAGTGCAGGATATAATTAAATCTTATCGCGAACATTCAGTTGTTTCGGATGAACTGGGAATGCATTGGCCAAATAATCGCTCAAATGTATTCATGTCGCAATCAGCTATATCGGTTCATACATTTATTATGAACGCATTTATGGTAAGTGGAGCTTCCAATGATGAGATTGATAATATGAAAAAGTGGTTGCTTAAGCAAAAGCAAACACAGCAGTGGGAAACCACTCATGCTACTGCAGATGCTGTCTATGCTCTGTTAAGCAAAGGAAGCGACTGGTTTTCTGCAGAGAGCGAAACCAAGATTACTTTAGGTAATAAGCTCGTTGAACCTGAATCTAGTGAGATTGGTACGGGCTACTTTAAAGAGTCGTGGAGCCGCACAGAGATATCTCCTGACATGGGTAACGTTACTGTAACTCAAAAAAGTAATTCACCCTCATGGGGAGCACTTTACTTACAGTATTTTGAAGATATGGATAAAATCAAGAAAAGCGATAGTTCACTTGATATAGAAAAGATCATGTTCGTTGAAGAATCCACTCCCGAAGGTCAACGTTTAATATCCATAACAGAAGAGAGTCCTTTAAAAGTTGGAGATAAGGTAGTGGTTAGAATAACAGTAAGAAGTGATAGAGATATGGAGTTTGTACATATCAAAGATTTAAGAGCTAGTTCATTCGAACCGGTTGATCAAATCTCAGGATTAAAATGGCAAAATGGTCTTATTTATTACCAAACATCAGTAGATGCCTCAACTAATTTTTATTTTGATATTATGCCAAAAGGTACGTATGTACTCGAATATTCAGTTTTCATAACTCGCCAAGGCAGTTACTCAAGTGGAATTGCTACAATTCAGAGTATGTATGCACCTGAATTTATATCACATACCGAGGGAAGTAGAATTGAAATAATAGATTAAAAACTTGTTAAACAAAGAACTGTTCTTAAACTGAATTGTTACTTTTGTGTCTGACTTTACAAGTATTACAGTAATTGGTTAGTAATTAAAATATATAGTAATGAAAAAAACAAGTCTTATTTTACTCTTTACAGTATTCATCAGTGCTATTGCTTTTGCAGCACAGCCCTTAATGGAATTCAATAAAACAGAACATAACTTCGGAACAATTAAAGAGGAGATTGGAGCTGTAACCACCAAGTTTGAATTTACTAACAATGGTGATAGCCCATTAATTATTCAAAGAGTATCAGCCTCATGTGGATGTACAACACCATCTTATACCCGCGAACCAATCCTTCCAGGGAAAAAAGGTGCAATTACTGCCAAGTATTCTACTGTACGTCGTCCCGGTACATTTAATAAAACAATCAGGGTTTACAGCAATGTTCCCGATACAGTTTATGTACTCACAATAAAGGGAAATGTAACTCCTAGAAAATAAAATATTCCTATTAACGGTTGATTTTAGAAACCGAATGAAGTAACTTTGTGAAAAGCCTTCGTTCGGTTTTTTAATATTGAATATATGATAATGGAACATCCTGAGAATAACTCAAAATATAAGGGACTTATGGTAAACAAAGGTGTAACACAGCCTCCAAGCGTGAACCCATACAGGGTAAAACAAAAAAAAAGTAAGTTGCTCACATCTGATGAATTTGTAGAGGGAATTTTATCGGGCAACAGGGTGGTATTGAGTCAGGCTGTAACATTGATAGAAAGTTCAATTTCGGAACATAACGACCTTGCACAAGAAATAATAGAGAAGTGTCTGCCTTACTCTGGTAATTCTATAAGAGTTGGTATTACCGGAGTTCCCGGAGCCGGTAAGAGTACTTCAATCGATACCTTTGGAATGCATTTGCTAGAGAAAGGTCACAAACTTGCTGTGTTGGCAATTGATCCATCAAGCGAAAGATCTAAGGGCAGTATACTGGGAGATAAAACACGTATGGAGAAGCTCTCAGTTGCAGAAAATGCTTTTATTAGACCTTCCCCTTCTGCCGGTTCTCTGGGTGGAGTAGCTCGAAAAACTAGAGAATCTATCATACTATGTGAAGCAGCAGGTTTTAACTATATATTTGTTGAAACAGTTGGGGTAGGGCAGTCCGAAATTGCAGTTCACTCTATGGTCGACTTCTTCCTGCTAATTCAGCTTTCAGGTACTGGCGATGAGCTTCAGGGTATAAAGCGTGGTATAATGGAAATGGCAGATGGCATAGTTATAAATAAAGCAGATGGTGATAATATAGACAAAGCAAAAATGGCACAGAGGCAGTTGCGAAATGCATTACATCTATATCCAATACCCGATTCTGGCTGGTCGCCAGAGGTGCTAACCTATTCTGGTTACTATAAGTTGGGAATAGCTGAGATTTGGGATATGATAGACAAATATATAGATTTTGTAAAGAAAAGTGGGTACTTCAATCATAAACGAAATGAGCAATCGAAATATCTTATGTTTGAAACCATCAACGAACATCTGCACAACAATTTTTATAACAACCCAGTTATAACAGACCTACTTGTGAAGTTGGAGAGTGATCTTCTCAATACCAAGAAGAGCTCCTATGCTGCTGCAAAAGAAGCTCTTGATGCTTATAATGAATTGATGAATAAGGGGTAGAGGTTTATTCCTCTTCTCCTACTTCATCCATATTATGAAATACGTTCTGAACATCTTCATCATCTTCAAACTTTTCTAGAAGCTTTTCAATTTGAGCACGTTGTTCATCATTTAGTGTTTTTGTGTCGTGTGGGATACGTTCAAACTCAGCAGAGTGAATTTCGAATCCATTACCCTCCAAATAGTTTTGTATATCTGAATAGGATGTGAAATCGCCATATATGAGAATATCATCCTCTTCAACCTCAATTTCATCTACTCCATAGTCTATCAGTTCAAGTTCAAGTTCTTCTATATCAACACCATCTTTAGGAGCAATTTTAAAAACACACTTATGATCAAACAAAAACTCAAGACTGCCCGTTGTACCTAAAGAGCCACCATGTTTATTGAAATAGCTGCGAACGTTGGCTACTGTGCGAGTAGTGTTATCTGTAGCTGTTTCAACAACTATAGCTATGCCATATGGTCCATATCCTTCGTATACAACCTCTTTATAGTCAGATGAATCTTT